>DATEPC010000034.1:0-2153 GCA_035273405.1 Pyrinomonadaceae bacterium | reverse complement strand
TTCCGGTGGCCCGCTGCCTCGCGAAGTCTGCGTGTTCGAAGATCCGCCACCAGTGAAAGTCACAAAGACGTGCGGGGTAAAAAGATATGTTGAAAGCAAAGAGATCGTATTCGCGTCAGCCTGTAAATCGCCTGAGGCTCGCCCGAGCAGCGCGGCGTAGCGGCGATCGGCTGAGACAGCGTCCTTTTCGCGCAGGTAGGAAAGAAAATCGATCGCTTCGCGGGTCAGTGTCATGAGCGCCGGATCCGCAAACTGAATCGCCCGCTCGACGTCGGACTCGAGTAGTTGCCGCGCGAGATTCAATCTCTGAGAAATCGCCTCGGGCGTATCGAACAGATTTGAACGATTGCGATCTGCGGTTTCCTTTGCTTCTTCCTGCCTATCGCTGGTCAGTTTCGCGAGTAACTCTTCGCCCAGCTTGCGATCGCGACGCGCGGCGAGGCGCAAGACTTCGTTCCGGATGCTGCCGCGACCGGCAACTGCGGCGCTGCCACGGCGCGCTTGCTGCTCCTTGATTTCATTCAAGGTGATGGTCCGGCTCTCTGCGTCTACCGCTTCGGCCGCATCCCAGGCCTTTCGGAACATCGCGCGTGCGCGGTCTGGATCATTTTCCCAGAGCGCGTCGCCAATTCGCGCCAACGTCCGCGCGCGCAATCGCTGGTCGGTGTACGTCGCTGCGTCGGCCGCGAGCGAGATGAGGAGCGACTGGGCATTGGCGCGTCGCTCGCGCAACAGGCGCTCGGCTTCGGCATCATTCTCATTCTTACCCTTGGCAATCTCCGAAGGTGACGGTTTGCCCGGTTCGGCAGACTGGCCGGCCGCTATCGGCGAAATGGTAAGAAGCAACAGCAGGGAAAGCAGGCAAAGTCGGCTCATCTTAAATTCTCCGGAAAAATCAGTCGGACGAACGTGCGGTGATGATAAAAACGCGTCGGGGAGAACGATGGTTCCGATAATTTGGAGCTCAGGCATGTTACCTGCGGTGCGCCGTCATCCTGACGGCTTCGTGTTGTTATTATTTGCGCGCAAGATGCGCGCAACTCCCTCCCTTTGGGAGGGGGCTGGGTGAGGGTGCGAAGCTTAGCGCAATATTTTTAAATACTAATCTCGCGAGGCTATGCCTCGCGGAGTAAAAATAAATATCCTTGTGCACGCTAAGCCCTCACCCTAACCCTCTCCCAGAGGGAGAGGGAGGATGAACCTAGACCGCCACGACTTCTAATTCAGGATCGACTTCAGTCTTGAGCATGCTTTCGATGGACATAAGCGTGCCGGTCAGCGAACTTGGACAACTGCCGCAGGCGCCCTGGTAACGGATTGTGAGCGTCTGGTCTTTCAGGTCGATGATTTCCAGATAGCCGCCGTCGCCCGCCAGGTAAGGGCGGACCTTCTCGTCGAGGATCTCGTTAATCTTCAACAGGCGCGGGTCATCGCTCGTAACGGCAGCGATGGCGCCTCCAACCGCGGCGGCCGCTCCATTGTCCGAAGCCGCAGCGGCGGATTCAGCAGCCCTGATCGGTACGGCGAGCGCCGGCAAGAGATCATCCCAGTCGGCCACATCTTCCTTTTCAACTGTGACCATGTTGTCCATGTAAAAGACCGAGACAACATTGCCTATCTCGAACAGGGACTTCGCCAGCGAATCGCCCTGGCTCTGGTCGGCTGAGCCAAACTGACGCGCGACGCCGCTTGTGACGGGCTCGCGCAGAATGAACTTCACGGCGTTGGGGTTCGGTGTTTCCTGAATGTCGCTGATTTTAGGCATTGATATTAATCCTTCAATTAAGTTCGCGACCATTATAACTGTCGTCAGTGGTGGGCACTAACCGGGCTGCGTCAGAGCGCCTAAACTCTTGCAGCCGCAGGGTCATGGGTATATAGTGCCCAACCTCACTTGGCCCCCCTTTTTCTCAAAAGGTGAGACAAGTTGAGACGAGGTGGGCGATTGCGAGGGTCGCCCGCCTCTCTTTTTGGGTGGTCAGTTGTCAGTTGTCAGTAGTCAGTGGTAGGTTGCGAATGCCGTTGAAGCTTTCTGGAACTGACTACTGACTACTGACTACTGACTACTGACTACTGACTACTGACTACTGACTACTGACTACTGACTACTGACTACTGACTACTGACTACTGACTACTGACTACTGACTACTA
>DATEPC010000033.1:0-12182 GCA_035273405.1 Pyrinomonadaceae bacterium | reverse complement strand
GCTGCCGGACGTTTGAGGTAACCAGACTGTCGAAGACTTTCATGCCCTTTACAAACGCAAAATATTAACCCAACGCCCCGCGTTCGCCTAACGAGTCGTCTTCCCGGGCGACGGAATGAACTACGGAATTTGCGCGTGCTTCAGGGCTTCTTTGGCGCGTCAAGATCGACTTCGGGCAGATTGGTCGCGTTTTCCAGCACGAACACGTCAGGCGGGTAGTCGCGATCGAGCACAACGGATTCAGGAGATTGGTAGGTAAGACTGAGCTGGTAATGATCCTGTGGACGAGTCAAGCTTATTTTGGTCGGCAGGGTGACGCCCTGTTCGCCCACGGGTTTGAAGTCTGAATAGGTGACGTCGGTGATTAGCGCACCGCGGTCGTCAAAGGTTTGCAGCCGCGAAAAATAAACGTCCCCCACGCGATTAAACCAGAATCTTCGCAGCAGCCGCGCCGAGCCATCCCCCAAAGTTTGCAACTCGTCGAGGAAATAGTAGCCGCGCACTACACGCTTCTTGCTGTCCGGATCCTGCTCTGATTGAAAGAACTCGCTGCGGGCATACATCAACCCGGGCGCTTTCGTGTCGATGGTGCGAATCAAGACGGCGTCCGTAAAATGCTGAGGCCGCAAATTCGACAGAGCCTTCACGGTCTGCGCTTCCGTGTTCGCTTTTCCTTTAACCGGCTCGTCGCTGGTCCCATTTAATTTCGAGTACACCGCCGAGTTCGTACCGCGCACGAATTTTTTGTATTTCGCTTCGCCCTGGAAGATCGCAATCCGAAAATGCTCGCCGTCGGAAGTCATCCGCGCGATGTCCGAAGCGACGAACGGCGCCTGCACAATCAGGTAAACCTTGCCGGGCCGCTGCACGATGATTTGTCCGTCGGCGGTGCGATATTTCTCAGCGATACCCGCCGTCGCGAATGACGTGTCCTCGAATTGAATGTCAACTTTGGCGCGAATCGAGCGGACAGCCGCCAGGGTGTTCACCATAGCGATGAGTTGCGGTGTGTCAGCATCAGCCACCGGTGTCAGAAGTCTTTCAACTTCGACTGATTTCTTCGCAAACCTACCGAACAGGTTGCAGGCGGACTGAGTCGCCAGGCACAGCACCAGCAAAACGGTAAGTACGCCGCTGCTGGCCTTAAATCGCGCGATTTTGGTCGGCATAATGAAGGCCGGCGCCTTCAATGAAAACGCCGGCATGGCCTGGTGAATCTCGGCGGAGTCACGCTAACAAAGCGCGTTCGCCCTGTCAACGCAATGTCCGGCTCTATGGGGAGTGCCCCGGCCTGACGGCGCTTTGCTTTTCATTTTGAGCAGATGCGAACAACTCACCGAAAGCGGCGTCAAGCCGCCGCACTCCATGAAGAAAAGCGGCAACGCTGTCAGTCGCGTCGCCGCCGGTAGCAAAAGAGGCGCGGAGGAAACCTAACAGATCGCAACGTGTAAGACGGCCCGACAGTTCACGGAGCGCAGACGCCTCACCGGAAGAACGGCAAGGCAAAGAAGTTCTCGACGACTCATTACCAGTTTGTGTGTCTCGCTGCCGAGAACCGCTTCAACAACCGGCGTGCTGGCAGCCACACCCTATTTCCATGACGTGCGATTTCTCGGCTTCTTTGCAGTATTCGCTGCAGTATTTGCTGTCCTTTTCAGGCGCACAATCGCACGCGGGGTGCGCACATTTTGCGGCATTTTCTTCAGCCATGAGAGTAACCTCCTTACTCATGCTTCGACTCCAAATTGTTAAGGGGGATTGTGAAGTTATGCTAGGCCTCGCGCCCCCCAAGGTCAAGCATTGAGTGCGTCACCGCAAGACACCGGACAGCCAGTGCATGATGTTCAGTGCCAGTTGCCGGTTATCAATTCCGGGACGGTTCATTCCGAACTTCATTTGATTCGGGCCGGCAAGTTGGGCTGAAAGCATCGCCGCCTCACCAAGAAAAACGGCGCGACCCTTACCGAACTTCATCGCGATGCCCTGAGATCGTCCGGCGGCCGATATAGGTTTACTGTCGCGGCCCGGCATTAGGTCTTGCGCTGTATCGGCTAGTCTCATGAAAGCAAAACTGGACGCGGGCCCCTTAAGCGACTGTCCGGTAAACGCGATAACCTTATTCACACGTTCTTCCGACCGGCGTCCGCGGGTAATCGCATGATCAGCCAGGCGTCCACTCTCTCGCGTGTACACGATGAAACCTGGGTTCTGGGTCTCTTTCTCGAAGTTCTTCTCATCCGCGGTGTACTGCTTGCTCATGTTAATACCGAACCGCTCACCGAGAATCTGATTAGCCCCTCCCACGGGCGCGTGGTCGGCAATCAAAAGCAACGCGCCGCCTTGCCTTACCCAATCGCGGACGGCATCGCATTCTTCAGCCGTAAAAGCCGGATTTGATGCCTCAGGCGTATTCATCTGCGGAGCGCCCATGGCATTGGCAATTATGAGGATGTCAAAACCTTCAGCGTGGCCGCGGAAAACTTCTGTTTGTTCGACGTCACCTGATAGCCATCACTCGTGATCAGATCGGCCAAGGGTTTATAGCGTCCGCTGGCGGTGTGAAAATTATTGTGCGCCTCGTCAAAGAGAACCTTAGGCCCCTTTTTTCTTGTATGCCGGACGATCGACCTTGGTGCTGAAATTTGGATCGGCGACTTGTTGGGCGTAAGAAATCGACAGCGTCGATGCAGCAAGGATCAGGGAAAGAGTGATGAGTTTTTTCATAATGAAAAGCGCGCTTACGCTCGCAGTTTCTCCAGTCGCTCACTCGCCAGCATGAGTGTCTCGTCTTTTTTACAAAAGCAGAAACGCACTTGCTGGGAGCCGAGTCCCGACGCGGCGGCAGAGTAAAAGCTCGAGCCGGGAACGCAGGCGACGCCGACTTCGCGAATCAGATGCCGCGTGAACTCGATATCGTCTTTGAAACCAAAACCGCTGATGTCCGTCATGACGTAGTAAGCGCCGTCAGGACTAAAAGTCTTGAAACCCGCCTTCTCCAGTTCCGGCAAAATTAGATCGCGGCGCAGGCGATAGTCAGCTTGTAAATGATCGTAGTAGGACGGCGGAAGTGCTAGGGCGTAAGCACCTGCGGCCTGCAAAGGCGCGGCGGCGCCAACAGTCAGGAAGTCATGCACTTTCCGAATCGCGCTGGTGATTTCAGGGCTGGCGATACAGTAACCGACGCGCCAGCCGGTGACGGAATAAGTCTTCGACATCGAGTTCACGATCACGGTGCGTTCGCGCATGCCTTCGATTTGGGCCATCGAGATGTGCACGATCTCAGCGCCTTCACGAGGATATAAAATGTGTTCGTAAATCTCGTCGGTGAAGCACAGCGCGTCGAATTCCTGGCAGAGACCGGCGATGAATTCCATCTCGGCGCGCGTGAACACCTTGCCGGTCGGATTGTTCGGATTGCAGATGATGATTGCTTTCGTTTTGGGATTGAACGCCGCTCGCAGCTCATCGCGGTCGAAAGTCCAATCCGGCGCGCGCAATGGCACGTAGCGCGGCTTTGCGTCCGACAGAATCGCGTCGGGAGCGTAATTTTCGTAGTAGGGTTCGAAGACGATCACTTCTTCGCCTGGATCGACGGTCGCCATCATGGCCGCGATCATTGCTTCGGTTGAGCCGCAGGTGACTGTGATTTCCCTTTCCGGATCGATGTCGAGGCCGAGATACCACTCCGTCTTCTTCGCGATCGCTTCACGAAAATCTTTTGCGCCCCAGGTGATCGCGTACTGGTTCACATCGTCGGCGATGGCCTGCATCGCGACGCGCTTGATGTCTTCCGGCGCAGGAAAATCCGGGAAGCCTTGCGACAGGTTCACCGCGCCATACTTCATAGCCTCGCGCGTCATCTCGCGAATCACTGATTCGGTAAATAGACTCGCTTTGCGAGAAACGTGACGGGAAGTTGAGCGTGCGGGTGTACTCATGAAATCAGCCACAGATAAACACAGATTCACACGGATAAGAAGAAAAGTGCCTAAGAATCGCTCATTATTTCACTTGGCTTTATCTGTGTCTATCCGTGTAAATCTGTGGCTAATATTCTGGTGGTGGTGCGGATTTCAGTTGCTCGACAATCGATTGCACGGCCGGCGCGAGCGAGCCGTTGGGCGCGAGACGCAAGTAATTTTCGTAAGCAACGATAGCTTCTTTCGGATTGCCGGCTTTTTCGTAAGCAGCACCGAGCATCTGGTAGATGATCGGCTCGGTGTCGGCGAGTTGGTTCACCGCAATTTGAAATTCGCGCGCCGACAACTCGTACTCGCCCTTCTCTTCATAGATGCGCCCGAGACCGACGTGCGCCTCGGGTTGAAAGCCGCGGCTCTCACGAATCGCACGGTTGAAGCTGCCGATCGCCTCATCGGTCTGGCCAATTTCGCGATAGATGCGGCCCTCGACCGCCGACGCCTCTGGGTACGACGGGCGAGTGCCGCGGGCTGCTTCGATCGCGTTAAGCGCCCCATCGCTGTTGTTCAGATCCAAGAGCACGCGGGCCAGGCCAACGTGCGCGGCGGGAAATGCCGCGCGAGCCTGAAGAGCTTGCCGGTAAAGCTCAGCCGCCTGCTGTCTGCTCTCGTCGGTCCTCGCCGATTCGCGTGCAGTCTCGGCGCGTTGAAAGATCAATTCGGCCTGATCAGTAGTTCGCGTCAGTCGAACCGGGATCTCGCCGCGGGCAGCGGCCGCAACCGGCATTGTGATTTCTTTGAAGCCGTTAGCACGCACGCGTAACGTATGCGCACCGGCCGTTACTTTCGAAAGCGCGAGCTTTCCACTCTCGTCCGTGGTTCCTCTGCGCACTTCGTCGAGCCAAACAATCGCTGCCGGTTCAGTAACGACGGTCAACGTCCTTCCTGTCGCCGCAGAGCCCGCGCCAGGACGCTGGGCCACTTGCGTTACAGAACCGCGAGCTGTAGCGAGCGGGTTAAGAACACAACTTTCATTGAGCCGCAGTCGCGTGTTTGTCCCGCTCGCTACTGCTCGCGGTTCTGTAATCTCGCCCACGCCTAAACTGAGTACGGCAAGCAAAACCAATCCAGCAAAGACAGTCGTCCTTTTCATGCCTGACTATCTTTACGCAACGAATTGGGCCTCGCAAGCATTTGCCTTCGAACTGCGTCTTGCAAAACTGTTGCGCCCGCACGCGTCTGGGTGTAATCTTCGCTCGCAATAACTAACAATCTGCACAATTTGTCAGTCTCGCCGTCTCGCGGACTGACTTCCGCTGGAGGTATGTATGTTGATTGATGCGACTGTCCATCTTCCCGTCAGTCTGGCGATGCTCGACGGCATCTTTAAGGCTCCGGATGCGCAGGAACTGATGCGCATCTCGTTTCGCTGGCTCCACTTCGTTGCGGGCATCACCTGGATCGGACTGCTTTACTTCTTCAACCTCGTCAACGTGCCGCTGCAAAAGAAGCTGGACGTGGACACAAAGAAAAAAGTGAATCCGGATTTGCTGCTGCCGGCGCTTTGGTTTTTCCGTTGGGGCGCGGTGATTACGGTGTTCTTCGGTCTCGCATACTTCGCCATGTACATTCTCAAGACCGACGTGAACAATGCGAACAACCTGGGCGGCCAGCAGGCGAATGTTTGGAAGATCCTTCTGTTCTGGCTGGGCTATCCCATCCTCCTTTTCTTGATTCAGTTCCTGATCATCAAAAAGGTTCCGGCGCTGATCAAAGACGGACGCGTGTTCGCCATCGTCATGATCATTCTCGTGGCCGTGTTCACGTTCGGGCTGCTGAGGTTCTTTCCGGCAATGCTCACACCCGAATGGACGAGCAACAAGACCCTTTCGATCGGCGTCGGCGGCGCCTACGGTATTCTGATGATGCTGAACGTTTGGGGGATTATTTGGCCGGCCAACAAGCGAATCATCGCAGGCTTGCAAGGCGGACCGCCCGCCGCGCCTGAACTCGCACGCCAGGCCTTCATCGGTTCGCGTGTCAACGCGTGGTTATCGCTGCCGATGTTGCTTTTGATGGCCACCTCACATGGGGATTGGCTAATCTTCAGCGGCAGGCTGGGGTAGGAGGTACGCTCGCCTTCGGCGTGCTCCGCAGGCAGCGGCCAGGTACCGAATGAAGTGCTTACCAACCCAAAGGGCACGGCATCACGTCGTGCCTTTTGCTTTTTATGTAACAGGATTAGTGAAACCTCTCCATGCCTTTGAGACATTTCAGCCGCATATTTCGCTAAATTGGTAGTTTAGGTACGCACGCGTCTCGCGTGCTGCACGCCGGGAGGCGTGCGTACCGCACACCGGAGGAAGACATGTTTCCGACTTACAAACCGCAGCAGTTCGATCTCAGCAATTTGAAGGGCATTTCAGACGAAACGATCGAGATGCATTTCAAGCTCTACGAGGGTTACGTCAAAGAAACGAACAAGCTGAACGAGAGAATCGCCGAGTTCATCAAGGACGCCAAAGTCGATCAGGAAGAGTTCGCGGAGTACTCAGAACTGACTCGCCGTCTCGGCTTTGAATATAACGGCATGGTGCTGCACGAATATTATTTCGAGAATCTGACGAGCGGCGGCGGCACCGGCGACCCAACCGGCAAGACGGGGTTCCGGCAGGCAGCGGAAGAATCTTTCGGCAGCTACGACACTTGGAAAGCGAACTTCGTCAGCACCGGCAAGATGCGCGGCGTCGGCTGGGCCATCTGTTACGAAGACCCTTCGAACGGCAGGCTATCGAACCATTGGATTACGCTGCATGAGGTCGGTAACGTGGCGGGCTTCAATCCGATTCTCGTGATGGATGTCTGGGAGCACGCCTTCATTCTTGATTACAAACCGGCGGATCGGCCTAAGTACATTGAAGCGTTCTTCTCGAATATTGATTGGAGCGCGGTCGAAGAAAGGCTAGACGGGCCGACGGCGAAACCGGTCACCGCATGATTGCGCAAGTTTGTTACTTGCTCGTCTTTTGTGATAAGCATCGGAAACCGTTTCAATCCAGATATCTTTCGGAGGGCATGATGATAATTCCGAAGCCTGCTAAGCGACTGCTCACTTTTTCAGTAGTTTGCCTCGCATTAACGAACTGCACGACAACTAATGAAAATTCAAACACGGCTGCTACAACTACGGCCGCGCCGCCAATCGTGAAGGAACTGACGGTCGTGCCGCGCCCGCAAACAATCGAAGATTTGGTGAAGCAGCGCGGCGAACAGGATCAGGCCAAGCCCAATCTGCACGTGGTCGCGCCCGCGAACAATTCGACTATCAATGGCTCCACCGTCGAGGTGAAGTTACATTTAGACGGCGACTTGAAGGGCTACGCTCCGCACAAGGATCCCGCGACCGGTAAAGGCAACCACATTCACGTGATCCTCGACAATCAACCTTACGAGGCATACTACAATTTGGATCAACCGTTCGAGCTGCGAAACGTCGCGGAAGGCAAGCACACTTTGCGCGCCTTTCCTTCGCGGCCCTGGCATGAGAGCTATAAAAACGATGGCGCGTTTCAAATCGTGACGTTTACGGTGAAAGGCGGCGGCGATCCTTCGAAACCCACAACCACGAATAACGGTCAGGTGATGGCTCCTGCGCAAAGTCCGACTGCGAACGCGAGCCCCTCGGCTGCTCGGGAAGGCAAAGACGTCACGGCGAGTACGGCCGGCGATCTGGATCTCAAAAAACCGCTGCTGACTTACAGCCGGCCGAAAGGTGAATACGCCGGAGCCGAGGCCGACCCAATCATGATCGATTTCTGGCTCACTAACGGCAAACTACAAAGTGATGGAGGCGGCGAGTATCGCGTGCGCTACACGATCGACGGCGGCACGCCGAGGTTCATCGATGTCTGGCAGCCTATCTGGTTAAGCGGATGGACCGCCGGCAAGCACACGATCAAGTTGGAGCTGGTCGATAAGTCCGACAACCTGGTCGAAAACGGTGGCTACAACTCGACGACGCGCGAGATAAATGTCACCCGCTAAGTGTGCTGAGTTGAGCTCTGCGCAAACCTTTGCGTTCTCTGCGTCTCTGCGGTGAGTGTGTTTTGAACCAGAATTATTACCGCTGAGACGCGGCGGTCGCTGAGCGGGCGCAAAGAAAACTGAAATTTCCTACCCGGTAAAAGGTTCTGCTTTGTCCTTTGGCCGGTCTGTGACACACTCTGCGCCGCAGTTCACAAATCGTAAAAGTGAGGATTCAGAAATTGAAGAGACTTATCATCCTGGCGTTTCCGCTCGCCGTCGTGCTTGCTTGTTCGTCTTTAAGCGGCCAAAAGTGGGAAACAGTAACCGAGGGCGGCATCACGGTTGATATGCCGGGCAAACCGACGAAGCAATCGCAGGACATTCCGACCGGCACGGGTAAAGCCACCGGGCAAATGCTCACGCTCGACAAAGGCGCCGAGGCTTACGTTGCGGCTTTTCACGAATTTCCCGCGGCCGTCGCAAGTCTGAACATCGATCCTAAAGTGCTTCTCAAAGGCGCGTCCGATGGCGCGGTTAAAAACATCGACGGCAAGGTGACCAGCCAGCGCGACGTCACCGTCAACGGACACCCCGGCACCGAACTGATCGGCGAAGGCAGCAAGGACGGCAAGGACATCGAGTTCACCATCCGCATGTACTGGGCCAAGCCGCGCTTGATTCAGACGTTGTATTTGAGCGAGAAGGGCAAAGGCGATAAGTCGAATGCGACGAAGTTCCTCGACTCGCTGAAGATTTCCTAAGAATTTTTCTTGTGTCCGCGCGACTGGCTGGGACGAGCGTCAGCTTCTCCGGCCAGTTGCGTGCGAAGCTTCTTGGGCAGCTTGTCAAAGACGAGTTGGTAGGAGTTTCGCAGCAGTTCCTTCAGTTCGCGATCGCTTAACACATCAAATCGTTCCAGCGCCGCCCATTTATTCCGGGCCATGTAAGGCGCTGGATCGATTCCGTCCTGTTCTGTAAGCTCGTTAAATTTCTCTTCGGTGCACTTGAACGACAGCACGTATTTCGCTGGCGGTTCCAGCACCATCACCGCAAACATCTTCCCGGCAATCTTAAAAACGAGATCGTTGCCCCATTGAACATTCTCTGTCGCGTGCGGAAACGAGAGACAGTGGGCGCGAACGGATTCAGAGTTCATGATTACTAAATTTGAGACTGCAAGTTAGGCAACTGGGCCAAATAATTTGCGTCTATTCCGGTTAACCACACGTAGCGATCGTCGATCTTCTTTACCTTAACTACCCGGGAAACAATTACCAGCCAGAAGACTGCGACGACAAACGATATCAGGCCAATCAAACCAAATCCTACATATTCGTTTGCGAAGGCGATGAAGGTTGTCACTAAACCGATCGCCAGCATCGCCCAGCCTAACATCAACAAGTTCTTTCGCCGTTGAATGTGTTCAGGGCACAGTCCCAGATAGACTGTAGCGCGTTTACTCAAAGTTAACGCGAGCACCACATAAATTATCCAAGCCACCAGAATCACGAAATATAAAGCCGGATGATGCCAGGACAGACTTCGTTTGAGCCGGGACCCATTAGCGGGCGCATTGCACTTAACGCACTGGTCAGGTAGCGAAGCATCCTTCGTCATCACCAGAGTTGTGTTATCGCGCCAGACACCTCCGATCGTCGGAGGCGGCGGCAGCACATAACCGTCCTCTAGAACGATTCCCGGCGGTGGAGTGTTGGTAACTACTCCCGCCAGATCGCGAGCCGCCGCGCAGCGTTTGCAATTGGCGTCAGACGCAAAATTGACAAGGCCGCACTCTGCGCACTTCCATGATTCTGGCATGACGGTGGTGGAAGACTTAGCTTGAGATTAGTTCACTAACTGAGATCCGTTGCCGATCTCTTTCAGCCGGCTGACGACCTGGTCGATGAGCCAGTTCGGAGTGGATGCGCCCGCCGTGACACCGACGCGTTTCGCGCCTTGCAGGTCGGTCGGATTGATCTCGTCCTGAGTTTCGATCAGGAAACTCTTCACGCATTGCTCTTCGCAGACGCCGAGCAGCTTGATGCTGTTTGAAGAGTGCTTGCCACCGATGATGTAGAAGACGTCCACCAGTCCCGCGAGCGCGCGCGCGGCATCCTGTCGATCACGCGTGGCTGAACAAATAGTGTTCACGACCTCCGGCTCGGCATCGGCTTTTGCTTTGACCGCTTCAGCAACATCGAGAAATGTCTTGAGCTTCAACGTCGTCTGCGAAACCACCAACGGCGCGTGCAATGGCGGCAAAGCCGCAACTTCAGCCGCATCGCGCACCACGTACGTGTTGTCCGGCGCGTAACCTACGACGCCAATCATCTCGGGATGATCCGGATTTCCCACGACGATGACATGCCGGCCGCCCTTGGCGGCACGCTCTGCGAGACGTTGCACGCGAGTCACAAACGGACAAGTCGCGTCCACAACCTGCGCCGCGCGTCTTTCCAGTTCGGCCTGCACCTGCGGCGTAACGCCATGCGCGCGAATCACCGCAATCTCGTCAGCTTTGACTTGGTCGGGATCCTGGATTGTTTCGACGCCTTCGCACTCTAACCGCTGCATTTCCTGCGTGTTGTGAATCAGCGGCCCAAGCGTGCGCACCGGCGCGCCAACTCCGAGCGCGTCTTCAACCATTTCCACGGCGCGTTCGACGCCAAAACAAAATCCGTATTCGTTTGCTAAGAGGACTTCCATTGAATGGATTCTAACACAGGGACGTTGCGGTGTGCTGAGGCGGTCCTGTCGGTGATGGAGTCAGTACCGGGAGCGGTAGCGACCGCGTTCCGTCGCTCTTACCCCGTCGCTACCGCTCCGGGTACTGACCTCGTCCCTAGCCGACACGCGCTTACCTTACGGGTTCGCGCAGGACAATTTCCGCGGCCTGGGCCGCGAGCGCGGCCGCCTGCGGATGCGTGTCCCGCAATCCGGCAATTTGCAGCAGGGCCTCGCCGGTACGGGACAAAAGTCGCACGAGGTCGCCTTCCTCGGCGCGCGTTTCGTGCACCAGCTCCTGCCAATGGATTCCGCCGGCCCAGTGCAGGGCGGCGGCCGCGGCCGAGAAGTTGATCTCCGGCGCAGCTTCAATCCCCTGCTTCCATTCTTCGTTCGAAACCTCGAACGAGATCTCTTCGAACTGTACGAGCAGACTCACAATCGCGTCTTCAAGCTCAAGCTCTCCGTAGTCCCGATCCTCATCAGCTGCGAGCGCGGCAATCAGCGCAGCGGTGCGCGTGACATCAAGCGAAGCAAACAAGTTGCGCTGTAAAGCTTCGCCGATCAACAAAGGCCGATCGACGCGCAAGTCCGCGAGCCACTTGCCGCGTTCAGTAACCTGTTCCTTCGCAAAGTCGAGATAGCCGAACCTTTCAAGTACGGTCGCGCAACGTTCGAAGGGCTCCCAAATTTCAGCACGCAGGCGCTCGATCTGCCGGTTGGCATTTTCGACGGCCGCCGCCTCGGGGTGAAGCGACCAAAGCGTTTGCACGATCGCCTCGCGGCCGGCATCGCCTGGCGCTAATGAATCGATGGCATCGTTTAGGATATTGAGAGCGTCAGCTTCTCCGGCTTGCTCATCGCGCAAACGCGGTTCGGGCAGCGCGAGTTCCTGACCCCGATCATGAATCTGATCGAAAGCTTCGTCGGCCTTTTCCGGTCGTGTTGAGTAAATGGGCGCGAACACGCGGCCGACGCGTTGCAAAGGAAAGGATGCAAACCGTCCGTCTTCCCGCATCGCAGTGACACCGTCGGGCGTGCGCGTGATCACAAGCGCCAGCCGCCGGCCGCTGCGCCCGACCGCGACGACGCGTCCCGGCTGCGCCACTTTGTTCAGCCATCGCTGCCGCATCTCGCGGCGCGTCTGCGGCGCGCCTTCCAACAAGCGCGAGCGCGCACTTGCCAGCCGCTCAAGCGCTAAAACACTCTCAACCGGCAAGCTGATCCCTGCTTGCGCGAGCCCCTCAAAGATTCGTTTCTTGTTTGCTTCGCGCTGTTTTTCGAGCGCGTGGATACGCGGCAGCAGATTGCGGTAAGCAAAGCTTCGCTCAGCAATATCGCGCACCTGCGCAAAGCTGCCGAACGCGTCGAGTAAATTGAGCAGAGACGTGTACGTCGCCCGGAACTGACTTTCCAAATCGTCCGGCGGCGCGGCGAGAAGTTCAGCGATGCGTTGCGGATTCTGATGCAGCCCGGGCGCAGCGATCACAAATCCAACTTTGTCTTTGCCGCGGC
>DATEPC010000032.1:0-14602 GCA_035273405.1 Pyrinomonadaceae bacterium | reverse complement strand
TCAGATTGCTGGCGGCGACCAATCGCGATCTCGAAGACGCGATCAAGAAAGGTGCCTTCCGGCAGGATTTGTACTTCCGCCTCAACGTCGTCAAGTTGACTATGCCGACACTGCGCGAGCGCCGCGACGATATTCCGCTGCTCGCCAATTATTTCGCGCGAAAATACGCCGAAAAGTGCAACCGCCGCGTGATGGGGATTTCTTCGGAAGCGCGGAAGCGCTTGATGATTTACGACTGGCCCGGCAACGTCCGTGAATTGGAAAACGCGATCGAGCGGGCGGTGGTACTTGGCACAACCGAGCAAATTCTGGCTGACGATCTTCCCGAAGCGGTGGTCGAGGCCGATGCGACGGTTTCCAGCGAAGAGGCTTCCAGCTACCACGAGCAGGTCGTACAGACTAAGAAGCGAATGATTACCGATGCCATGAAACAGGCAAACGGGAATTACACTGCGGCGGCAAAGTTACTCAACCTACATCCCAATTACCTGCACCGGCTGATTCGAAATCTCAATATGAAAGACGAACTGAAAACCTAGTCAGCGTTTAGACCCTCTGCGGCTTTGCCATCTGAGCCAGTGAATTTGAACGCCTAATCGCAGAAATCCGAATCCCCGACTTGAGATTCGTGGTAGCGCGACGATGTAATATCGTTTACAATCACGACTGGTTACCAAAGCGCGAGGCGACAATGGTCACTGGCTTTTTTCGCCACCTGAGCGACCCGCGGTGAATTTGAGAGTTATGGCCGTATTCGTCGTTTAGTTGACTGTTCCGCAGCAATCTCCAGGAGTTTTCTCGTTCATTCCGCAGTAATCAATCATGGAAGAATATTCGGACCGAACCCCCGCTGACATCGCGCGCTACCCGATGGTGCCGATTCGCGACGTCGTAATTTTCCCGTTCACCAAGGTCGCATTCAAAATCGGCCGGCCCGGCTCGGTGCGCGCGCTGGAAATGGCGCTGGCATCAGATCGTACGATTTTTCTTTCGACCCAGCACGACGCAACGGTCGATGAGCCCTCGCCCGAACAAATTTATCGAGTCGGCACGATCGCGCGGATTCTGCAGTCGCAGAAGCAGGAGAACGGTCAAATCAAGGTCGTTGTCGAAGGCCGCGAACGCGCCACGACGATTCGTGTCGAGAACAATGACGGTGCGTTCACCGCGCTCGTGCGTCGCGCGCCCATCGTCAGTGAAGAAGGTGTGCGGACTGACGCTCTCGTGCAAAAGGTCGCGCAACTAATTGAGCAGCATCTCCGCCTCGCCCCCGACATTCAGCCTGATGCGCTGCAAACCGCGATGCGCAACGCCGACGCTTCGCACATGGCAGACGCGCTGGCTTCGCAGCTGCGAATCTCGGTGGAAGACAAGCAGGGGCTGTTAGAGCTTTTCTCAACGCACGCTCGGCTTGCGCGTTTGATTGAGATTCTGGAAATGGAGCTCGAGAAACGGCAGCTCGACCGCACGATCCAAACGCGCGTAAAGCGTCAGATGGAGAAGGCGCAGAAAGAGTACTACCTCAACGAGCAAATCAAAGCGATTCACAAAGAACTGGGCCGCAAGGATGAGCGCGCTGAGCTCGACGAGCTGAAGAAAAAGATCGAAGAAGCCGGCATGACCGAGGAAGCGAAAGAGAAGGCGCTTCAGGAATTGCACCGGCTTGAAGCCATGCCACCGATGTCCGCTGAAGGCACCGTGTCGCGGACATACATCGATTGGCTGGTGAGCGTGCCCTGGAAGCAAAAGTCGAAAGAGATCAAGGATCTCAGCAAGGCCGAAGAAGTTCTTAACGAAGATCACTACGGCCTCGAAAAGATTAAGGATCGCATTCTCGAATACCTGGCCGTCCGCCAGTTGGTAAAAAATCCAAAGGGTTCAATTCTCTGCTTTGTGGGACCTCCGGGCGTCGGCAAAACAAGTCTCGGAAAATCTATCGCCCGCGCGACCGGTCGCAAATTCGTACGACTGAGCTTGGGCGGCGTGCGGGATGAAGCTGAAATCCGCGGTCATCGTCGCACGTACATCGGCGCTTTGCCCGGCCAAATCATTCAGATGATGAAGAAGGCCGGCGCGGTAAATCCCGTCCTGCTGCTTGATGAAGTGGACAAGCTCGGCACGGATTTCCGCGGCGATCCGAGCGCGGCCCTGCTCGAAGTTCTCGATCCGGAACAGAACCACATGTTCCAGGATCACTATCTCGACGTTGAGTACGATCTTTCGAAGGTCTTCTTCATCGCCACCGCGAATGTTCTGCACACGATCCCGCCGGCGCTTCAGGATCGTTTGGAAGTGCTGCGGCTGTCTGGCTATACAGAGCGCGAGAAACTCGAAATCGCGAAGCGGCACCTGGTGCCGAAACAAGCCGAAGGGAACGGCCTTCGACCCGAACAATTCGAGTTTTCCGACGACGGCATCCTGGAACTTATTCGTCACTACACGCGCGAAGCCGGCGTACGTAACCTTGAACGGGAGATTGGATCGTGTTGCCGCAAGGTCGCCCGCAAATTCGTCGCTGAAACCGTCTCGGCGGATTTCAAACATGAAATCGGGCCTGATCAAGTCCGCGAGATGCTCGGTCCGATCAAATTCCGTCAGCAGGGCATTGCGGCTGAAAGCGAGATTGGGCTCGCAACCGGATTGGCGTGGACCGAAGTCGGCGGCGAGGTTCTGCAAATTGAAGCGACTTTGGTCAAAGGCCGCGGCAAGGTGACGCTGACCGGCAAACTTGGCGAAGTCATGCAGGAGTCAGCCCAGGCTGCGCTCACTTGCATCAAGTCTCGCGCGGAACGCCTCGGCGTGAGTTTGGATTTTATTCGCAAGCGCGATTTGCACATTCACATTCCGGAAGGCGCGATTCCGAAGGACGGTCCGTCCGCCGGCATCACGATGGCCGTGGCAATGTGTTCCGCCCTGATGCGCGTGCCGATCAACAAGAACGTCGCGATGACTGGCGAGATCACTTTGCGTGGCCGGATTCTGCCGATAGGCGGCGTGAAAGAGAAGCTGCTGGCGGCACACCGGTTCGGCATCGATACCATCATCCTGCCAAAGGACAACGAAAAAGATTTGCCGGAGGTGCCGGAGGAAATTCGCAGCGGATTGACCATAAATCTGGTCGAAACGATCGATGAAGTCATTGCGCTCGCGCTTCAGGAGCAGTCGAGTCCGGTTGAGGTCGGCGACGAAGCAAAGACCCCGCCGATCTGGACGACTGAGCCGCCGCCAAGCCTGCAGACACCTGCGGAGCAATAGCTCGATCAAACCAATTGTTAGAGTACCGACTTCAGTAGGGCATTTCGCTCGTGCAATGCCCAACTAAAGTTGGTACTCTAACGCATTCAATCAACGTTCAACCGCCCGCTATTCCGACACGTCGGGATTCTGGCTTAATCAAAAAACAGGAGCATAACTATGGGTAAACACGAAGACGCAGATCTCATTCTGAAACTTTACGAACTCCGGCGCGAGCCCGTCATGCGCGAAGCGCGCAACTGGATGTTCACTTTCAACCCCACCAGCGTCCAGGACGTCATGGAGACGATGATTGGCGAACACAGCGGCCACCTGCGCATGGTCATTTCCTACTGGGACATGGCTTGCGCGATGGTGACCAACGGCGCGATTGACGAGGAACTGTTCAACCAAACGAACGGCGAGCATATTTTCGTTTACATGAAAATCCAGCCGGTCATCGAAGGTCTCCGGGCAATGTTCGACAACCAGGATTTTCTGAAGAACCTGGAAACAGTCGTCAAACGCATCCCCGACATCGAGACAAAGCTGCCCGCGATGCGCGAGCGGATGTCAAAGTTCGCCGCGATGCGCGCTGAACAGATGAAGGCGCAATCCGCAACCGCGTAAACACACCGCGCGGACAAACTTTGAATGCGAATCACCAGCGCGACGTTTGAAAAGAGCGCATTCACGGAACCCGACTGGCCGCGCGATAAAAAGCCTGAGATCGCCTTCCTCGGACGCTCGAATGTGGGAAAGTCGAGCTTAATGAATTCCCTGCTCGGCGTCCGAGGCCTGGCGCGCACCTCCCGAACACCTGGTCGCACCCAGGCGGTGAACTTCTTTTTGATAAATGAGAAGTTTCGCTTCGTGGATCTTCCGGGTTACGGTTACGCGCGTGCGCCGAAGAGCGTGAAAGAGCAGTGGAACGCGGCCGCGACTGATTACCTGGCGCAACGCGAACAACTGGTTCTTTCGGTGCACCTGATTGATGCGAGGCACGAGCCTACTGCACACGATTTACAACTGGACGAATGGCTGAAGCACAACGGGAAACCGCACGTAATCGTTGCCACCAAATCCGATAAGCTGTCTAACAATGAACTTACGCGCACCCTTCGCCGGGCAAAGGAGATTTTGGGGACGCCTGAGGTCTTGACTTACTCGAGCGTGACCGGCCGCGGACGGGACGATATATGGCGCGCGATTGGCGACGCTCTGAAACGCTGATCGCCTTTGCCGAACCCCTTCACAGTTTTGTTAATGGTTAGCACTTGCGATTTTTGAGCTTTTGTTTAGAATAGGATTTCCAAACTGAATCAGGCTCACAAGACATTCTGAGGTTCTGATCTGAGACCACGCGGATCCTGCCAGTGGCATCCAAATCACGATTTAATTAACGAATCACTGGATTCCTAGGCAGCAGTTGGCATAAACCGTTTTTGCGGTGGAGGCCCCCACTTGAGCTTCCGCGATCGCGCTTTCCCTTTTTGACGGCATCGCTCAAACCAATTTGACAGCATGCTGAAATCTCAAACGACCTGGTAGCCACGCGGCTGCCCACGAAAGAACTGATATGGCAAATAGAAGACGATCTACTACGAATGGCGGCGACCATGGCGGCGGTGTGGCGACCGTCGATGCAAACGAAGAAGAGTACGTGCCGAGTAAAGACGGCCATCCAGATGTATTTAATCTGTCTGACCTGAAGGAGATGTCCATTTCCAAGCTGACCCAGGTCGCCAAGGGCATGGATGTTCCCGGCGCTACCGGCATGCGCAAGCAGGAGCTGATTTTCAAAGTCCTCGCTGCGCAGACCGAGAAGAGCGGTTTGATTTTTTCGGAAGGCGTGCTGGAAACCCTTCCCGACGGCTTCGGGTTCCTGCGGGCGCCGGAATACAACTACCTGCCGGGGCCGGATGACATCTACGTTTCGCCTTCGCAAATTCGCAAGTTCGATCTGCGCACCGGCGATACCATCAGCGGTCAGATTCGTCCGCCAAAGGAAGGCGAACGCTACTTCGCGCTGATCAAAGTTGAAGCGATCAACTTTGAATCGCCTGACATGGCGCGCGAAAAAGTCTTCTTCGACAACCTGACGCCGCTTTATCCGGACGAAATGCTGAAAATGGAGGTCGCTCCGGACAACCTGTCGGCGCGGGTCATCGACCTCGTGACGCCGATCGGCAAAGGCCAGCGCGCCCTCGTCGTTTCCCCGCCGCGCACGGGTAAAACGATGCTGCTGCAAACGATCGCGAACTCAATCGCGCAGAACCATCCGGAAGTTACTCTGATCGTCTTGCTGATTGACGAGCGACCGGAAGAAGTCACCGACATGCAGCGCTCAGTTCAGGGCGAGGTTATCTCATCGACCTTTGATGAACCGCCGACGCGCCACGTGCAAGTCGCCGACATGGTCATTGAGAAGGCCAAACGCCTGGTCGAGCACAAGCGCGATGTCGTGATCCTGCTCGACTCAATCACGCGTCTGGCCCGCGCGCACAACGCAGTGGTGCCGCCCAGTGGCAAGATCCTGTCCGGGGGTATCGACTCCAACGCTTTGCAGCGTCCGAAGCGGTTCTTCGGCGCGGCCCGCAACATTGAGGAAGGTGGCTCGCTCACGATCATTGCTACGGCGCTTATCGATACCGGTTCGCGCATGGACGACGTGATTTTTGAGGAGTTCAAGGGCACCGGCAACTCCGAAATTCATCTTGACCGGCGTTTGAGCGACAAGCGTCTGTTCCCGGCCATCGACCTGCAACGTTCCGGTACTCGTAAGGAAGAGCTGCTGCTCCCGAAGGAAGATCTTGCTCGTATCTGGGTCATGCGGCGCGTGCTGAATCCCTTATCGCCGACTGAGCAGATGGAAGTCGTGCTCGAGCGAATCGAAAAGACCAAGAGCAACGCAGAGTTTCTGGCTTCAATGCAACAGTAAACGCAGTGACGAGTGGCAAGTGACGAGTGACAAGTTCTTTCCGCCTCTTCCTTGTCACTGGTCACTTGTCACTCGTCACTGTCTTTCATGCGCGTAGCAATCCTTTCATCCGAAGCGCTTCCTTTCGCCAAAACCGGCGGCCTGGCCGACGTTTCCGGAGCGCTAACTAAAGCCCTTCACGCCGAAGCTGTTGATTCACTTCTGATCCTGCCGCTCTACGATCAGGTTGATCGAGACCTGATCACCGGAACGTACACCGAAGACCTGGAAGTGATCTGGCGCGGTCGCCGGCCGCGGGTTCCGGTGCGAATCAGCGATGCGCTGGGTGCGCCCACTTACCTCATCGAGTCTCCGCACTATTTTTCACGCAAATCGATTTACGGCGACACAGATGATTTCGAGCGCTTTGCTTTCTACTGTCGCGCGGCGATCGCTCTGCTTCAAAGAATCGGCGACAAACCCGACATCGTTCATCTTAATGACTGGCCTTGCGGATTTGCGTCCGTAGAATTGCGCGCGCGCCGGCGGCACGAACCGTTCTTCGAAGACACGCGGGTTCTCTTCTCGATTCACAATCTCGCATACCAGGGGGCGTTCGATCCCGAGAATCTTTGGTGGATGGATTTCGCCGCTTATCGGGACGCCTTCATGCTGGAGGGCGCAGCGGCGGCTCTGAAAGCCGGCATCGTCGCCGCCGACGGGCTGTCAACCGTCAGCCCAACTTATGCGCGCGAGATTCAGACGCCCGAACAAGGCTACGGCCTGGATTGGCTTATGCGGGCACGCAGCGATCGGCTCGCTGGGATCACCAACGGCGTGGACTACGATGTCTGGAATCCTGAGACAGATCCGCATATCGCGAAGAACTTTTCGGCTGACGATCTTTCCGGTAAGCGTGAATGCAAACTGGATTTGCTTCGTCGCTTCAAATTGCCCGCGGAACCTGATCGGCCCATCATCGCAATCATCTCGCGGCTGGTGGGACAAAAAGGCTACGACCTGATTCGTCAGGCGGCCGGGGCCATCGTCGATACCGGCGCTTTCTTCATCGCGCTCGGCGCCGGGGCGCGTGAGTACGAGGACTTTTTACAGAGCTGGCATGATGCTGCGCCGCATCGTGTCGGCGTTTACAAAGGTTACGCCGGTGAACCTTTGGCGCATCAAATCGAAGCGGGGGCCGACATGTTTCTGATGCCGTCGCTGTACGAACCGTGCGGGCTGAATCAAATGTACAGCATGCGTTACGGCACGGTTCCCATCGTGCGGGCGACGGGCGGACTCGACGATACCGTCCGGAATTTCGACGCAAACAACGGCACGGGAAATGGTTTCAAGTTTGGCCCGTACAACGCAGCGGCCATGCTTGATAAAATTCGCGAAGGGCTTTACTTTTATAACAACTCGGAAGCGTGGGCGAAGATTCAACGTAACGGAATGATCGCAGACAATTCCTGGTCGGCCGCAGCCAAGAAATATGTTCAGCTTTACGAATCGATGCTCAATTGATGCGGCAAAACGAGCACCGGGTCAACCGCAAATCGAGAAACCAGCAAGGAGCTTAAGTAATGAGTGAGCACGTAACAGAAGTTAGTGATAGCAGCTTTGAAGCAGACGTTTTGAAACATGAACAGCCGGTCCTGGTCGATTTCTGGGCCGCCTGGTGCGCACCGTGCCGCATGCTCGCGCCGACCGTAGAAGCCGTCGCCCACAAATACGCAGCCACCGCGCGGGTGGTAAAACTGAACGTGGACGACAACCCTTCGGTTTCACAGCGCTACGGCATCAAGGGCATTCCGACCCTGATTCTTTTCAAGAACGGCCGTGAAGAAGAGCGGGTGGTCGGGGCGACCTCCGAAGCCGCCATCTCGCGCATGCTGGACAAGCACGTCAGCACCGCTGCCACTGCTTAAGTAAGAGTGTCAGGCGCGGCTATGTTTGTTTGGAAGAACGCAGCCGCGCCTGTTTTGTGTCTGAATAAGCCGCAGAGCGGCGAAATGTTTATAGAACAAGCCGCCATTTCATCCCGCGGAATCGAGAGAATCCAAGATTCTCTCGATTCCGCAAAGGACAAAAGAAGCGATCGGTCACTATAAACATCTCGTGCCTACGGCACTTAACTTATCTCTGACCTCTAACGAATGGTGATCGCAGTCATCGGCGCCCAATGGGGTGATGAAGGCAAAGGCAAGATCGTCGATCTGCTGGCCGAGCGCTTCGACATTGTGGTCCGCTTCCAGGGCGGTCACAACGCCGGCCACTCAGTGCAGGTCGGTAATCAGTCGTTCGTCCTTCATCTTCTGCCATCCGGCATCGTGCACGAAGGCAAGACGTGCGTGCTCGGCAACGGCATGGTGATCGATCCGAAAGCTTTCTTCGAAGAGGCCGACCGTTTGGCCGCCCAGGGCATCCACATTACGCCCGAGCGAGTGAAGGTGAGTTCCCGCGCACATCTGATTCTTCCGTACCATCGCGCTCTGGATCACACCAGTGAAGAGCGGCTCGGCAACGAGAAAGTCGGCACAACGCTGCGCGGCATCGGCCCCGCGTATGAGGATAAAGCCGGTCGCCGGGGCATTCGCGTCGCCGACGCACTCGTGCCCGAAGTGCTCCGCTCAAGAATTGAACGAAACCTGGAAGACGCGAATCGCATCATCGAAGCCTACGGCGGAGAGCCTCTCGATGCCGACACGATCATCATGGAGACGTCTTTCCTCGTTGAGCGTCTCGCGCCATTCATCGCCGACACCTCTCATTTTCTGAATCAGGCCGCCGCCTCGCGCCGTACGATTTTGCTGGAAGGCGCGCAGGCGACTTTGCTGGACGTCGATCACGGCACGTATCCATTCGTCACTTCATCGAGCACCACCGTCGGCGGCGCGTGCGTCGGCACAGGTCTCGCTCCGAAACACATAACCGGCGTGCTCGGCATCGTGCGCACTTACACGACGCGCGTCGGCGAAGGACCCTTCCCGACCGAGATGCTCGAGGGCGAAGAAGAACTCGGCCAATTGATTCGCGAACGCGGGCATGAATACGGCGCATCGACGGGCCGTCCGCGCCGCTGTGGTTGGTTCGACGCCTTCGCCACACGCTATGCCGCGGAGATCAACGGCTTCAGTTCCGTGGCCCTCACAAAGCTAGACGTGCTCGATGCATTGGACGAAATCAAAGTGTGCGTCGGCTATGAAATGAACGGCAAGAAGGTTGACTCTCTTCCTTCTGTCTCGCACGAAATGCGCCGCGTTACGCCCGTGTACGAAACGCTGCCGGGCTGGAAGAGCCCAACTGTCGGCGTCACGGATTTGAGCGAACTTCCGCGCGCCGCACGCGAGTACGTGAACTTCCTTTCGACCCAAATCGGAGTGCAGATTGGCTTAATCTCCACCGGCCCCGAACGCTCGCAAACGATTGTGGTGAGAGAGTCGCTGTTAGCGGAGTGGCTAAGATAGAAGAGTACTTTGTACTTTGTTCTTCGCGCTTTGTCTTCCCGCTTAGAGTCTGTTCGGCTGTGCAAGACTTCCGTGTTATGACACCAAAGTACAAAGCACTAAGTACAAAGTACGTTGCCGTTAACTTGAAACCTTAAACTTGAAACCTTAAACTCGTTTCCTTTGTGGGCCGATAGCTCAGTTGGTAGAGCAACTGGCTTTTAACCAGTGGGTCGCAGGTTCGAGTCCTGCTCGGCTCACCACTAATCTAAGACGCAGTAGTGGCCGCTCCGGAGTAGCGGAATGTTTATAGCCCGCAATCATTAGAAAGAACATCGCCTTTCGGAAGTGGCAACGCGCCTCCTGGGATGGCCAAAGGTTTTTAAAGCGCTTACTTGGCTATAAACATCTGTCCCTACGGGACGCTGCTAAAACCTGACCCTCTCTGACCTCTGACTTTTGGGCGCCTGCACTCATTAAAACGAGCATCGCCTCGCCGAAGTTGGTGAGGCCCCCTCGCGAGGCGATAGATTTTTCGGGCGTGTTGCACTATAAACATGTCGTCTACGGGGATGGCGCGATAGTTCTTAGAGCAACTGGCTTTTAACTAGTGGGTCACCGGTTCGAGTCCGGCTCGGCATTACTTTTCGAGGAACTTGGATCGTCAACGTCTTCCCTGATCCGAGTTGTTTCAGGAACGGACATCGAATTTCCGCGTTTAAGCTTTAGTCCGACATGCCAGCTATCTCTCGTTCTCAACAAGGAGTTGAAATGAAAAAGCTAATCCTGATCTTTGCATTAATCCTTAGCACGACGTCCTTTGTTTTTGCGCAAGCCCCCGCGCTCCTGATGCGGACGCCGACGCTGAATAAAACACACATTGTTTTTTCCTACGCGGGCGATTTGTGGTCCGTAGGACGCGATGGCGGCGAGGCTAACCGCCTGACGACGGGTGTGGGCCGGGAATTCAGCCCCCTCTTCTCGCCGGACGGCCAGTGGATAGCTTTCACCGGTGAATACGACGGCAACGTGGACATCTATGTGATGCCGGCCGCGGGCGGCGTGCCCAGACGGTTAACCTATCATCCGGGCGGAGATCAGTTAGCCGGCTGGACGCCGGATGGAAAATCCGTCCTCTTTGTCTCTGGCCGCCAGGCCGAAAGCGGCCGTACGGGCCAGCTATTCACGATGGCGGTTGAGGGAGTGCACCCGACGCCGGTGCCGCTGCCGATGGCCTACGAAGGTTCTTATTCGCCGGACGGCGCGCGGCTCGCGTACGTGCCGCTGCCGCGGGCGTTCCAAGCCTGGAAACGCTATCGCGGCGGCATGGCCACTCCCCTTTACATTGCTAACCTGAGCGATTCGAGTATTGAAAGGATTCCGCGCACGGACTCAAACGACTTTAGCCCGATGTGGTCCGCGGGTGATCCCGGAAAGGTCTATTTCCTGTCTGACCGCGACGGCGTAATTACGCTCTTCGCGTATGACACCGCCTCGAAAAAAGTAACGCAGGCAATTAACAACCAGGGCTTAGACATTAAGTCGGCTTCGGCTTCAACCGACGCGATCGTCTATGAGCAGTTCGGGTCGCTCAATCTTTACGATCTAAAATCGGGCAAGACAAGGCGCGTTCCCGTCACTATTAACGCCGATATCCCGTCAGTGCGGGCGAAGTACGAGAAGGTTGCCGACCGCATCCTGAATGCCGCTCTCTCTCCGACCGGCGCGCGCGCCCTCTTTGAAGCGCGCGGCGAAATCATCACTGTACCTGCCGAGAAGGGTGACGTACGCAACCTGACCAACACCACAGGCATCGCTGACCGCGACCCCGCCTGGTCGCCAGACGGTAAGTGGATCGCCTACTTCTCAGATGAGTCGGGCGAGTACGCGCTCCACCTCAGACAGCAGAGCGGGATGGGCGAGGTCAAGAAGATCAGCCTCGGGAATCCTCCGTCGTTCTTTTACGCGCCAAACTGGTCGCCCGACAGTAAGAAGATTGCGTTCACGGACAAACGGCTCAACCTCTGGTATGTGGATCTCGACAAGGGCGCCCCGATCAAGATCGACACGTCAAAACGCGGCGGCGGGTTCAATGCCAGCTGGTCGCCGGATAGCCGCTGGATTGCTTACACCAGGCCGGTTGAGTCTTGGTACAGCGCGGTCTTCATCTATTCGTTGGAGGAAGCGAAAACCCGGCAAGTCACCGACGGTTTGAGTGATGCGAGTTCGGCCGTGTTCGACAAGAATGGCAAGCACCTCTACTTCATGGCCAGCACCGACATCGGGCCGAAACTCTCCGGCTTCGACATGTCGAGCTATCCGCATCAACCGACGCGCAGCGCCTATGTGGTCGTGCTGAAAAAGACCGACCCGTCACCGCTCGCGCCCGAAAGTGATGAAGAGAAAACAGGCGACGAGAAAAAGCCTGAATCACCAAGTGACAAGCCTGCGGAGGGCGAACAGAAGGCCGATCCGGCTGCGGCCACGGCGCCCTCACCATCGTCCAGCCCTAAGCCCATTGAGAAGAAAGCACCGCCGCGAGTCACAATTGATTTTGACCGCGCCGACCAGCGCATCCTTGCTTTGCCAATCCCGGCGCGCAACTTCGTGGGACTGGCAATGGCTAAAGCGAATACGCTCTTCCTGCTTGAAGCCTTGCCGCCAGCACCAGGTGTGACGGGGGTCACGCTGCACAAGTTCGACATGGAGAAGCGCAAGTTCGAAAAAGTCCTGGACGGCGTCCGCAGCTTCGACCTCTCGGCCAACGGTGAAAAGATGCTCTTCCGTCAAACCGCCGGTCAGGCCGACAATTGGTTCATCGTTTCCACTACGCAGCCAATCAAACCTGGCGAAGGAAAGATCAAGACCGACGACATGGAGGTCTATATTGATCCGAGGGCCGAGTGGCAACAAATGTACCGCGAGGCCTGGCGTATTCAGCGTGACTTCTTTTATGACCCGAACTACCACGGCCTCGATCTGAAGGCGACGGCGAAAAAGTATGAGCCGTACCTGAATGCGCTCACGCACCGCGCTGACCTGAGTTATCTCTTCCAGGAAATGTTCGGCGAGCTGACCGTGGGCCACCTCTACGTGCAGGGCGGCGACATACCCGACGCCAAACGCGTCCCGGGCGGACTGCTCGGTGCCAACTATGCGACCGAGAACGGGCGTTATCGTTTCGCCAGGATATTTGATGGCGAGAATTGGAACCCACAGCTGCGCGCCCCGCTCACGCAACCCGGAGTGAACGTGCAAGTGGGCGAGTATCTGCTCGCGGTGAATGGCCGCAATCTCACGGCTAGCGACAACATCCACAGTTTCTTTCAGAACACCGCCAACAAACAGATAGTGATCCGTGTGGGACCCAAACCGGATGGCGCCGGCTCACGCGAAGTCACGGTTGTGCCGGTGCCCAGCGAAGGCGGCTTGCGTACTCTGGCCTGGATCGAAGGCAATCGTCGCAAAGTGGATCAGATGACCGGCGGCAAGCTCGCCTACGTCTGGCTGCCCGACACGGCTGGAGGCGGTTACACTAATTTCAACCGTTACTATTTTGCGCAGCTTCACAAACAGGGAGCGGTTATCGACGAGCGCTTCAACGGCGGTGGCCACGCGGCCGACTACATCATCGATTACCTGAGGAAGCCCCTCAACAGCTACTGGGCAGTGCGGGATGGCGATGACTTTCGCCAACCGTTCGGCACAATGCCCGGCCCGAAGGCGATGATCATCAACGAGTATGCCGGCAGTGGCGGCGATTACATGCCCTGGATGTTTCGCCGGCATGGGATCGGTCCACTCATCGGCAAGCGGACCTGGGGCGGCCTGGTTGGCATCGGTGGTTACCCGGTGTTGATTGACGGCGGCTCGGTAACGGCGCCGCACTTCGCCTTCTACACGCCGGAAGGCGAGTTTGAAGTTGAAAACGAAGGCGTCACGCCCGACATCGAGGTCGAAATGGATCCAAAGGCCTGGCGAGAGGGACGGGATCCGCAACTTGAAAAAGCAGTTGAGGTACTGATGGCGGCGCTGCAGAAGAATCCGCCAAAGAACGTAAAACGGCCGGCCTATCCGAACTACCACAACGGCCGTCCGCAGGTAAAGGGTCGCGGGCGTGGCAACCGCGAACCCTAAGCGGCTTTAAGAAGTAAGCGAGAACCGGAATCACCGCCCGTTGAAGCTGATCGAGTAACGATGATCCTGCTGGGATGTAACCCGCTTAACGGGTCTCTTAATCAGTGGGTCGGTCCCGCTCGTCTCACCTTATCGTAAAGAAAGCGGCTGGTAACCCCTAGACTTTTTTGTCAGCCGTTCAGGAGGTTCTATGACTGATTCAACAAAACAGTTCGGCCCAGATAGCCAGAGCCTCGTCAAAGGTCTCTGGGGTGTTCGATATCAGGTTAAGGAGGTTAGTCGTTCAATAAATTTCTACACGCAGCAGCTTGGACTAAAGTTAGACCATCAGAATTTGCCTGCGTTCGGCCAGGTTTCGGCAGGCAATCTCAAATTGATCCTCAGTGGGCCAGGCGCGTCGGGCTCTCGCGCGATGCCCGATGGTCAGCTGCAAGAGCCCGGCGGATGGAACCGAATAATTCTGGAGGTTGATGATCTGCCGACTCGCATTGAAAGTCTGAAAAAGGCGGGTCTTCATTTTCGGAATGAGATGGAGTCTGGTCCAGGCGGAAAGCAAATCCAGTTGGAAGATCCTGACGGCAATCCAATCGAATTGTTTGAGCCGGCGCATTAGTTCGTCGGGGAGGCCGATCGGGACAATGAAGCTCATCAAAGCGCTGCTTTTTCTTATCCTTCCAATCGCTGTGGCCGCTCATCCAGGCGGGGGACTTATCGCCCTGGATGCGAATACGGTGATCTTCGGAGACTCGATGTACAACGCCGTCTGGCGGCTGGAGCAGGGCAAGAAGCAGCAAGCGTTAGTGAAGAACTTTCACGCGCATTGGACTACTCGCGGCTTGGATGGGTGGATCTATTCGGAATC
>DATEPC010000031.1:0-4933 GCA_035273405.1 Pyrinomonadaceae bacterium | reverse complement strand
CTCCGGTTGTTCGCCCTTGTTGAGAAAGCCGCCCGGAATTCCCCAGCGACTGTCCGGACGAAATTCATGCTCGAGCAGCAGGATGCGGCCCTGCTCATCGAACACAAACGCGCCCGCCGTAACCGTGAATCGCCGCTGCCCGAGACGCACCAGCCCGCGACGAAAGGCCCCCGGAAGATAACGAAAAATCGAGCTGAAGATTTTCGCGAACACGGGCGAAGGATAGCATGCGGAACACAACACGCCTTGAGTGATGACTCGGGAACCTCTCGGCTGCCGAGACGTGAATCTTGCTGTGAACTTTCTCTTAGCGGTCAACGGGGACGCCGTGCTGCTGGCTGGGGTCATGGCGTTCGTTGTGTTCTGCTTACTAGCCGGCCTGATTCTGAAAGAACTCAATAGGCACCGATGAAGTTTGCCGGAATTGATTTGACGGGTTCACGCTGAATCCTTAAGATTCCAGCGTTTCAAAGCAGCGCTGAATTATTATAGTTAATTAACTGTCAATGTCAGCCAACGTCACCGAAACCACTGCCACGAACGCCGCGGCACCTCCCGTTCCGAAACGCATCACTAATGCGCAGACGGTCTGCAACGAACGCAACGAAAAGAACAAACTCTGCAACGGCCATCTGAAGCAGTTGAAGACCGCGGGCGAGTTGGCAGACGTTCACCTGCGCGGCGATGACGTGCTGTACAAGTGTCAGATTTGCGCCACGCTCTACATGGGCCCGCCGCTGGGGCACGTGCGTGATCCCGAAAAGCAGAGTCGATTTGTCGAACATGAGTTGGCAGCGTTGCTGCAAGCCGCCGGCGGCACGATGCCTGTTATCAAGAAGAACGACCGCGGCGTTTACGTGATTGTCGAACCGGAAGGCGCGGCGCCTGCGCACGGCGCGCCTGCGGCGAAACCGGCCGCAGCTCCCAAGGCAGCAACACCGCCGGTCGCCACCCCGAAACCTTCAGCGTCTGCGGCTCAAGCAGGCGCTCTTGCCGAAAAGGCGATGGCGCCTCCCCCGGCCGTTAAGCCCACAGGCGATCCGGATCGAACGCTCAATACCAGATCCACATACTCGGGCTTTAAAGACACCGGGCCGGTTGCGGGAGAGTCGAAAGAACAAAAGATTGCGCGGCTAACTCAACTGGCGGAAGCGGTCAAGCGGCAACGTGCAGAAGGTGGCGCTCCTGAACCGGCATCAGCAACTGTCGTGGATTCTTCGCCTACCGCCGACGCACACCGTCCCGCCGCGGAAGCCCAAGCAGCGACTGGTGCAGCTTCCGCAGCGCCTTTAAGCGAGGCCGCGGCGAGTGCTTCGCCAGTTGCCGGCGCTGAAACGCCTTCCGATCTCGCGCCTGATTCAGTCGCGCCGGCGACGCAGCCGACTGCAACGGCATCACACGCACCGGCAGGCGACCCCGATCGCTCGCTAATGACAAGAGGAAGTTATGCAGGCGTGGTGGATACCGGGCCTGTGCCGGGCGAGACCCGTGAACAGAAGATCGAGCGGTTGGCGGCCATCGTGGAAGCAGTGAAGCAACAAAAGGAAGGCTAGTCGCCTTCTTTCACTACCAATCCCTCACGCGCAACTTTCCACTGCAAAACTTCCGCGCCTTTTTCCGTAGCTAGCGCGCCTTCAAGTTCCTGTTTATGTTCAGGCAGACAGAGAAAGGCGATGCAGCCGCCGCCTCCGGCCCCGCACACTTTTGCCGCTTCCGCGCCGTTTGCGAGCGCTTTCGTGACCAGAGCATCCATCTGCGGCGTGGTAATTCCGGGCGCGAGTCGCTTTCGATTTGGATAAGCCTCGCGCATTACGTTGCCAACTTCGGCCCAGTCGTTCGCCACCAGCGCTGCTCGCATGCGCGTAGCTGCCTCGCGAATCGTCTCGAAGATCTGAAAGAGTTCGGCGTCACCGTCGATGTGACGCTTGAAGATGTCCCAGTTGTTGATGCCGGAATTGCGAGGCTGGCCGGTGTAGCAAATCACAAAGCGCCGTTCAATCTCTGCGTGGTCAATTTGCAGGTGTTCACGTTCGATGCCGTCCGGCCGGAAGTGAATGCATGAAGCCGAGCCGTGGAACGCCGGATGATAATCCTGAAAGCCGGCCGGGACTTTGATGACGGTCGTTTCAATGTTCGCCGCAATGGTGATGAACTTCCGCGCATCGTAACGATTGCCGACCAACCGGTTCAGCGCGCCAATCAGCGCAATTGCCAATGCTGACGAGCCCGAAATGCCTGCGCCCGCGGGAGCATCGCTGTTCGCAACCAGATGAAAACCTTGGGCGGGCCGGAAGAAGTGAACCATCTTCGAAACAAGCTCAAGCCGCTCGTCCCGCGCGAGTTCGTCCATCCGATTAACGGTTGTTTCAAAGGCGACGCCGCGATCGCGCGACTCGAGAATGACTCGATCGTCGTCGCGCGTTTCGATGCGTACTGTTGCCAGCAGCGAAAGCGCAAAGTTCACCGTCATCGCGCGCGGATGGAAAAGATAAAGCGGCCAGATGTCGATGGTGCCTCCCGCGAGGTCAACGCGGGTTGGTGCTGATGATTGAATGATCATAAAAAAGCGGTCTTAGTGCTTTGGGCTTAGGTCTTGGGTTTTGGTTTTTGGTCTCTGCTTTACTTGTGTTCCCGGTCGCCACCACGATAGGAGAACAGACACCAAAGACCGAAGGCCAAAGACCCAGGACCGCTTTATTTCAAGTGTATCTTGTCGCGAATTTCGTCTTTCAAATCCTTCAATCCTTCGATCGCGGCATGTTCGATCTCGTGTAGCTTCTCAGGCTCGGCTTCTTCAACCTTCTTCGAGAGCCAAACGCGCTTGACCAAATAGAATCCGAGGATGCCGACGATGACAATCACCAGCAGCGCTTTGCCGAGTCTTCGAAAATCACCGAGCAGCCCCATAACGGCGGTACTGAAGAAAAATCCGATGCCGCTGAGAATCAGTACCCAAACGAAGCAACTCGCGAGCGACAACAGCAGGAACCGCATGTAAGGCATGTGCGCCACGCCATAGAATGTGCACGACGCCCAGCGCAGTCCGTAGATATACTTTGACAGAAAAATCGACAGCGTGCCGAAACGATCAGTGAGCCGCTGCATCCTCTCTTTCGAACTGCGATAAAAACGAAAATTGCGAACCGTCTTTCCGAATGCGCGCCCCGCGAGATACGCGAGATTGTCGCTGGCCACACCGCCCAGAGTTCCCCACACGAGCACGCGCGCGAAGCTGGCGGTCGCCGAATCGCCGAAGAAGGCGCTGTGCGCGAGCACGCCGGCCATTAGCAACGTTATGTCGCCCTCTATCATGACGAGGAAGAACACTGCGTAGAGGCCGTACTGCTCGATCAGTTGTGAAAGGAAGTCGAGGCTAGTCATAAGAGAGTAGGCAGCAGGCAGTAAGCAGCAAGGAGCAAAGCGTCAAAATCGGGCTCTAAGCAGATGTCATAGCAAGCGGTAAGAAGTTTTGTCCTGCCTTCTGCCGCCTGCTTACTGCCTACTGTTCTTCGCTTTCCTCCTCTGGTGGGGGCTTGACGACGAGCACGGGGCAACTGGCATGTCGCACCACCGATTCGGCAGTCGATCCGAAAATGATTCGGCCAAATCCGGTGCGGCCGTGCGAAGAAATCACGATCAAATCCACTTCCTGTTCCGACGCGACGCGAACGATTTCGGCGGCCGCGTCGCCATGCACGATCACTTCTTCGACGTTGAGGCCGGTGCACTCTTCGCACTCAGCCAGCTTTGGCAATTGACGCTCAGCCGAATCTTCAAGCTGTTCACTAATGTCTGCAATCGGCATCGGATCGGCGAGCCCGGTGTAGCCAACCGCAGGAACCACCGGCTCGACGACGTGAACGCAAATGATCTGGGCGTTCGTGGCCCGCGCGATGGCCGCCGCGTACGGCAGCGCATAATTCGCACAGCCGCTGAAGTCCGTTGGCAGCAGGATCTTCTTGAGGCGGGGGAGCTCTGAATTGGTTTGACTTGCCGCGACCATTGAATTCGCGGGCAATTCTACACGCACCAGTCGCCGTTTGACAGCCTAAGACGCGTCGCATAAGATCGCCGCGAAATTCCTGCCCGCTCTAATTCATTCGAAAGAACCTGTGCCTATGTCTGCGTCCTCCAATAACTTTTTTGCCGGTGTGGAAGTCGCGCCGAGCTTGATGCGTGCGGCCGTCGTGTCTGCCAATGGCGCAGTCGTCACGCGCCGCGAAGCCGCTTATCACCCTGACACATTCATCTCAGACCTTGCCGCTCTGGTTTCGACTTTGCGCGAGGCCGGTGACATTCAATGCGTCGGACTGGCAGTGCCGGGTCTCGTCAATCGCGACGCTGATCGCGTGCTGCTTTCGACCGGTATGCCGTCATTTGTCGGCGCCGATTTGCACGCGGAATTGACGAAAGCCATTGGCACGAAGCTCGAGCTGGAGAACGACGCGAACGCCGCCGCTTACGGGGAACTGAAAGCCGGCGCGGCCCGCGACACACTCGATTTCTTTTACATCTACATTGGCGACAATGTCGGCGGCGCGTTCATCGTTAACGGAAAGCTTTGGACAGGCGCGTCGGGGTGCGCCGGCGAGATCGGCCACACGATGATCAATCCCGACGGGATTCAGTGCGAGTGCGGCAACATTGGGTGCCTCGAAACGGTAGCATCAGCGCCAAACATTGCGCGCCGCGCGCGCGAGCGTTTGAATCGCGATTCGACCTCTTCGCTGTCACGGCTCGCGATCCGCGACGACTTTACCGCGGCCGACCTGGCTCACGAGGCGACCGAGGGTGACGATTTTTCGATCATGATGATCGAACGCACTGGAAAATTCATTGGCACCGCTGTCTCCGGCATTATCAATCTGCTAAGTCCGCAGCGGATTGTTCTTGGTGGCGCAGTGATGGATGCGGGCGAGCTGATCCTCGCCCC
>DATEPC010000030.1:0-1269 GCA_035273405.1 Pyrinomonadaceae bacterium | reverse complement strand
TCCCTTGGCCTTGCTGTCTCGTCGTCAGTACTTGAGCCGGATGGATCGTTTCCAGCATGGACGTTCGGCGCGAACTTTAGGGCGTGAGGGGCTTGAGATCAACAAAAAATGTCGCGTTTTTGCACTCTTCTGACGCGCGTTGCAGGCATCACTCTTTGTAACCGACACAGATGACAGTCGGATGTTCCCGAGGATTTATGGAGTGTTAAAAATACCTGCACGTTCGACGCTTTTGTGTGCAAAGTCGCTAGTAAGTACGATAGCGTCAACATCGGCGACGTTGGCCGCGAAAAGGTAGGCTGATAGGGGATTTGAGTATTCAGGAGCGTGTTTTCGGATAGCTTTTACAGACGCTACTGTTGATATTTTTTTCCGGCCTGCGAATCACTGGAAAATCGCATCGAACCTGTGGGAGCGAGCTTGCTCGCGATGACATTTTCACAGCCAGCATCGTAGTTGCCTGAAATGACGCCATCGCGAGCAAGTTCGCTCCCACAGGTTTTGTATTTTTACCGGGTAATGTGAGCTGTCAGGCGACCACTGCCTCAGCTGGCGAGACGATATTGGTCTTCATCCCCCGCGAACGTCCGGAACTCAGGTACGCCGCAATCGACTCCTGCGTGACCTCGCCAAGGAACACCCGCTCGGCATCCATCACCGGCAACCACGCCCGATTGAACTCGTACATGCGCGACAGCAGAATGCGCAAATGTTCGTCGTACGCCGCCGTGGCGTTGAACTCGCGTTGGTACTGCGCGCAGGTGCCGGTCTGACGGTGCAAGTCGCGACGTCGTACATAACCCAGGGCTTTATTCTCGGCACAAGTGACCACCACATAGCGTCGGTCATGCTCGTCCATCAACTCCAGAGCTTCGGCCACCGGGGTATGCGGGCTGACGGAAGGCGCGTTGTCCGCCGCATCTTCGGCTTTCACCAGCAGCAGGCGTTTCAGTGTGCTGTCCTGGCCGACGAAGTTGCTGACAAACTCATCCGCCGGATGCGCGAGCAAAGTGTCCGGGTGATCGATCTGCAGCAGCTTGCCAGCGCGGAAAATCGCGATTTTGTCGCCGAGCTTGATCGCCTCGTCGATGTCGTGGCTGACCATGATCACGGTCTTGTTCAGCGCCCGCTGCATGTCGAAGAACTCGTTCTGGATCATCTCGCGGTTGATCGGGTCGACTGCCCCGAACGGCTCGTCCATTAATAGCAGTGGTGCATCGGCGGCCAGTGCGCGAATCACGCCGATCCGCTGTTGCTGGCCACCGGACA
>DATEPC010000029.1:0-1967 GCA_035273405.1 Pyrinomonadaceae bacterium | reverse complement strand
AACAGTAGGCGACTCGTCCAGAGTGCTATCAGTGAGGATTTTTACACTACCGCGCTGCAAATCCTGGGCCGCCACCTTGAAATTGGTGAAGCCATCCTGACGGTGAATCATGACAAGCGTCTTTTCATCAGCCGACAGTTTCGGGTTGGCGTTGTAGTTACCGACGAACGTCACACGCTCGGCACCGCCACCACCCACGCTGGTTTTGTAGATCTGTGGCTTGCCGCCACGGTCAGACGTGAAGTAGATGGTCGAACCATCCTTGCCCCAGAACGGTTCGGTGTTGATGCCAGGACCGTTGGTAACGCGGGTGATCTGACGCGAACCGAGGTTCATCACGTAGATGTCCGGGTTGCCGTCTTTCGACAGCACGAACGCCAGGCGACTGCCATCCGGAGACCAGGCTGGCGCACCGTTAAGGCCTTCGAAGTTGGTGATCTGGTCACGGCGACCGGTGTCGATGTTCTGCATGAAAATGCGCGGACGCTTCTGCTCGAACGAGACGTAGGCGATACGCTTGCCGTCCGGTGCGAAACGCGGCGACAGGATCGGCTCGCGCGATTGCAGCAGGGTCACGGCGCGAGCACCGTCATAGTCCGAGCGTTGCAGGGTGTAGCGAGTGTTCTTCTCGGAAAAACGCTCGGCCGTCACGTACAACAGACGCGTCGAGAACGCACCTTTGATACCGGTGAGTTTTTCGAACGACTGGTCGGAGATGTAGTGCGCCATGTCGCGCAGTTGATCAACGCCGCCCGACACGCTGCCGGTCAGCACTTGCTGTTCGGTGGCGACGTTGAACAGTGCGTATTGCACCTGCAGGCGACCGCCCGCCGGAACAATGCTGCCGACCATGACGTACTGGGCGCCCAGCGCCTTGAAGTCACGGTAGATGATTTCGCTGGCCTGGCTTGGCTGGCTGATCATGTTCTGCTTTGGAATCGGCGAGTAGTAACCCGAGTTGCGCAGGTCGTTACCGATAATTTCCGCCATGTCGTCCGGCAGCACGCTACCGCCCTGGAAACCGAACGGCACGACCGCAATCGGGGTCGCCCGATCACTGCCGCTGGTAACCAGAATGTTTTTCTCATCAGCCATCGCTATCCCTGCCATGCAGCAGATAACGACGAGCATTCCTCGAAGAAGGTTTCTCACAAGGCTAAATCCTCAGGTGTGAATGTCATCTTGAATGAACGATACGGAGCGAAATCACTCGGCTTCATTCCCTGCATTTCTGTCAAACGTCCAATATTCTTCACCGCTGCCACTGCCGAAGCGTCAAACGGACCATCGCCGCTGGATTTGGACACGTTGACCGAAGTCACCGTACCGTCCGGCAACATGCCGATTTGCAACACGACTGTCATGCCTTTGCGAGCCGAAGGCGGACGAGCCCAACCTTCCGCAGCACGCGCACGAATCAGGTCATCGAAGCTGCCGGCGACTTCGTCACCTTGCTCATCGGCCAAGGCCTGCTGACGCTGTGGCGTGTCGGAAAGCAAATCTGCCAAGGCCTGGGCCTTTTTGTCTTCGGCGGATTTACGTGCCGCTTCCTGCGATTTTTTCTTCGCAGCGTCGGCAGCCGCTTTCTTCTTCGCGTCTTCGGCGACTTTCTTCTTCGCCTCTTCAGCTTCAGATTTCTTCTTGGCGTCTTCCGCGGCTTTCTTCTTCGCGTCTTCGACGATCTTTTTCTTCGCTTCTTCAGCGGCCGCTTTCTTGGCCTCTTCTTCAGCCGCTTTCTTGGCTTCTTCTTCGGCCTTCTTCTTGGCTATATCAGCCAATTGTTTCTCTTCGACCTTTTTGGCTTCGGCGGTCTTCTTCGCTTCATCGGCTTTCTTGGCTTCATCAGCCTTTTTTGCCTCTTCCGCTTTCTTCGTCTCGTCGGCCTTCTTGGATTCTTCGGCTTTTTGAGCCGCATCTTCCTTCTTTTGTTCCGCGGCCTTGATCGCTTCCTGCTCGATCTTTTTCTG
>DATEPC010000028.1:0-12481 GCA_035273405.1 Pyrinomonadaceae bacterium | reverse complement strand
CATTGTGATCAACGGCGCGTGGGGCTTAGGCGAAGCGATCGTGCAGGGAATGGCCACGCCGGACGAATGGATCGTATTTAAACCGACACTTGCGACCGGTGCCCGACCGATCGTCAGCCGCCAACTGGGCACAAAAGAAGTGCAGATGATTTATGGGCTCGACGGAAAAGGAACGCGCGTTCGTGAAGTCGTCGAGGCCCAACGACTGCGCTTTTGCCTTAACGATTATGAAGTCCTGCAGCTTGCGAAGTGGGGGTGCGAGATCGAGCAGCACTACTCTGAACGCGCCGGACGGCCAACCCCGATGGATGTCGAATGGGCCAAGGACGGATTGACGGGAGAGCTATTCATCCTTCAAGCCCGACCTGAGACGGTCCACGCAATGAACAAGCAGAATTACATCGAGAGTTACAGGCTCACAGGCGAACACGGTGCGCCATTGTGCGAAGGCATCGCCGTGGGAGAAAAGATCAGTACCGGCCAGGTACACGTTCTCGACAATCCAGCTCAATTGTCGGAGTTTCGCGCCGGTTCGGTGCTCGTAACTTCGCATACCGATCCCGCCTGGGAGCCGATCATGAAAAAAGCTTCGGCGATTGTTACGGATCGAGGAGGCCGCACTTGTCACAGCGCAATTGTAAGCCGTGAGTTGGGCTTGCCCTGCATAGTCGGCACCGGCAACGCCACCAGGGTTTTGCAATCCGAGGTGGATGTCACGGTGTCTTGCGCGAACGGCGCGAAGGGAAGCGTCTTTGAAGGGCTGATCGATTACGCGGTCGACAAACATATCATCGACAACCGCCGGCGACCGGTGACGAAGGTCATGATGAACGTTGGCGACCCCGAGCATGCTTTCGCGCTCGCGTCGATGCCGAACGATGGTGTCGGGCTGGCGCGACTCGAGTTCATTATCAACAACCATATCGGCATTCATCCGATGGCGCTGGTGCATTATCCCAAGCTGGCAGACGAAGAAGTCGTGCGCGAGATCGCCAAACGCATCGGTGAGGAGGACCCTCGCGAGTTTTTCGTGCGTCGTTTAGCGGAAGGCATCGCGCGTATCGCAGCGGCTTTCTATCCGAATCCCGTCATCGTGCGCATGTCGGATTTCAAGTCGAATGAATACGCGATGCTGATTGGTGGGCAGGATTACGAGCCGGCTGAAGAAAATCCAATGCTTGGTTTCCGTGGCGCGTCCCGGTATTACGACGATCGCTATCGCGAGGGTTTTCAGCTTGAGTGTCTTGCGCTGCGGCGAGTCCGGGAAGACATGGGCCTGACGAATGTGAAGGCCATGATTCCGTTTTGCCGCACGGTCGAAGAAGGCAAACGCGTCATCGACCTGATGGCGGAAAACGGTTTGCCGCAGGGTGAAAACGATTTGGAAATCTATGCGATGTGCGAGTTGCCATCGAATGTTGTGTTTGCCGACGAGTTCTTACGCGTCTTTGACGGGTACTCGATCGGCTCAAACGACCTGACGCAGTTGACGCTTGGCCTCGATCGCGATTCTGAGATGGTCGCGCACTTGTTTGACGAACGCGATGGCGCCGTCGAGAAGATGATCTCAATGGCGATTGATGCGGCGCACCGTGCGGGCAAGAAGATTGGCATCTGCGGTCAGGCGCCTTCCGATTACCCGGAGTTTGCGCGATTTCTCGTCGAGAAGGGAATTACATCTATCTCGCTGAATCCGGACACGGTAATGCAGACGACTGGGCTGATCCTGGCGGCCGAAGCCGAATTAGCGACCGAAGCCGGCAAAAAGGTCTCGTTGGACGAGGCGGCCGAGGCTCTCGCCGCTGAGCTGAAGCCAATCTACGTTGACGAGGTTGTGTGAAGAAGGCCGAGCCGGCCTCACCCGTACAGAACCGCGACCGGTAGGGAGCGGGATAAAGACTCAACTTACCCCAAACTGTATTACTATTTCGTGGCTTTGATCCCGCTCGCTACCACCACCGCGCGCGGGCTGCCCGCGGGGGCGCCGGTTCGCTCGCGGTTCTGTAACATGCCAAAGAAAAGTGCAGGTCTTTTGCTTTATCGTCGGAATGCGCACTCAGGCATTGAAGTGTTACTAGTACATCCCGGCGGTCCGTTCTGGCGCAAAAAGGATGAAGGCGCGTGGACCATACCCAAGGGCGAATTCGACGATGAAGACCCGGTCGAAGCTGCCAAGCGCGAATTCAACGAGGAAACCGGCGCCGCACCGCCCGACGGCCAATACATTCCCCTGACGCCTATCAAACAGAAGAACGGGAAGATCGTCCATGCGTGGGCCGTCGAAGGCGATTTCGATCCGGCATCTCTGAACAGCAATGAGTTTGAAACTGAATGGCCGCCGAAATCGGGCCGGATGCAGAAGTTTCCCGAGGTCGATCGAGCTGAGTGGTTTGCGCCGGAGGTAGCCAGGCAAAAAATGTTGAGTGGGCAGGAATCTTTGTTAGATGAACTTGTGCGCAAGCTCGAGTAAGGTGGCACAGGCTTCAGTCTGTGTTTCCCATACGCGCAAGACGCACTTAGCGGAAATCACACACTAAAGTCTGTGCCACCAGCTTTCGCGTTGACGCTTCCCTTGATAGCGCATTACAATTCGCTCGACTTAAAGCGTGCGCATACTAATCACATCAAGATCGATCCGCTTTGCAGTTCTGGGCTGCGTTCTGGCGCTTGCGGCAAATGTGCGCGCTCAGCAGCGCCCGCTGATTACTGAAGACGTGGATATCATCCCACCCGGCTCGATGCGGTTCGAAGTCGGCATGGATTTTCTTCAGAACGCAAAGTTCCCAGTCTCAGGTTTGCGCGGAGATCTGACGCGCGCGGGCGTTATCGGCATCAACATTGGGCTGTCTCCGAATGTCGAAGTTCAAATTGAGGGCGTCGCGCAAAACTTTCTAAGCATCAATTCGCAGGGCCCAAGCACGATTCCTTTGGAGATTGTCCCCGGCGCCAACTCGACGAACGACTTCGGCGACTTCACGCTCTCGACCAAAATTAAGCTGCGCGCGGAGACTGAGAACGGGCCGTCGATCGGGTTCCGATTCGGCGTTCAGTTGCCAAACTCGAGCCAGGGGCGCGGCATCGGTCTGAACCAGACCAACGCGTACGGTCAGATACTTGTCGGAAAGAAGTTCGGTCGCAACGGGCGCGTGAACACGTTTGGAAATCTCGGCATCGCTATTCTCACTGCGCCTACCCAACTGTTCACGCAGAACGATGTGCTGACGTACGGCGCCGCAAGCATCATTCGAATCAACGATCAATTCAGCCTCGCGGGTGAGGTAAACGGCCGCATGAACACGCGACCCGGGGGCGGCCCGCTGGGAACTGAGTCGCAAGGCGAAGCGCGCCTCGGAATGCAGATTCGCGCGTCAGGTCTGCGCTTCGATTTTGCCGGCATCAAAGGCCTGACTAGTCAGAGCCCGCGCTCCGGACTTACCGTGGGCGTTACGTACGACACTCCTTCAATCTTCAAACCAGCACAGTAAGACAAGTGACAAGTGACGAGTGACCAGTGACAAGCTAGAATTCTGTCCGTATGCCCTCTTGTTACTTGTCACTCGTCACTCGTCACTGCCTTTATGTTTGATTGGCTCGACGCCATAGCGCGACGCGTTGGAGGTTTCATAGTCGGCGTGCCCGTCTACTACGCCGGGCCGGCGATGATTCTGATAGGTGCCCTGGACTCATCACTGCTCTCGTTGCCTGAGATCAACGATTACCTGGTCGTCGCGCGTTGTTACTCGCATCCGAAAACGGCTTTCTTCTTTCCGTTGTTTCCCGCAATCGGCTCCGTGCTCGGTTGTTTGCTGCTTTACACGATTTTCAAGCGTGGCGGCTTAGCAGTGCTTCATCGACGCTTCCGCGCCGATCGGGTGGAAAAAGTCGAACGCGCATACGCACGCTTTGGCGTGTTTGCCCTGGCCATTCCGGCCTTGCTGCCGCCGCCTTTGCCCTTCAAGATTTTCGTGGCGACGGCCGGCGCTTTGCAGTTTCCGCGGCGCAAGTTTCTGCTGACGATTCTAATTGCGCGGTCGATTCGCTATTACGTGGAAGGCATCCTCGCGGTTTACTATGGCGAGGCCGTCCTAAGATTCCTGAAAGACAATGGACTGCTTATCGTAAGCATCGTCGCGGCGGTTGCACTGATTGCCCTTGCGATTTATCTCATTTCGCGCCGGGGCAGAAACGCCGTTGAAGAGGGGAAGCACATCACCAAAGATTCACTGAAAGGCTAATCATATTTGAAGGCTTTAATTCATAAGATCACCGGAGCGCTGGGACAGGTTTCGCAATACCTGATTTCACTGGGGCCGTTTGGACTGTTCGCAATCGCGTTTTTAGATTCGGTCATGGTGCCGATGCCAGGCGGCGTCGATGCCGTATTGCTTTTGTTGGCGGCCGCGCGGCCATCGTGGTTACTGATTTACGTGGCCGCGGCAACCATCGGTTCAACAATTGGGTGCGTCGCTTTGTATCGGCTCTCGCAGCGTGCCGGTAAAAAAGCGTTATCAAGATTTTCAGAATCGAAGCAAAAGCGCGTCAAGGACTTGATCGACCGTTATGACGTGATGTCCGTGCTGGTGGCATCGCTCCTGCCGCCGCCTTTTCCTTTTAAGCTGTTTGTCGTCTCGGCAGGTGTGTTTCGCCTGAACCTGATGCGGTTCACCCTGGCAGTTGCCGGCGGCCGCACGTTTCGGTATTTGCTGCTGGGGTACCTGGCCGCGCGCTACGGCGATCAGGCGAAGGAGTTACTGTCGCGTTATTATCCGGCGATCGGAATTACTCTAGCGGTGCTGATCGTTCTGTTCTTCGTCGCGAAAGCGTTGTTGCGCCAGTACGGCAAGAACCAGCCATCAGGCGTTGAAAGCTAGCTGAAGCTCGCCAGCGGCAAGCTTGGCCTGAAAACTCCGTGCTTCGGCAAGCGTCAGAATTCCGTTCTCAGACAACTCATTCAGCAAGCGGAGAAAAACGCGGGCGGTGGCCAGCGCATCATCAGCCGCACGATGGCGGCGCGAAACTTCGAAACCAAAGTACGCGACCAGCGAATCAAGCCCGTGACTCTCGACGCGAGGCACCAGCCGGCGGGCCAGATCAACGGTACACAAGTGCGCGTTCCGCAAACGATAGCCGGGAAAGACGCGGGCGATTTCGCGGTTCATGAGCGGCAGATCGAAGTTTGCGTTGTGCGCGACCAGCACCGCATCACCGATGAAGTCCAGCCATTCGTCCACGACTTCCGCGAATTTTGGCGCCGTCAGAAGCATTTCAGTCGAAATACCGGTGAGATTCGTCAAAAACCTCGGCACGACAGCTTCCGGATTTATCAAGGTTTCGAACTTGTCGAGAATCTCTTCACCGCGGACCCGATAGGCACCGATTTCGATAATCCGTGCCGGCGTTCGACGTTCGTGAGTCGCTTCGACATCGACAACCACGAACTCGAGGTCCCGCAGCAGGGCTGAGTCGGAGTCTTCGGCGGTCGTTAGATGGTCGGCCTCCAGGATGAATCGCGCATCGTTCAGGAGTAGCTCGCTGACCATCGAGGCCGCTAACTCGCGGTCAATGTTTGTCAGGAGAAAGATTGACTCCGCGACAGCCAGAAAGCTCGTGCGGCCGCCTTGTGCGCGTACCAGTTCGAGAGTTTCATCTATCAGAGTAGAATCAGAAACAAGATTGCGTCGCAACATCACTGAGCATTGTACGCGACGGTGCAAGCGCGGTGCTAACTATGAAACATGGTGAGGTGCTGGAAACATTCAAACGAACGAGCGCGCTGCTCGAAGGACACTTCGTTTTGTCGAGCGGACTGCACAGCGCTGTCTACTTGCAGTGCGCGATCGCGTTGCAAACTCCGGCTGTGACTGCGCAGTTCGGAGGAGCGATCGCTGATCAGTTTCGCGGAGCGAGAATTGAAACGGTAGCGTCTCCGGCCATCGGCGGACTCATTATCGGTTATGAGGTAGCGCGGCAACTCGGGGTGCGGTTCATTTGGACAGAGCGCGAGCAGGGAGCCATGACTTTGCGGCGGGGTTTCACCGTGCGTGAGGGTGAACGCATCCTGGTTGTTGAAGATGTGATCACGACCGGCGGCTCGACACGCGACACGATCAAAGCTCTAACTGAGCGAAATGCAGAGGTGGTCGCAGCGGCTTCAATCATTGATCGATCCGGCGGCGAAGCTGACGTTGGTGTACCGCGGTCCTCGCTGGCAACATTGAATGTTCCTGTTGTGCAGCCGGCGGATTGTGACGCTTGTAAGCGAGGCGAGTCGGCGAGCAAACCCGGCAGCCGCACGCAATGAGTTTGGAGTGCAGCGACTTGTCGCCGCTTTCAAGATGGGCGCGCTGGGCGTTTCCCAGGGAAATAGAAAAGCGGTGACAAGTCCCCGCACTCCAAAATGAACTTCAAACTTCTGCTCCAATACGACGGCACTGACTTTCACGGCTGGCAAATTCAAGAAAATCTGCGAACTGTGCAAGGGGAACTGTCGCGGGTTCTCTCGTTGCTCGAGGGCCGCGAAGTTGTCGTCCACGGTTCAGGAAGAACCGACGCAGGTGTGCACGCTGAAGGACAGGTGGCCAGCGTGCAACTAGACCGCGAGATAACTCCGGACAAACTACGCAACGCGATTAACGGAAATCTGCCGCCGGATGTGCGGGTGTTGTTTGTGAGCGTCGCTCCTGAAGACTTTCACTCGCGTTACTCGGCGCGCGGTAAGACCTACACCTATCGCATAGTGCACGGGCCGTTGATGCCGCCATTCTGGTCGCGATACGCGCTGCTCGAGTCGCGCTCGCTGAATCTTGAGCTAGCGAGTAGTTGCGCGGAAGCGTTTGTGGGCGAGCACGACTGGACGGCTTTCTCGGCGGCGCAATCAGACGCCGAATCGCGAGTCCGCAAGGTAACGCGCTGCGCTCTTGACCATCGATGGAGTTCGCGCGGCCGTTGCGATCTGATCGAAATCAGCGTCACCGCGAACGGCTTTTTGCGCTACATGGTGCGCTCGATGGTGGGAACGTTACTGGCAGCAGCGCGTGGCGAGCTGGACCAGGAGACTATCTTGCGTGCCCTTCGCGAAGGCAAACGCGAGTTGGCCGGCGCAACGGCCCCCGCGCACGGTCTGACACTGATCAGCGTGCAGTACGATTGAGTACTGGTTTAATTTGTAGTGGCACGGGTGTCTCGCCCGTGAATTCCACGCGCAAGATGCGCGTGCCACCTCAAAATTCCACGCGCAAGATGCGCGTGCCACCTCAAAACGAAACCCACGATTGACAGTCTTTTCGCTTGCGGTAAGAATTAAGCCTCCTTCGGTTTTTCGCAATAAAGTCAGTACCATCCGCGTGAGCGGATGGATTACAGACTCAACTTTTCAGGATTCGATGACCCACCCGCTAACGCAGGTGGTACTGACTTCATATCCAATCAGTGCACGAAAACTTCAAAGACATCGTTGAGAAAGGCAGTCGCGACGAGCGGCTGCTTTCATCGATCGCGTGGGATCGTCTACCGCGCCACATCGCAATCATTATGGACGGTAACGGCCGCTGGGCCGCACAGCATGGACAACCGCGCATCAGCGGGCACCGCGCAGGCGTCGAAGCCGTGCGCGCCGCAGTCGATACTGGCGCTCGCCTCGGTTTGGGAGCGCTCACCCTGTACGCGTTTTCGACCGAGAACTGGAAGCGCCCGCGTTACGAAGTTGAGGCGCTGATGCGGATGCTGCGCAAGTATTTGAGGCTGGAGCTGGAAGAAATTCATCGACAGAACATTCGGTTTCAGACCATCGGCCGCACCCACGAGCTTGCTTCGAACGTGCAGCAGGAAATTGTGCGTGCCGGAGAGCGTACGGCGCAGAACAGTGGGATGGTGCTCAGCGTCGCGCTGAACTACGGCGGCCGCGCGGAAATCGTCGATGCGGCCCGCGCCGCGATGCGAAGAGTAATCGCTGACAAGCGAACGCCGGATGAATTGTCAGAAGAAGACATGGCGCGCGAGCTGTACACGCGCGATTTGCCTGAACTCGACCTGCTGGTGCGGACCAGCGGTGAGTTGCGCATTTCGAACTTTCTTTTGTGGCAAAGCGCTTACGCGGAAATTCATGTGACGGAAACGCTCTGGCCTGACTTCCGCCGCGTGCATCTGCTCGAAGCGATTGTCGATTATCAACAACGCCGCCGGCGATTCGGAGGACTGAAGCTCGTCGTGAACGCGAAGTGAACGACGACCTCGACTCTGGCTCGTTTAGACGCGGGCGTTGCCCGCGTCTTATTCGAAGGCGTCGGCGGGCAACGCCCGCCTCTAAACAAAGATTGATTGAATAGGGCCTTCAACGAACATCTTGCCCACTCAACCTAAGAAACCAAATCCAATCTCGAAGCTTAGCGCCATTCCTCCTGGCATCGCGCGGCTACTAACGGCCGTGGTGCTTCTGCCGATCCTGATTGCGTCGATTTTGGTGCCGGGCCTCGCGCCTCTGTTCGCGGTTCTGCTCGGCGTGGCGCTGCTTTTGGCGCTGCTCGAGTTCTGGATTATCGCGGGCAAGCAGCAAATTCGCGCCGATCCAGTCGCCGGGTTTCTCGGCGCCGCGGCCCTGTTCACGATTTTTTATTTCGCCAATCCACGCGAGGCGGTGGACTTTTCAGCAGTCGTCGCGGTCCTCATCCTGCTGACGATTTGTTCACTGGTGGCGGCGATGTTGCGTGGCGCGCCCTTCGAACGCATGCTGGCGCGTAGCGGGGCGACGGTGCTGGGTGTGATGTACGTGGTGCTTTTGGGCAGCCACCTGGTCGCCGTGCGCAATGGCTTCAGCGCAGAGTTATCAAAGGACCTGCTTTCCTTTTTCTTCCTTGTTCTGATGGGCTCGGATGCAGCCGCATATTACGGTGGCCGGGCTTTTGGAAGGCACAAGCTGGCGCCGAATGTAAGCCCAGGCAAAACCTGGGAGGGTGCGGTTGCCGGCATGCTCGCGAGCCTGCTGCTGGCCGCGGCGGCGCATTACTGGTTTTTCCGGCAGTTGCCCTTGAAGTTTGCTTTGCCGCTCGCAGCCGCGATGAATGTTTTCGGTGTGCTCGGCGATTTAAGTGAGAGTGCGCTAAAACGCAGCGCCGGAACAAAGGACACGGCAAAAATTCTGCCGGGCCATGGCGGCATGCTCGATCGGGTCGATAGCTTGCTGTTCAATGCGCCGCTCATCTACTATTTTGCCCTGGTGTACTTCCGCTGATATGTCCACAAAAAAAATAGTTCTGATTGTTGTCGGGATCGTCGGCGTCCTGGCGCTTCTGGGGGTGCTGTTTGTCGTCGGCATCGGCTGGTTTGTTTTCAGTACGATCGGAAACAGCAAAGCCGCTGAGACAGCGCGCACGTACTTGCGAACCAATGAAGAGCTGAAGCGGGACATCGGCGAGGTGAAAGACTTTGGCTCGTTCGTGACGGGCAATATCAACACCCAAAATCAGAACGGCGAAGCGACCCTCAATTTGAAAGTGTATGGCGAGCGAAAGACTGTCAATGCGACCGTCTCGCTCGCGTATCGCAGCAACCAGGACTGGCGCGTCACTGAAGCGTTTTACGACGACGATGGACGCAAGGTCGTTCTGAAAGCCCCCTACGATGACCTGTTGCCAGCGCGGTAATTAACATGACAGCTCGGGGAGTTTCCATTCTCGGTTCGACCGGCTCGATCGGCTGCAACACGCTGCGCGTGATCGAGGCGCTGGGCGGTGATTCTTTCCGCGTCGTTGCGCTGGGAGCGGGGCGGAACATTGATACGCTCGCCGGGCAAATCGAGAAGTTCAAACCTCAACTTGTCTCGGTCAAGTCGGAAGAAACCGCCGAGCGACTGCGAATCGAGCTGGGTGTCCGAGCAGTTTCGGCTCCGACAATCCGCGTTGGTGAACCAGGTTTAGTTGAAGTCGCAACCCGCGACGACGCGGAAATTGTCGTGTCGGGAACGGTGGGCGCCGTCGGATTTGTGCCGACTCTCCGAGCGCTCGAAGCAGGGAAGCGCGTCGCGCTGGCGAACAAAGAAACGCTCGTGATGGCCGGCGAGTTGATGACGCGGGCCGCGGAAAAATCGGGCGCAGAGATGCTGCCCGTGGATTCGGAACATAATGCGCTGCATCAATGTCTGCGCGGCGAGAAGCGTTCGGAAGTGCGCCGGCTGATTCTAACCGCTTCAGGCGGCCCGTTTCGCAAGTGCGATAAAGCTTCGATGGAATCGGCGTCAGTTGCCGAGGCGCTCAAACATCCGACCTGGAACATGGGCGCGAAAATCACGATCGACTCAGCGACCTTAATGAACAAAGGGCTCGAGGTGATCGAGGCGCACTGGTTGTTTAGATTCGACGCTGAGCAAATTACCATCGTCGTGCATCCCGAGTCGGTCGTGCATTCGATGATTGAATTGGTTGATGGCTCGATTATCGCGCAGCTGGGCGTGACGGATATGCGACACGCGATTCAGTACGCGCTCACTTATCCCGAGCGTCATCCATCTGAACTTGCGTCCCTTGATTTCACAAAGCTTTCCTCACTGAACTTCGAACCGCCCGATCTTGATCGCTTTCCGTGTATTTCGCTGGCGTATCGCGCGCTCAAAACGGGAGGCACTACGCCGGCGGCCCTGAACGCGGCCAACGAAGAAGCCGTCCGCGCATTTATCGAAGAACGCATCAACCTGACCGACATTCCTCGCGTAATTGAAGCTGTCGTGGCTCAGCACGCACGTTGCGAAGCAGATAGTCTTGAAGCCGTTCTTAAGGCTGACGCGTCGGCTCGGGCGGCCGCGGCAGCAGCTGTCGGCCAGCTTGCGACCCAATCACTTTCAACTCAATCAGTAGAGAGCACGGCAGCATGAGGTTTCTTAACTGAATCTCTCTCCCTCCCTTTGGATGAGGGCCGGGGTGAGGATGCGCAGCATGGCGCGAATTCTCGCACAAACCCTCTTTCGTTTTCTTGAGGCTCCGCCTCAAGAAAACGAGGGATCCAGAGTAGGCCTTGCACGCTAGCTTACAGCCCTCACCCTAACCCTCTCCCAGTGGGAGAGGGAACAGAGGGGCACGACATCCTGCTGGCGTTTCTAGTCGCCCTCCCAACCTTCACTGCGTTTGACGCATCTCTACCGTCCGCTTACACTCGGAATTGTTAATCGTTAATGGATTTTTCATTGAGACCGTAATCAAATGAGCCTTTTACAAAACGGCATTATTGGAGTTCTCGCTTTCATTTTCATTCTCGGCGCCGCGGTTGTCCTGCACGAGTTTGGGCACTTCATCGTCGCCAAACTTTTCAAAATCCGTGTTGAAACCTTCTCAGTAGGCTTTGGTCCACGGCTTTTCGGATGGAAGAAGGGCCACACGGATTATCGCGTTTCGCTGATTCCGCTGGGTGGCTATGTGAAGCTAGGCGGCGACGAATCGAACGCACCGATTGAAGGCGACGGCGCGTCCGACATTCCCACGCATGAACGTTTCGATCTTCGTCCCCGTTGGCAACGCATCCTCGTAGCCGTGGCGGGGCCGGTAATGAACGTCCTCACGGCGATTGCCATTCCTTTTACCGGCGCGATGATTTACGGCGTGCAGCTCGCGCCGCCTCCGGTTGTGCGGTACCTGCTTCCGGGAGGCGCAGCAGAAGCTGCCGGTCTTCAACCCGGTGATCGCATCGTCGTTTTTGACGGGCGCGAGCATCCGCGCTGGCGCACGATTGCTGATGACGCGTTATTGTCGCCGGGGAAGGAGCTACCGCTTGAGGTTGACCGCAACGGACAACGAGTCAAACTCACCATCAAGCCGACGTCGCGCACCGAACAAGGCGAGACAATGGGGACGCTCGACTTTCTTCCTGATTACGGAAACCTGCCGATTGTCGTGCGGAACGTCGAGGCCAACAGCCCAGCGGCCGAATCGGGACTACAGCCCGGAGATCGAATACTCGCGGTCAATGGCGAGCCGGTAAAAAGCGCCGAGCAAGTCAGCCAGTTCATCCGCGATCACAAGGGACAGCCGATAACGCTGCGGGTTCAGCGTCAAGGGCAACAGCTGGATATCACCGCGACACCGCGCCGGTTGAACGCAAACGAAACTCGCGAGCGGCTTGGCTTTCTGCCGGACGAAGAGATTCCTTTTCAGCGCGTAGGACCGGTCACCGCTCTGTCCGAGGGGATCGACACGAACCTGGAATATCTTCGCGTCACGGGCAAAGCGTTGGGTCAGTTGTTCACTGGCGAGCGGTCGGTGCGCGATACGATCTCCGGACCGATCGGCATCTATCGAGTCGCGGCTACATCGGCGATCAGGTTTGGCTGGGCCGGCATCTTTGGGACGCTCGGGTTTCTGAGTTTGAACCTCGGCATCTTTAATTTGCTGCCGATACCGGTGCTGGACGGCGGCGCGATCTTCCTGTTGATGATCGAAGGCGCGCTGGCGAAGGTCGGGCTCAGCATCTCTCGGACAATCCGTGAGCGCATTCAACAAGT
>DATEPC010000027.1:0-104599 GCA_035273405.1 Pyrinomonadaceae bacterium | reverse complement strand
CTGGGGGCCTGAGCGGCAAACCGCAGTCCTCTACTAATATTTGGGTGACCGAAATAGCGCCCACCGTTACTTGGGTGAGTCCCGCCGGCGGGTCGACCTTCGCCGCGCCGGCGAGCGTAACGCTGGTGGCGAAAGCGACGGATTCGGATGGAGCAGTTACCAGGGTGGAATTCAGCCGGTACCAAACCGGCGTCGTCGGTTCGGTCGTTATCGGCTCTGACAGTACGCCAGACGCCGGCGGCAATTACCAGGTGGAATGGACAACTCCGCCGCAAGGAACTTACGAACTCACCGCACTTGCGACCGACAACAGCGGACTGACCAGGAGCGCAGTTATCACCATCACTATCGGCCCGGCGGCATTGCCAAAGTATTCGATCAGCGGCACTGTCCGCGACTCGGGCGGCGCCGCCTTGTCCGGCGTCAATGTAACGCTGGGGAGTTCCGCAACGACGATTACGGGAGCAGACGGTTCTTACGTGTTTAGCGACCTTCAGGGTGGAGGTAGCTACTCTGTTACAGCATCTAAGGCGGGCTATTCGTTCTCGCCGGCGCAGCACGTTTTCAACGGCTTGGGCGCGAACCAGACAGCCAACTTTACCGGCACCCGTAACACGCACCGCATCAGCGGGCAGATTAAGGACAACAGCAACGTGGGGCTCACCGAGGTGGCGTTCACCGTTACCGGCGGCGAGGCGACTATGACCTTCTACTCGAGCACGAACGGCAACTACGCGTTCAACCTGCCTGCCGGCGGCAACTACACAATCACGCCGAGGCTGGTTAACTACACATTCGTGCCGGTCAGTCAATCGTTCAACAACCTGTCTGCCGATCAGGTTGCGAACTTCATTGGTACGCGCAACACACACGGCATCAGCGGGCGCGTGCTGACGTCGAACGGCATCGCGCTCGGCGGTGTGAACATAATCCTCACGGGATCGCAGACGGGTACAGGCACGACCGACGCGTCCGGTTACTTCTCCTTTAACCTGCCCGCGGGCGGCACGTACACGGTCACGCCGACGCATTCCGGCTACACCTTTAGTCCCCCGAGCTTAACCTTCAGCAATCTACCGGGGAACGTGACCGGATCATTCACGGCGACCTCGACGAACCAACGGCCGCGGGTTTCTTTGACAAGCCCCTCGAATAACGCGACGTTTGACGCTCCCGCCACGATCACGATTAACACGGACGTCAGCGACGCGGATGGCACGATCCGCAAGGTCGAATTCTTCGCCGAGTACAGAAGTGGCGCGTTTAACTTCCAGACCATTCCCCTCGGCACTGACACGACGGCGCCATACAGCGCGACCTTCACTTACTCGGGTGCAGATTCGTTCTATTTACGCGCTGTGGCCACCGACGACCGGGGCGACTGGACTCCTTCCGAAAATGTCTTTGTCACGTTCGCGCTCGACGAGGCGCGTCAGACGCCAGGTTGGCAAAAGCAGTTTGCGGCAGCCAGCCCCGGGCTCAACGGCGCTCCTTTCGAGACTCTGGGATTCTCGGCGGTTAACGAACGGACCGCGTGGGCTTCGCACATCAATGCGAAAGTCTCGCGTACGACCGACAGCGGCGTGACCTGGGAAACGGTCGAGCTCGCGATCGACGGCGGCAACAACAATCACGCACAGGACGTGGACTTCATAGATACGCAAACCGGTTGGGTAGTCGGCGGCGAGGACAACGCGGTGCTCCGTTCGACGGACGGCGGACGCACTTTCATGCGTCAGCCGACGGGCCTCGGCGCCTCGCTCTTCGGCGTTGAGGCGGTGGACCTAAACACTGTCTTCGCTATCGGTCACACCTACGCTAGCGCGAACGGCCCCGGTTCTATCGTACTCCGCACGCGAGACGGCGGCGCGACGTGGACTGAGATGGCACACCCGTTCCGGCAGCACACGCGCAGTTCGTTCTACGCGATCCACTTTGTGAATCAGACGACCGGCTGGGTTGCAGGCTCGAGCGGTAATGTGATCAAGACAACCAACGGCGGCTCAACCTGGACGGACGTTAGCGTGCCCACGGAGTTGCCGCTGAGTGACGTTTCGTTCGCTGACGCAAATAACGGATGGGTGGTCGGCTACAACGGCATCATCTTTCGCACCACCAACGGCGGCGCGACTTGGCAACAGCAGAGTGTCGGTACGAGCGACGCGATTCTTACGGTGAGCGCTGTCAGCCCGACTGTGGCTTGGATCGGTTGCTACGGGGTCCCCGGGTTCGTCGCGCGCACGGCGGACGGCGGCCTGACGTGGCAACGCGAGTATCCGGACGTGGCCCCGAACGGTAATCTCGGGGGAGTTTCCTCCTACTCCGTCGTCTTATTCTTCAACGCAGAGAATGGCTGGGCAGCGGGGTACAGCGGAATCTACCGTCGCGGCACGCCTCCGGTCGAGCCATCTGCCTACACTATTTCGGGTCGGGTGGCTGATGGCGCAAACGCTGCGCTGGCGAGCGTTAGCGTCACTCTGTCTGGTTCGCAATCTGGCGGGACATTAACCGACGCACAGGGCAATTACTCGTTTGCCAATCTGGCAGCGGGTGGCAACTACACCGTCACGCCTTCAAAGAGCGGTTACGCATTTGCACCGGCGCGCCAAACTTTCGAAGGCCTGAACGCTAATCACGGTGCAAACTTTTCCGGCACCGCCGGGCCGACGCCAACACCGACGCCAACGCCAACACCAACGCCGACGCCAACGCCGACGCCAACGCCGACACCAACTCCAACGCCGACGCCAACACCAACGCCGACGCCAACCCCGTCGCCGACGCCAACCCCATCGCCGACGCCAACACCAACGCCGACTGATGGCCCTACGATTTTCGTGGAAGAAGACTCCAACCGTCTGGCCGCAGTGGATTCGTTGTTGTTGACGCGGGGGCCGTTCACCCTTAAGAACGAGCGTAACTTCAGCAGCGATCATCGAACGCGGATCGCGTTCTTAACGACAGACTTGGGCTTCAGTCAGCTTTCGCAGCCGGATATCGATACGTTGGCGGTCTTCGTGGGCGGGGTGTGGTTCCCTGTTGAGTCAGTGGCGCCGGTCGAACTCCTGGGGGCTTCGTACGTCGTGTTTCGATTGCCCGATCTGCCGCCGGGTGACTGGCCGCTCTACCTGCGAATCCGTGGAGTGGAAAGCTTAAACAGCCCGATGGTGACGATTGTCGAATGACAGCTCGCTCGATTTTCGTGAGTAGGTTTCGTGGCGGCGAGATGGCATCGCCTAAAGAGCCAGCACGCGCATCATTTCTTCATGAATGAAACCGTTGGTGGCGAGAATTGGCGGCGTGAAAATATCCAGCGGCCGGTTGTGATAGTCTGAAACTCTTCCTCCGGCTTCCTCGATCAATAATATGCCGGCGGCAACATCCCAGGGCTTCAAACCTTCTTCCCAAAATCCATCGAATCGTCCCGCGGCAACATAAGCGAGGTCCAGCGCGGCTGCGCCATCGCGTCGCACGCCCTGAGCGTTCATGATGAAGTTGGTGAAGTGCCGCGCGAACTGGCCCCGCTCACGCACATCGTACGGGAAGCCTGTGCACAACAGTGCGCTTGCCAGGCTTGGCGTCGGCGAAACATTAATCCGCTTTCCATTGAGCGCCGCGCCCTGTCCGCGTTCGGCGGCAAACACTTCATCGCGCAGCGGATCGTAGATGACGCCGAGCTCCAACGTTCCGTTACGTTCCAGACCCATCGAAACACAGAAACATGGATAGCCGTGCGCGTAGTTTGTCGTGCCGTCGAGCGGATCGATAATCCAGCGCCAATCGCTTTGCGCGCCTTCAGCGGCCGGCGGATTAATGCCGGATTCTTCCGCGAGAATCGAATGGCGAGGATAGTGAGTCTTGATGCGATCGATGATCAGACGTTCAGACGCCAGGTCTGACTCGGTAACCAGATCGAGTTCGCTCTTATTGCTGATGCGCAGGTTTCTTCCGAACCTTTCGGCCAGCACGCGTCCCGCGTCACGCGCAGTTTGAATGGCAAAGTTGAGCAATGATCCCTCTGTTCTTTAACTGGTAGATAAGTTTTACCACAGAGGTGACGGAGGAACAGAAGCCGATCGCTTGATCAGGACAGGAGTTACTTACATCGGCGATCGTGTTTTGACTACACGCGTTGCGCCGCCGGTTTCGTGCAGCACAGCGGTAATGTTTTCGGGGTCTGAGGTTGAAACCAGGCCCCAGAAATAAGTGCTGGAGCCTTTCGCAGCCGCAGTGCCGCTGCACACCGGCGACTTAAACCGGAATCTAATCGTGTCGCGTGTTTGCAACGCGGACTCCAGCCCGATGCTGCCCGTGCCGCCGCTAGTAATGACGAACACCTGGTCCGGCCGGGCGGGTCCGCCAAAATCCAAAGTGCTGACGACGGCACCGAAGCTCAGTGAAATCCAATCGATACACGACGGCTTCGTCCCGACCGCGTCCGTCAAATCCAACCGATACTCGTATGCATATAGTCCGTCGGCGGGTGATCCCTTCGCGCCTTTGAACGTGCGCGTTCGCAAAACGCCTTTGCCGCCGGTGCTCAACGGCACGTCTTCTTTCGTGTCTTTAACGCGAACCGAACACGACGTACTGAAGACACAATTGATCGCCGGCGCGGCCACATTCACGATTTTCAGCGGCGCGGCTTTCGCGATTAGCGGCATCAGGCAAACCAACAATGTGAGTAAAATATTCTTCACTACTTTTCCGGCTTCGCTGACTGATGTGCGGAAGCGCTTTGCGCTTGCGTTCTGCGGACGGAAGCGATCCGGGCTATGCCCGCTCGGGCATAGCCCGAATTTCAGATTGTTGGCTTAGCGGGAGGGCCAGAGGCCTTCCGCACATCGGGCGGCAGAGCCGCAAACGCTTCAGCCAAATCTCGCCGCTCGTCTTCCGCCTATTTGTATGCCGCTTAGCTTGCCCTGTCAAAAGATTATTTCCCAAAAGGCCGACGGCTTTCATATGCGCGACCGCCGCGGGCAACGCCCGCGGCTAAACACTTAACTGCCTCTCGTTCTTAAGACGAAACTTCCTTGGGCCCAAAAAGCAACGAGCCGGAGCGCTTAAAGCGTCCGGCCCGCGATGTTTCGTTAAGCTAAACTTCAGACCACGTTAGCGTCAGCTTCAGCCTTCGCTGCCGCTGTAGCTTTCCGTTTGCGACGCACCGCGCCGGCAACGCCTGCGAGGCCCGTCCCGAGCAGGACCATCGTCATCGGTTCAGGAACTTCGGGTGTGGGCCCGCAAAACCTTGCCACATCGCTGCCGTCCCCATTTACATTCTGAAAACGGAGGAACATTCCCTGGGCGATCTGCGATTGACTAAACCCCGTGAAATTGCCGGAGATAGTAAAGGTCGCGCTGGCGCCTTCGACGATCCCCCGATTGGGGTTGCCGCCACCGTTGAAATTCGGTCCGGTCAGCAGTGCAATCTCAAAACTGCGCCCGATTCCGCTGGCATTCCCCGAAACACCCTCAACTAAGGTGTAGTTCGAATTCGTTGCGCTGACCAGCGTAAACCCGCCTGCGCCGGTTCCGGGCAAATCAAATCCTATGCTGGTGATTTTGCCAAGCGTGCCGCTTACGGAGGTGTTCGTGATCGTCACGCTCAGCAGGCCATCGCTCAACTGAGTGATATTCACCGTACCTGTAACACCAGTGTTTATTCCCATGTAGGTGAAAGCGTCAGCCCGCGCAGTTGTGCTGGCAAGGGACACTGTCATTAGCACTCCCAGGATCAAAATACCTTTTGTTAACAACCTATTCACGTCTTTTATCCTCCTCAACAGTCTCGATTGCCTTGTTTTCGTATAAGGCGGGCAACCTCATGTCTAAAGAAACGCGGAACGCTGGCTTCATTCCACAAGCAGATCGACCGTATTTTCCAGATAAATCGCGATAAAAACGTGGATAGCATCAACCGAACGGCTTGTCGATTGAAGGGCTTTAGTCGCGAAGGATTTCGGACCTTGTGGCGTGATGTACGCGACGTCCTCGAGACGCATGCCGATGCCGCCCAACGCGTGATGTCAAAGACTTGCGCCTAAAAAGCAACGAGCCGGAGCGCTTTCAAAGCGTCCGGCTCGCAATTGTTTTGTTGAACTAACTTTACACCACGTTAGCGTCGGCTTCAGCCTTCGCGGCCGCGGCAGCTTTGCGTTTGCGACGCACGGCGCCGGCAACGCCGGCAAGACCCGTCCCGAGCAGAACCATTGTCGCCGGTTCTGGAACTGGCCCACAGTTGGCATTCCAAGTGAATCGCTCGGGGCCGCCGTTCACGCCACTAAGCATCGCTTCCAAACCTAGTCTAAGATTTGGATCCGCTGCCAGCGCCGCCCGCAAGCGTTCCGTCGCTCCAGCATCAAGTCCCAGCGCGTAATCTGAGTTCGCGCCTTGACCCTTCTTAAATTGTTCGAGCGTCAACGGGCCGAGCGTTGTGGCGGTGAACACCACCGTGCCGTCACTGGCGTAACCGGTGATGGTCATTGATTCGATCGTGATCGGCATCTTGTTGCCGCCATTGGCTTCGTTGATGTTGAGGAGGACCCAAAGCTGACTCGGATCATTGACACCCAGCTGATTGAAAAGGATCGTGTTCTGGTGCGGTCCCGCACTGGTATCGCCAAACCACACGTCCTGCGTTCCGTCCCAGCGCACACCGCCTTGTTCAGTCGTGTTATTGCCGTGATGCTGAAGGTTCAGCGCGGCGATAGGCGGCACCAATTTTTCGATTTGCGGGGTCACCAAAATGATGCCGTCCGCGTACGCGGTGTTGCTGGCGACCGCGATGATCGACACGACAGCAACACTCAAAACCAATCGGGCAAGTATTTTCATATTCAATCTTCCTGTCTTCTGCTGCGGAAGGCATCAATTGGCACTCCGCTTCTCCTTGGGCAACTCGTTATGAGAAAAAGCCCAAAAAGGCGCAGATTCCAAACAATTCAGCAAAACAATCGGCAGCGAGGTGAAGTATCAACCGAAAGGCTTGTCGATTGAAGGGCTTTGATTGGTGAAGAATTTTGGACCTAGCGGCGTGATGTACGCGACGTCCTCGAGGCGCATGCCGAACTCGCCGTAAATTACGACCGTCGGTTCGATGCTGAAGCACAGGCCGGGCTGTATCGGAGTCTTGTTTCCGCGCACGATGTACGTCCATTCGTGGCCATCCAAACCAATGCCGTGTCCTGTGCGATGCGGGAGACCCGGAACTTTGTAACCGGGTCCGAATCCGGCATCGACAATCACTTTGCGTGACGCCGCATCGACGGCCTCGCAGGGAGAGCCGATCTGCGCGGCCGAGTAACCCGCGTCCTGTGACTTGCGATCGAGGTTCCAGATGTCGCGTTGACGTTCTGTCGGTTTGCCGAACACGAACGTGCGAGTGACATCGGATTGGTAACCTTCAACACTGCATCCGCCATCCATTAGAACAACGTCGCCTTCGGCCAGCGTTTGCGGCGTGCTGGAACCGTGAGGGAACGCCGTGTACTTTCCGAAGCTGCAAAAGATTCCGCCTTGCACACCGAGATTACGAAATGCAGTCGCACAGTTCGCGGCGAACTCGCCCTGGGTCATGTCTTCACGCATCGTGGCCCAGGTCGCGCGGTAAGCAACAATCGTGAGGTCGTTTGCCTTCTGCATGAGAGCAAGTTCAGCCGGTGACTTAAACATGCGACACCCGGCAGTGATCGGCGTCGCACTAACAAACTCAAGCTGCGGCGTCGCGCGACGAATACCGTCGAAGAGAAAGAAGCGGGTCCGCTCTTCCATACCGACGCGGCCAGAGCGAATGCCGCGATCGCGGATGATTTGCGCGACCAGTAGATAAGGGCTTTCGTCTTCTTCCCAGGTGCGGATGTCGGTGCCGAATTTGATCAACTCGCGCGCGCGTTCCTCTTCGAACTTAGGGCAGACCCACGCCAGATCGCCGCGCTGCGGAATCACAACGGCGAACATGCGCTCGCTCGCGCCCCAGCGCACGCCGGTGAAATAGAACATGCTGGATCCCGACTCGATGAAGATCGCGTCGATCTTTTGCTCGGCCATCAACCGTTGGGCTTTGGCGATGCGGGCTCTGCGCTCGTCATCGGTGATCGGCACGATGCCGGCCGTCATTCTCTTCAACCGTTCAATCAGATCGGGAACGTCCTGTCGCTGCGGAACGTCAGCGACGCCACTCGTGTCCGCGAACGCGATATGGTTGCCGAGTAGCGCCGCGCCGGCCAGGCCCGCGGACGCTCGCAGGAAATCTCTTCGATCAGTGCACATGGGCGGGGTTGTAAGCGAAGCGTATCGCTCCGTTCTAAACCAGGTTCATCGGCGTCGGGTTCTTTGGATCTTTCGTGTAGTCGTAAAATCCGCGGCCCGATTTTCTACCGTAAAGGCCCGCCATCACCATTCGTTTCAAGAGCGGCGGCGCGGCGAAACGTTTTTCGCGAAATTCATTGAACATGATTTCCGAGATGTAGTAAGTCGTGTCGAGCCCCACGAAATCTCCCAGCGTCAAAGGCCCCATCGGATAACCGCAGCCCAGCTTCATCGCGTTATCAATATCCACAATCGAAGCGACGCCTTCTTCCAGCGCGCGAATCGCATCAAGCAAGTAAGGCACCAGCAAACGATTCACGATGAATCCCGTGCGATCGTCGGCGCGCACCGGCACTTTGCCGAGGCTGGCCGCGAACGCTACCGCATCTTCGTAAACCGAAGGGTCAGTCAGAATTGTGCGAATGACTTCGACCAGCTTCATGAGCGGAACGGGATTGAAAAAGTGCATGCCGATGAAGCGCTGCTGCCGCTCCGTCGAAGTCACGGTCATCATCTGCGTGATCGAAAGTGAGGAAGTGTTCGAGGCAAAGATTGTTTCGGGTTTGCACAGCTCGTCGAGGCGCAGATAGGTTTCACGCTTGGTATCCAGGTTTTCAATAATCGCCTCGATGATGATGTCGCAGTCCGCCAGGTCTTCGAACGACGTCGTGCCTTTCAAACGATCGCGAATCTCCTTTTGCTGATCGGCGGTGATGGTGCCTTTCTCAGCAAACTTTGATAAAGACTTCTCAATGCCGGCGAATCCCTTCGCGAGAAAATCTTCCGAGACTTCACGCACGATCGTTTCGTAGCCGGCCATCGCCGCCGTCTGCGCAATGCCGGCCCCCATTAAGCCACACCCGAGTACTCCAACTTTTTTGAATTCCATTAACACTCTCCTTAACGATGATGTCAGTACCACCTGCGTCAGCGGGTGGGTCAATGGCTCACCGTTGGGATGAACACTCGACCCATCCGCTCACGCGTATGGTACTGACCTCATCACCCAAGGCTTGCCGATTAGTACTATCTGAAACGCTTTATCACAAAAACGAACGACGCCAGGACCAACAGCAGCGCCGCAATTTGCGCAACGCGCCAGGCGATTGTGACGCGCGTTGATTGGCCAGGACGTTTATAGTCCACCGCGGCCGCCAGCGCCATTCCCGCGACGAGCCCACCCATGTGCGCGGCATTATCGATGATGCCTCGCAGGACAAAACCAATCGCCACGTTGAGCAGAATCACCGGCAGCAAGCCCGTGCCGAACGCGCGTTTGAAACCTTCCGGTAGTTCTCGCCGGTACTTGATCCCGAACACAAATAGGACGCCAATCAAGCCAAACAGGGCGCCCGATGCTCCCACTGAAGGTTCGTCCGCAGACTTGATCAAAAAGCTGCCGAACAGACCGGGCCGAGCTCCGGGAATCACCGTCAAGTAACTTGCGACCACGCCCGCGATTCCCGTGATTACCCAAAACACGACGAATCTCGCGGAGCCGTAAAGTTTCTCAACCCACGGCCCCAGCACCCAAAGCCCGTACATATTCATCAGCAGGTGCGGCAGATTTCCGTGAATGAAAACTGGTGTCACAAACCGCCAGTATTCGTGTTCGAGTTTGATGTTGTAATTTGTCTTCGCGCCGAACTGGAGCAACACACCGGGATGGAAAGCCCCCCACAGCGCGGTCGAGGACATCTCGCTCTCTTGCCACATCAGCAAAAAGACGAAAAAGTTCGCAACGAGAAAAACAATGGTGAAGATGTAAGGCCGCGACAGGATCGTACGCGCGTAGCTGATCGCATAGCGCTCGCGCAGCGGAAGCTGCGGCGCCGTTGCCGGTTGCAACGGCGCGCCACACATGTAACAAGCGGCTTCGCCTGCTCCGATCAGCGCGCCACAACTGCGGCAGACGCTCGGACGTCCTGTTTGTGTTGGTGGATTGTCTGCCAAGGATTTGGAGTGCGTCAGCGATGGGATCCGTCGCTCAACATTAACTGCTAACCCACTTCTCCGAGGAGGCTCACCAGGTCGTCGGCGTGTTCTTCTTCGACGGCGAGGATGCCTTCCAGCATGCGACGCGTCGTCGGATCATCGTTGCCCAGGTACTGGATCATGTCGCGGTAGCTATCGATCGCGATTCGTTCAGCGACGAGATCTTCTTTGATCATATCGCTCAGACTACTGCCCTCAACGTACTCGGCGTGACTGCGCATCAGCAGACCTTCGGGATTGAAGTTCGGCTCGCCGCCCAGTTGCACGATGCGCGCCGCAATTAGATCGGCGTGGCCTTGTTCGTCGGTGGCGTGCTCGAGAAACTCAGCTGCGACACCTTCCGCATGAATGCCGCTCGCCATGAAGTAGTGCCGCTTATATCGCAGCACGCAGACGATCTCGGTAGCCAGCGCTTCGTTCAAAATCTTATTTACGGTTTCGCGGTCCGCGGTGTAGCCCTCGGTCACTGCGCCTTGTTCGATGTGTTTGCGGGCGCGCTCGCGCAGAGTTTTGATGTCGGTCAGAAATGGTTTATCAGCCACGGTAGTGACTCCTTATCTTCAGTTGTCCAAAAGGAAAGCAGGATATTACTAACTAGCGGAAAGCCTGAGCAAGCGACGGGGTTACTTTAGTTCATCCGCGGCACCTACGAGACAGAAACGTGAGTTTTGGGACCTTAATCGGTGGTGACCTTTCCGCTTAACTTAATTTCGGTCGTGGCGTTCGCGTCGTTCACAACTTCAACCGGTGCTCGCCATTGCAGCGTCTTGATGCGGCAAGTGCCCGTGTTATCTACACGACAATAGACAAACGTGAATGATCCATGAACAACGTATGTGCCCAAAGCGGTTTCCGCCCCAAACCCTAATCCGATCCGAAGGGGAAGCGAAACGCCTTTTCCGCCAGAATTAGCATTAACGGACTCAGTTCCAAACGATTCCGCACCATTATCTATTGAGACCTTATATCTTTGCGGAGCGGTCGGATTCAAATGGTAGCCGGGTGGCAGGTCAACATTAATTAATACCACGTTGTTGCCGGCCCGGACTTTCTGGGACGAGAGCGCGACCACTTCTGCGTTGGGCGCGACTTCGTTGTTCGCGACGCTCTGGCTCGTTGACGGCGGTTGAAGTCCCTTGATTTGCAGCGTCTTCGTTTGCTTCGTTTTCAAATCGACAACGCGAACAGCGTGGTTGTTAGTGTCTGCGACGTAAAGCTTGTCGCCGGCAACGGCGAGTCCGCCGGGTTCGTAGAATGAAGCGGCACCACCCTCAGACTGTCCCGGCCTGCCTGTGCCTGCGAATGAACTAACAGTTCGCGCGATCGGATCGAGGACTTTGATCTTGTGATTGTACGTGTCGGCGATCAGCAACTTGCCATTCCATCGGGCCAGTCCCAGTGGATGTTGCAGTCGCACATCGTTGCCGCGTCCGTCCTTGTCACCGAAATCGAATAAGTCGCCACCGACTAATGTTTTCACTTCACCGTTTGCCGCAAGGTCGATTGCGCGAATGATGTTCGATTCAGCGTCGGAAACATAAAGCGTCTTGCCGTCGGATTCGAGCGCCGATGGTTGCGCGAAACCGGCTTCCTCGCGCGGCCCGTCCAGCCGTGCTTCGCGTCCTGAACCGGCAAACGTCGACACCTCCTGCTTGTCCAGATCCACTTTCCAAATCTGATGCGGCCCCGCCATCGCGATGTAGAGCGTGCGACCGACGAGATGCAGATCCCACGGCGAATTCAAGGCGATTTGCCGCGCCGGACCGTGCTGGCCGTATTCCTGCGACTGTTGTCCCGTGCCGGCAATTGTCTTAACGATTTTCGTTTTTAGATCGACTTCGCGAATCAAATGGTTCTCCGTATCGGCGACGTACAGGCGATCACCATCGAGCGCCATGCCCTGCGGGCGAAAGAAAGTAGCGCGATCGAACGCAGCATCGGCGGCGCCAATCGCGCCGGTGCCGATCACTTCGAGCAAGCTTCCATCCGGCTTCGCGACAATGATTCGATTGTGATTTGAATCAGCGATGAATAACCGATCATTCTTTGCATCGACGATAACCTTGCCGGGAAACGCGAGCGGCAGATCTCCGATCTTTGCTTTTTCCAAAACCAGCTTCAGGGGCGCTTCGTTTAGTTCGCCGCGTTTTTTGAATTCAGCAATCGTGTCGCCGATCGTTTGGTCCAGCACGTCGTAACTGCCTTCTCCGGACAGCCGGCCGATGATGTAGCCCGCCGGGTCGATCAAATACCGCGTCGGCCACGCGTTGACGGCGTACGATCGCCAAATGTTGAAATCCGCGTCGTTAACGATCGGATGTTCAATCTCGTACCGCAAAATGATGCGGCGAATGTTCTCGGTATCTTTTTCGTTTTCGAATTTGGCGGAATGAACGCCGATAACAACCAATTCGTTCGGATACTTCTTTTCCAGCCGCTTCAGATCCGGAATGATGTGAATGCAGTTGATGCAGCCGTAGGTCCAGAAGTCGAGCAGGACAACTTTGCCCTTCAACCCGGCGAGCGAAAGCGGCTTGTCCGTGTTCAGCCAGCCGCGATGGCCGGTGAGTTCCGGTGCGCGAACTCGGGGGCGTTCCTGTGTCGGCATGTGGAAACCTTTCGATGAAACGAGTGGAACCGATAGAAGTATTAACCACAGAGGACACAGAGAAAGACACAACCCGAGTAAGGTTTTGGTTCTTCTTCTCTGTGTTCCTTTGTGTTCTCTGTGGTTAATTTTCATTCAAGCACTGTGGTTATTCATTTCTGTAAGGCCTGATCCAGTCTATCAACTGCCCTTCTTAAGTGCGGAATAGTGATTGAACCACCAACGACCAACGCCACATTGAAGGCGTCCATGAATTCTTCGCGCGTGACTCCGCATCCGACACACTGTTTGATGTGGTAAGTGATGCAATCGTCGCAGCGCAGAACGATGGAAGCCGTCAGCCCCATCAGCTCTTTCGTTTTCTTGTCGAGCGCTCGATCTTCATAAGCCTGTGTGTCCAGCGCGAAAAATCGCTTGATTCCCAAATGACCGCTGCCGAGCAGCTTCTCGTTCATTTCAGCGCGATACTGATCAAAATCGTCCATGACCTGATCCTTTCACTTTGGCGTGAATTTATCACACGCAGAGAAAGAGTGGCACGGGCGTCCCGCCCGTGAACTCACGCGCAGGATGCGCGTGCCACCTTTCGCGCAAAACTGTTGACGGTCACTCGGTGCCCGTGCTTTCATCGGCTCGCCATTTACCCGCTCGCCCATGGCTGAACCTGAGAACATTTCCGATGGCGGCAAGGCGGCCGCCGCCTCAGCCCAGCTGCACGATCTGCTTCCGTTCGCGATCGCAGATCGGCTGTTTGCTGTTTTCACCGACCAGGTTGACGCCACCGCCGAAGGAAAACCTTTTGCGCGGCTGCCGCGAACGCCCGGCGCCGTTGTGGGCGTCGTTTGCGTTCGCGGCCGGATGCTGACGGTGCTCGATCCCGCCGCTGCTTTGAACGAACCGACTAAGGAATGGGAGCAAACGCTGCCTTACGTTCTCGTCCTGCGGGGCGATGATCAGCTTGGCTTGGCGGCTGAAAGCTGCCGCGACACAATTACCATCTCAACAGACGACATCGAGCCGCCCAACGCGACTTCGGACGACGCGGCCCTCGGAGTGGTTCGGTATGCCGGCGAAGAAATCCTCATTCTGGACGCCAAGCGATTGTTTGATCGCGCCGTCCAGCGTAAAGAGCGACGCCGCAGGCGCTTCTGAAAGTGCTGTTTTTCTGTGGCTTTTAGCGAAAGTGGTTGACCGCTGACCCCTCCGGCGTTAGACTCCTGACCATCTCAAAAGCAATACAGACTAGGACTTAGCTATTTCGTACGCAGCAACACCGAGGAGGAAAACGAAAGAACATGACCAGATTTTCAAAGGTCTTCAAACTGTTAACTGTGGTCCTCGTACTCGCCATCGCGAACGTCTATGTATTCGCCGCGCCGGTGAGATCAACGGATCCGAATAAAGCTGACGCGCCAGAGACGACCGTGAACAAGACGGACGTCGCGAGCGCCGAGATTGCGACGACGGCAGCTCCGCTCGCGATAGCCGCGGAGAGACTCCCGTTGGCGCCGAATGCGAAGATTGATTTCAACCGCATCTTTGCCAAGAGCGAAATCAAGGCACGCGCTTCTGCCAGCCAGACGTTTTTCAAAGCGAACGTCAGCGGCCGCAATACATTCAAAGCACCGGCACGGACCGGCACGGCTCCTCAGGACGATCCCGACACCGACAGCGGTGGTGGCGGTAGCAAGGGAACCTGGATCGCCGTTGGAGTAATTGCGGCGGTTCTAACGATTGCCGTAATCGGTCTGCGAAAAGACAGAAGTCGCAACACGCAATAGCGTCGCAATGATTTAGCCGTATTCGACGCAAGACTTGTTTTGTTGTGTGTAATCCCTGGATCGCCTTGCGCTTTCCAGGGATTATGCTCATACTTTCCGCGTTTAGATCCTGCTCTCGCGCCTCGACGGCGAGGTGCCTGCCCGTGCTGCGAAGCGACGTATTCGGCCGCAAGAGAGTTAGGTTAGTTGACAACTGTTAGGAGCGGCTCTCGCGTTTAGTTAGAGCATCGGGACATCGCGCTTCGCCGAAAGAAAGTCAGAGATTCCTGCCTTTATTCAGTGATTGGTTCCGTGCCTCCTTTAACCTCAAAGGACAGATATAGAAATGGCTACAAAACTCTACGTCGGAAATCTCCCTTTCCAGACGACCAGCGATGATTTACGCGAGCACTTTGCCAAAGCGGGTAACGTTGAATCGGCTCAAATCGTAGAAGATCGCATGACGGGTCGCTCGCGAGGTTTCGGCTTTGTCGAGATGACGACCGCGGAAGAAGCCGCTGCGGCCATCGAGCAGTTCAACGGCAAGGACTTCAACGGCCGCGATTTGACGGTTAATGAAGCTCGGCCCCGAACTGATCGCGGCGGCGGCGGTGGCTACGGCGGCGGCGGTGGTGGTGGCGGAAACCGCGGCGGCTATGGTGGCGGTGGCTACGGTGGCGGCGGAGGCGGTGGCCGCAGGGACAAAGGGGATCGCGATCGTGGTCCCAGCCGGAATGACCGCGAACCCAGGTGGTAAGCGTGGCCGTAGCCCGACGGTAACGAAGGGCGTTCACTCTTCTCGCAATTAACCGGGTTCCTGACATTGAAGGCAAAGGTGAGTTGGCGCCGGCGCGTCCTCAACCTTTGCCTTTTTTGCTTTCACCTCCCTCTCCCGTGAGAGATGGCTGTCCAAGTTACTTCCGCGCTTCCGGAACCAGCTTCAGCGTCATCCGCTGACCCGCGCGAACGATCTCGACTTCGTATTCCTCTCCGCCTTTCATTTCACCGAGCGCGTGCGTGTAGTCGTAAACGTTCTTCACGTCCTTACCTGCCATCTTGACGATCTTGTCGCCGGCTTTGAGACCCGCTCTCGCCGCGGGCGAACCATCGCGGACGCCGTCGAGCAACATTCCATCACTCGAGTCAGCGTAGTTCGGAATGGTTCCGAGATAGACACGGAATCCGGTCGAACGCGCGGTCGATTGCACTTGCGCGACTTTGTACGTCGGACGCGTGTCGCTCTTGTCGATGTCACGCACAATGTTCGCGACGAATGAAGTGATGCGCGCCAGGCCTTCGTAGTTGATCTTCTCAGCCGTGTCCGAAGGCTTGTGATAATCGGCGTGCGTGCCCGTCCAGAAAAACAGCACCGGGATCTGTTTCGCGTAAAACGAAGAATGATCACTGGGACCGAAGCCGTCCTCGTTGAGTGTGATAGCAAACTGTTTTGACCTATCCTGGGTCACCACAGGGCGGCCGTTTGCACCCACTACCATGGGAAGGTGGGCGGCGGAAGTTCCCGGTGCAATGACCGGCGCATTAAGTGAAACCGTCGCGCTGTGAACGAGGTTTTCGGCCTCGAGCATCGATCGCCATTCCTGAGCCGTGCCCACGCCACCAATGGTCAGCTTTTTGGCATTCAGACGCCCAACCATGTCGAGATTGATCATTGCCACGGTGTTCGCCACGGGTACGAGCGGATGATTGACGTAATAGTTCGATCCGATCAGGCCTTCTTCTTCGCCGCTGAAAGCAATAAAGATAATCGTGCGCCGCGGTTTTGGTCTTTGCGTGGAAAACATCCGCGCCAACTCAATTAGAGCTGATGTTCCCGAAGCATTGTCATCAGCGCCGTGATGAATCTCGCCTTCACTTTGAGCCAGACTGCCCTGGCCGCCGCGGCCGAGATGATCGTAGTGCGCGCCGAGCACAATAGCTTCATCTTTCAGCTTGGGATCGCTGCCGGGCAAAATGCCGATCACGTTGTGTGAAGGCGATTCGACTCGATTTACATTCACAGTCAGGTTCAGTGAAAGCCCCTTGACTGGCTGCCGCAACAGGTTTTCCGCGGCGGTTCGCGCGTCGGCAGCTTTCTGAAGCTCCGGCAGCTCGGCACTCAAAATTTGCCTGGCTAACGCTCGCGAAATAACTATCACTGGAATCCCGGCTTCGCCGGCATTGTCATACGATAGCCGCGCTAACTTATCGTCCGAGAGCTTCTCTTCATTGGCGATTATCAGAAGCGCGCTTGCGCCTGCCGCCCGTGCCGCTGCAGCTTTGAAACGAATTTGTCCCGCCTGCAAAAACTGGCCATGCGGACTGTCCCCGTCCGGGGTTCCGGCAAAAACCACGGCCATGCGATCCTTAACGTTCGAGACGGCATAGTCGTCGTACTTCAATCCTGATGAGGAAATGCCATAGCCGGCGAAAATCGCTGACGCAGTAGCGGTTGAGGCATTCGACGAAAAGCCGAGTGGCATCCAGTCTTCGCCCAGGCGCGTGGCGACGCCATCAACCGGATGTCCGTTTAGCGCAAGCACGTTCCCTTTCCGTAGCTCAACCTTCGAAATGTACGGAAAGAGTTGCAGATACCGCGCGCGATTCTCGTCGCGCGTGCGCCCCGCCTTCGCCGTCTGCATTCCCGGTCGCAAACCCAATAAGCTGAATTCACCTGCGATGTAGCGAGCGGCATCGTTCGCTCCTTTTGTTCCCGTGCGCCGGCCATCGAGCATGTCCGAAGCGAGATACGTCACGTCTTTTCGCAGGCGATCGACGCTGGGAGTCGTGGTTGGTTGCTGTCCAAAGACAGTAACCGACAGCGCGAGCGAAAGAATCAGAGCGACATTAAGAAATCTGCGAAACATATGTGCCTCTTATATCTGGCAGCGGAAATCACGTGGGTGGGCTATACCCTTGCGGAACTTGACTCCCCTAACCTGTGTATTCGGATCGGGAGACGGCATGCCTGAATAAATCACCCACAGCTCTGCATACCAATGTTCAGCGTATCCACCATTGATGATGATCACGCGGTCGGCGGGCAATCCGCGTCTCCGAACTAGATAAGGCTTCAGTCGGGCAGCGCGTGCGGCCGCGTCGCCACGTCGGGGCGATCTACCTCTGAAAGTCTTCCCGCCGTAAAAAATGATCGCTCCTTTGGTGTGTGGACGAGCTTGCAAGTTAACAGCGAAGCTGTCCAGTCGAGCCATTTCCTCTTCGCAGTTGACGTCTCCAAACTCATCAAACTTCACGGCGGGTTGGTCAGCGGAAGACGTGACAGTCGTTTGCAACCCGATTAGTAGGATCAGGATGCTAACTATCAACAGTCGGCTCTGCGTTATCGGCATCCTACTCAACCCAATCGGCAATAAAAATGTTCGTGTCGCCGTGCTTCGCCGCATTGCGATTCGAAGCAAACACAAGCTTCTTACCATCAGGCGAAAACATTGGGAAGCCGTCGAACGTGTTGCTGAAGGTGACGCGCTCCAAGCCCGTGCCGTCGACATTCACTTTGTAGAGATCGAAATCACGACCCTTCGGATCATTCACATTTGACGAGAATATGATGCGCCTGCCGTCAGGGAAGAAATACGGCGCAAAGCTGGCTTTGTTTAGATTCGTCACGCGCCGCTTGTTCGATCCGTCGGCGTTCATCACCCAAATATCCAGCACCGTCGGCCGAATCAGGTTTTGTTTCAGCAGCGCGCGATAATCGGCTTTTTCTTTCTCACTTTGCGGATGGTAAGCGCGATAGACAATCTGTTTGCCGTCGCGTGACCAGAAGGGCCCGCCGTCATAACCGAGTTCGTTTGTCAGTCGCCGCACATTCCTGCCGTCGGCATCCATCGTGTAAATGTCCAAATCACCGCTGCGCGTCGAAGTGAAAACCAGTTTGCCCTGACGACTAACTGTGGTCTCAGCGTCGTATCCGTCGATGTTCGTAAGTTGCTTCAAATCAGATCCGTCCGGCTTCGACGTGAAGATGTCGTACGACGGGTACAAAGCCCAAACGTATCCTTTCGAAAAATCAGGCCGCGGCGGACAATCTTTCGAATAGAGATGCGTTGACGAATAGAGAACACGCTTGCCGTTCGGAAAGAAATACGCGCACGTCGTCCGCCCTTTTTCATTCGAAATCAGCCGCACGTCCGAGCCGTCCATGTTCATCGTGTAGATGAGATCGCAGCCGTGTCCTTCGCGCGTGGCCTGAAAGATCAACTTCTTGCCGTCGGCTGAGAAATAGGCTTCAGCGTTCTCGCCCCCGAACGTCAGTTGGCGGATATTGCGCAGATGCTTCTCGCCTGGCTCCGGATTAATACTGTGCGAGAGAGGCGTTTTGTTTTGCGCCAGGTTTTTTGAACCACAGAGGACACAGAGAAATCCAACAACAAATAGACCGATAACGATCAAACCTGGTGCTCTTTGATGAGTTTTCACTTTGTTTTGTTTTCCTCTGTGCCCTCTGTGGTTAATGTTACCCATTCTTTTTCTCAAACTCCTTCATGAACTCAGCCAGCGCTTCGCACCCTTCTTTCGGAAACGCGTTGTAGATCGACGCGCGAATGCCGCCGACGCTGCGATGACCTTTCAAGCCGTCGAGACCCTGCGCCGTCGCTTCGTTCGCGAACTTCTTTTCCAAATCTTCGGAAGGCAGACGGAAGGTCACGTTCATCGCCGAACGTGAATCGGGATCGGCGTGGCCCCGATAAAACTCGGTCGCATCGATCGCGTCATAAATCAGTCCGGCCTTCGCGTCGTTCTCCTGCTTCATGCCCTCCAGGCCGCCTTTGCCTTTTAGCCACTTGCAGACGAGATTCAGAATGTAAATGCCCCACGTGTTCGGCGTGTTATAGAGTGACTTGTTCTTCACGTGCGTGTTGTAGTCGAGCATCGTCGCCAGGCCTTCACGCACGCGCGGCAGAAGGTCCTCGCGAATGACGACGAGCGTAACGCCGCTTGGTCCCATATTTTTCTGCGCGCCGGCGTAAATAAGGCCGTACTTCTCGATCGGAATCGGTTTTGAAAGAATGTTCGAAGACATGTCGGCGACCAGTGGCACTTCGCCGGTTTCAGGTTCAGTCTTGAATTCCACGCCTTCGATCGTTTCGTTCGAAGTGAAGTGGACGTAGGCCGCACTCGGATTCAGTTGCAGCTCGTCCTGGGTAGGCACGCGCGTGAAGCCCCCGTCAGCCATGTTCGCGGCGATGTCGGCGCTGCCGAAAAGCTGCGCTTCCTTAACCGCCTTCTGGCCCCAGCTTCCGGTGACGATGTAATCCGCGCCGCCGTCGAGCGAAAGAAAATTCATCGGCACCATGGTGAACTGCAAACTCGCGCCGCCTTGCAGGAAGAGCACCGCGTAGTCTTTCGGAATGTTCAGCAGCTCGCGCAGGCCGTTCTCGGCGCCGTCGATGATCTCGTCGAACGTCTTCGAGCGATGGCTAATCTCCATCACGGACATTCCGACCCCTGGCAGCGAGAGCATGTCCCGTTGCGCCTCTTCCAAAACCGGCACCGGAATGATGGCCGGCCCGGCGCTAAAATTAAAGATTCTTTCAGTCATCGTTTCCTTTGTACGGCGTCAGAGTACCAACTTCAGTTGGGTCTTTGCTTTGGAAGATCGCCGACTAAAGTCGGTACTCTGACGCAGCTTATCTACAATTCCACCGCAATGCGGGCGGCCATCTCGTCACGCGAATGCATAGTCTCGGCTTCGCGCGTAATGCGGGTTGGGTATTTTTCGTTCCAGCAGGCGACGCAGGATTCATCCGTGTTTAGTCCCGTCGAACTCAACATGCCCTCCAGGGACAGATAGCCGAGCGAATCCGCTTCGATAAAGTCTCGAATGCCTTCGATGGAATAGTTGGCCGCAATCAGTTCCGATTTGTTCGGCGTATCGACGCCGTAGTAACAGGGACTGATTGTCGGCGGACAAGAAATCCGCACGTGAATTTCCTTCGCGCCCGCTTCGCGCACCATACGCACAATCTTTTTCGAAGTCGTACCCCTGACGATCGAGTCATCAATTAGCACGATTCGTTTGTTCTCGATCAAATGACGTACCGGATTCAGCTTGATGCGCACGCCAAAGCTGCGAATCGATTGCTTCGGTTCGATGAAAGTGCGGCCGACGTAGTGATTACGGACTAAACCCAGGCGAAACGGCAGGCCGCTCTCTGCCGAATATCCAATCGCGGCGGCCACGCCCGAGTCGGGTACCGGGACGACGATGTCGGCATCCGCAGGCTGTTCGATCGCCAGCCGCTGGCCCATTTTGTGCCGCGAGCGATTTACTGATTGGCCGAAAATGATTGAATCGGGCCGCGCAAAATACACGTGCTCAAAGACGCACATTGAATGCTGTTGGGGCTTGAGCGGGTGCGACGAGCGCAAACCTTCTTCGTTGACTACGATCATCTCGCCCGGCTCGACATCGCGCACGTACTTCGCATCGATCAGATCGAAAGCGCAGGTTTCAGACGCGACTACCCAGGCATCGTCCAGACGCCCGAGTGCTAACGGCCGGAAGCCGCGTGGATCACGAATCGCGATCAACTCTTTCGGCGTTAGAAAGAGCATCGAGAAAGCGCCTTCCGTTTCGCGCAGTACTTCCGGAATCGCTTCGACGAAGTTTGCTGCGCGCGAGCGGGCCACCTGATGCAAAACAACTTCGGTATCCGAGGTCGAAGAAAAAATCGCGCCTTCCTTCTCCAGTTTCTTTCGGTCTTCGCCGGCGAACGGCAGGTTGCCGTTGTGGCAGATGGCGATTGGCCCGTGCTGGCAGACGACGGAAAACGGCTGGCACTCGCGAATCGAGACTTCTCCGGCCGTCGAATACCGCACGTGGCCGATCGCGTTATGCCCGCTCAGTCGATCGAGCAGCTGTTCGTCAAAGCTGTCGCGCACGTGGCCCATGGCACGTTCCGTAATTAGCTGGGCGCCGTCGGACGTGACGATGCCGCACGATTCCTGGCCGCGATGCTGGAGCGCGTACAGACCGAGATACGTCAGGCGCGCCGCGTCTGTGTGACCGTAGATGCCAAAGACGCCGCACTCTTCGCGCAGCTTGTCGTCGAAAATGTTTTTCACGAGCTGTGAAGATTATCGCGCCTGCCCGCGGCTTTCAACTATCCCGCGCACGCGACAAACGAAATGAATTGGAGTTATAACTATTCGCGCTCAAAGCGTAATCCGAATGATCCTTCGGGAGGACGAATGAACAGAGCACCTCGACGCTTCCTGCTTTTCATATTTACCGTTGCCACCGCGGCCGGTCTTTCACTTTTCACCGTTTTAGGCGCAGGAAACACAAATGAAGCTTCGCTCGCTGATGCCGCAACGATCTACAACCGGCAATGCGTGTCGTGCCACGGGCGCGATGGCCGCGGCCGCACACGCAAGGGGCGGCAGACTCACGCGCGCGACATGACCAACGCGTCGTGGCAGGACGATGTCAGCGACGAGCGGCTGTTCAATTCAATCAACAACGGCCGTGGCAAGATGCCGGCCTTCCGCAAGCAAATCTCTGAGAATGATATCGATGCGCTGGTCGCCTACGTTCGCCGGATGAGAAGGTAATGAGTAGTACCACCGAACCAGGGTCAGGCTTTCTAATGTTGGTCTTGCGTGTGTCGCTGGCCGTCGCACTGATTGGCGCGTTGCTGTTCGCAGGCTGGAGAATCTACCGCCGCCTGCCGGCCGACAGCCCGAACCAGACAGTTTTCGCTGACGGCCGCCCGCGCCAGGCCTTACGACTGGTGGTGCGGAACAAGATCGCCGGGGCCACTTTACGTTCGCCGCTCGAGTTCTTTCATTTCAATCTGGCCGCCGCGCGTCGTGAATACGAAGCGTCGCCCCGGCTGGCGAGACAGTTCGATGACTTCTTAATGCGCCGCATGCACGATGTCACGCCGGTGAAGGCCGATGTCAGCGGTGACGGCCACGTGGTGGCGCAGCTTTGGTCAGGCGATTGGTGGCTGCGGGCGCACGCGACTTTGAGTAGCGGCGAAGAGATTGAGTGGCGTTTACCGGTCGCCCTCAACGATCGTGATCAGTCCGTAGATTTGTTATTCGAGAACGCCTACGAGCGAACAAAGAAATTCTGACGGCAAAACTGTACTTAGTACTTTGAGCTTTGTACTTTGTAATTGTGCTGTGAACTTTGAACGTCACAACTAAGTACAAAGCACCAAGCACAAAGCACGTATTTTATGCGAGCACTAAGATTTCAAAACGGCGCGCTATCAGTCAGCAATGTGCCGCAGCCTGTCGCGAATGGCGAGGCTCTGGTGCGCGTGACACTCTCAGGAATCTGCAACACCGATTTGGAGATCGCGCGCGGCTATGCGGGTTTCGAGGGAACGCTCGGTCACGAGTTCGTCGGCGTGATCGAGGAAGTGTCAGAAGCCCGACCGTTAGGGAGGGCTACTCTCGATAGCGATGCTTCCCCGACGGTCGGGCTTCTGACACCCGGCACGCGCGTCGTCGGCGAAATCAACGCCGGCTGTGGCGTCTGCGATCTCTGCCGCGCAGGCGATCCACGTCATTGTCCGAAGCGAACGGTGCTCGGCATTGTAGGCCGCGATGGCGCGCACGCTGAATTCTTAAAACTGCCGCTCGCGAATTTACTGCCCGTACCTGGAGAGATACCGGACGAGCGCGCGGTGTTCACCGAACCGCTGGCAGCCGCTTGCGGCATTCTCGAACGCGTGTCGATTACCGACGACACGCGAGTCGCCGTGATCGGCGATGGGAAACTGGGATTGTTGTGCGCACAGGTACTTGCGACAACGGGAGCCGAAGTCACGCTAATCGGAAAGCACAGAGCGAAACTCGCCATTGCCGAGCGTCGTGGGATCGAAACGAACACGATCGCGGAACCTCAACAGCGGGAAGGAGAATTCGGAGTCGTCGTCGAGGCCTCCGGATCGCCCACCGGCTTCGAGATGGCGGTTAATCTGCTGCATGCGCGCGGCGTGCTCGTTCTGAAATCTACATTTCACGGCGCGACAGAAATAGAAGCGGCTCCGTTGGTCGTCAACGAAATCAGCGTCGTCGGATCTCGCTGCGGCCGCTTCGCGCCGGCTCTCGAATTGCTCAAGCAGAGTGCCATCGATGTCGACAGCCTCATTAGTGAGGAGTTCGCGTTATCCGATGGGATGTCGGCGATGCGCCGCGCCGCTGAGCGTGACGTGATGAAAGTTCTGCTCCGCCCTTGATGTATTGCCTGGAGAACGTGATCCAGCGACTCAAGTAATTTTGGTCAAACCTTGTAATCAAGCTCAATCGTGGCTGGGCCGAGATTGCTAAGAGTGTTCAACTCTGACGCTTCAGACATGCCGTTGGGATTTGCGTCTTGCCACAGAAGAAGATTTAAATAAGTCCAGTTACCACTGATTATAAAGCGTACCAAGCGATGATTTCTGATTCGACGAACTGTGTACGTTCACGATGCCCCGCTGCTTTCCCGACTTAGTTTCATAGTCTCCGATTTCCACCTGCCAGTCTCGTTTATCTGTGACCGGGTCTGTAGGAATCTCTGGAAGGTAACCGGATGTTGCGAGTTCTGTCAGGGACTGAGGCGGCGCGCTTTTTTCAACACTGTATCGTTTAATGCTCGCTCGTATTTGGGTAAGGCTATCCGCCAGGATTTCCTCCTGTATTTTTGTCTCCGCTTTCACAAAGGCGTTGCGTGCTTTGAAACCAAACCATCCGCCCGCAGTCACGATCAGAACCATGACAAAAGCGCCTATGTAGAGCAGATATTTTCGAACAGTTGTTCTTGCCATTGCGTAAGAGTGGGGAACTAGAAAGCTAACCACCGGAGACATCCCGTTGATGTGGGCCGCAGGGAGCCGTTTAATGCGCGCGAGTATAGTGGCTATTCAAAACATGTCAAGGATTCCAGCGGTTGCTGTTAGCAGTAGGCGGTGGAAATTTCCTTTGCCGTGGATTCCAGCGGCTTCGCTAGTTGCCGGTTCGTTCAGTGGGTTAAAGCGAAGTACACCGAACCGCAGCAAATGACAAAGCATGATTGGATCAAGGTTGATCTTATGTGCGGAACGACAACGAACATTGTCACTGCGATTGAGATCACCGAACGGTATTCTGGCGATAGCCTGCAATTCAAGCCGCTCGTGGATGCAACCGCTCGTAACTTTGTGATGAACGAAGTCAGCGCGGACAAAGCCTATTCATCCAGCGCCAACCTTCAGACGGTAGTGGATCATGACGCGAGGCCGTATATCGCTTTCAAAGAGGAACAGCAAGGGCAGTAAGAACGCTCCGGCGATCTGGAATCGGATATATCACTGGTACTCGTACAATCAGAAACATTTCATGGCGGCTTATCACAAACGCTCAAACGCCGAATCTACGTTCAGCATGATCAAGGCTAAGTTCGGAGATCCTTATTAGTCGGCGGGTAACAGCATATTTCATTCTTCAACGCGCCTTGATGCAAAAGTCCTTCACCTGATGCCAAAGTCACCCCCAGAACCCCACTTTTGCAGCAAAGCCGAGGACCTGAGGACCTGGGCTTTGCCTAATAAGTCGGGACATGGTGGGACATTATGGGCAACTGTCTGACTTTTTGGGCAAACAAGGCCACTGGCAGGCGACTCTGAGCTAGTCAGTATTGAGAGCGTCAATAGAGAAAGGCGGCGCAACTCTCCAGGCCACGCCGCCTTTTGTCAGACTAGAAATCTTCCAGATCCAACGTTTTCACTGCGTTACCAAGAATACATCCCACGCCCAGCGTCCAACTGCGGAATGCTGCGGGTCGCGAACTTTCGCACGATAGCGAAACTGGTTACCGTGCTCGTCCGTTTTCTTTGAGAGCTTGTAATCCAGACTGATCGATTCAACGCTGAGTTCAGCAAGCGTCTTCAACTCTGACGCTTCAGAAATGCCGTTGTGATTCGTGTCCTGCCAAAGTCGCAAGCTAGTGAAGATTGGGTCGCGTGAATCAATTACGCCGTCGCTGTTGCCGCCGCCCAAAGGTTTGTCGTATTCAGCAAGTGCGATAAAGCCGTTGCGTTCAACCCCGGCTGGCGGTTCAGGCTGCGAAGTGTAATTCCCAAACAGCTCTGCGCCGTTCTCAATCGTTCCATTGCCATTGCGATCGAGCGCCAGCCATGTGTCGTCTGAACCTGCGCTGGTCCAGGAGATCTTTTCGCGATCACCGTTGGTATTGAGGTCAAACCTCACGCCGCCGACCGCATCCGTAAGGCTGAACCCATCGCCATTAACGTCGATCAAGATGGGTGAATTCATGTCGCCTTCGCATTGGCAGGTTTCAAAACTCCAGGATTGACCAGGACCGCAAGTTTCCGACATCTGAACGCAAAAGACTTGCGTTTGCTGACAGCGATTGGTCGTAAAGTTCCAGTACCAGCCATTCGCTTGGCAACTGTCCTCATCGTCCGCTTCACCTGCGGAGCAGTAATAGGTATGAGGGTGGTTCAGCGAAGCTGATTTGTAATAACAGCCTACAAATTCGCCGTTAAGCATGTATTCGGGTTCGTGGGTAACCTCATTCCATATGTACTTGTTGAAACCAAGCCATGTCGGCGTATCAAAGCTGGGGTAACAGGCAGTGCTAGCAGTGCTGCCGTAACATATTGCTGGTTCACTAACTGCAAAAGCCGGAGTCTCATGACCGTCCGTGTAGTAAATGTGCCAAGTGTGGGTCTTTCCAAAAGCGCCCGTTTGGGGGGCACACGGCGTACCCCACAGGGTAAGATTGGACGCCTGTGGTGTGGTAGGGGTAAAGTTTGAGCCACATGCGGCCAGCACCGTAATTGTGGCTGAAGCACTTACGACGATCAGTGAGAGGTAAAACAAGGCACGTTTCATTTTTGCTGAACATCCTTCTTTGTGTTGAAGTCCTTCAATTGGTGGATTTCTTTCAGTGATGATTTACAGCCTTCCTCTTCTCCGTTAGCAAAAAGGGCTCCGCCCACGCGAATCGGAGAATTAGCGTCAAGATTCCCGAGTGTTAATGTTTTCCGCTGTCCCGATGCTATGACGGTCTCCGGCGGTGCGTCTGGTTTAAAGCCGGTCAGGTTCGTGGCGTGCCTCTCCCTCTGCGCGATTTGCTCAATCGAGATTGATACGATGTCAACCTGCGCGTCGTTTTGCAGCTCTAACGACGCAACTTGAGAGTCGCCTCTCATCAAGAGTTCCGCCTTAACAACAGTAACGTGTTGTAAACAATTCTTGATCGTGGGCAGCTTAGATAGCAGAGGCCGTTTTGATTTGTCCTGGGACGCAACCGTGGATCGTCCCGGGAACGTGAACCAACCAACTGAACCGAGCAATACGCCGATCGCACACACCAACACAATCTTGGTCCAAGTTTGCATGATTTAACCTCCGAAGAATCGTAAGAGCTGCCCTAGGGTCGGTATACCGGAGACATCCGATGATGTGGGCGGTAGGGAGCCGTTAGGTGCGCGCAAGTATAATGGCTATTTAGAACATGTCAAGGAGTTTCTTGCGGTTGTTTTCAACTAGAGCCGCCTATTTGTAGGAAAACAACTACGGTGATTTGGTGAAGGAAAAGAGGCGACGCCGCTCGCTTCAAAGAGTAATCTCGCCCCGATGTCTCAAGGATGGAGGCCATCACGCATCCGAGACTTGTTCAGACTGAACGCTAAGATTTTAACCCCATCGTCAAGTAACGATCTTTTACATAGGACGCGGCTGTCACTGCCCTTGCGTTTCGCGCCAGTATTCCTTAACACCTTCTGGCGTCCGATCCGACCGCAGCACTCCTTTTCTCATTTTGTCCAAGGTCGTTTTCGGGCAGTCGCAATTCTTCAATAGGAACTGTTTGTTTATCGCAAGCAAGGCTTGCAGATTGCCGACTTCGGTAACTACCGCGTCACCGTAATTCACCGCCGAAAGTTTTTTGAGATACGGATGATCACCAACGTCGAGGACTAGCGTCGGATCGGACGTAGGCGTTACGGATGTAAAGTTGGCTATTACTACTTTAGCTGGCTCGCCGCACGGCTCTGTGAGGACTACGAAACAATGATCCTTTTGACCGGGTTTGGGCTTGTAAAGGAGTAATGACTGTCCTGCATAAATCTCAATCACGCAGTTAACCGTTCAAATACTGCTAGACCAGCAATCTCTGCTTCGATTTCGGCAGTTTCTTCTGGGGATTTCTGTTTAGCTCTGAGAACCTCTGCATAATCAATCGGCGTAGACGAGTCGCCGGGATCCTTCCATTCAGGGAAGTTGTCGTGCATGTAATCAACAATTTTCCATCGATACCAGTTGCCGAATTGTTCGAAGACTTCTTCGATCAACTTTATTTCCGCCGCTGATAATTCACTAACCGGTGCTTCTTTTTTTAATTTCACGTCATACCCTTGACGGGTCGTGATGTACTTTTCCCACGCTGGTTCGGGTCTACCGAATGTATTCTCGCCTTTCATTCGATTGTAGGTGGTACTGAGGACCGGCCCATGTTCCATTGACGAAAAGCTATCGTAACTGACGGGCCTGCCAAGCCGAGCCAACGCCTCCCGATCAACCATGTACATTAGTTTCAGCAGTTTAATGTAACTCATCTTGCCGCCTCGCATCTTGAGGAAGAGCGCGGCCATTTGCGCTGTTTTTTCTTCTTTGTAACGCGGTTTCATTGGTGCGACAAGCGAATTTATTGTATGCTCTCTCTATTCCTTAAGCAATTAGAAGCAGCTTCCACCACTGGCGCTCCTAGTTGCGACTCCTAGCTTTCTTGGCCGTTTTGTACTTACGAGGCTTGTTCCAGTAAGGGCTCTTACACGCGGGACAAAACTTAGGCGCGTCTTGACCCTTCGGCGGCCACTCGTGAGTGCAGCGGTCACATTTCCAGTAATAGACGGTTTTCTTAACCCGGCCCATGGCCGAATAGTAAGCTGAAAAATATATTATGGCAAGTAATACTTTTCGCTTGACTGAACATATTATCTCAGATAATATATCGCGTGAAAGGAAAGGCTCCGATGGCGCTAACCAACGAAGCCTCTTTGAAAACCCAAACGCGATTGCTCACGCTGAGTCTCCGCAAAGCCATTGTGAGCCGGTCGCCGATGAAAGGCAAGGTTCACTAATGCAAAATACCCTTCGGCTAGTCAGGCCAACTTACCCTCAGAATTGGTCCGCGTACAACCAGGCCCAGACGAACGAAAAGGCTCTGTTTCAAACCCTTCTGCATGAGCTATGCGAAGGCGTTGGGGAGCCGTCACAGGTAATGGGACGCCCGCGGCTCCCTCTTAACGAAATGATCTTCGCGGCGGCTTTCAAAGTATTTTCGACAGTTTCGGGACGCCGCTTCATGAGTGATCTGCGGGATGCACACGCGAAGGGTTACATCTCCAAGCTGCCCTGCTACAACTCAATCTTCACCTACTTCGAAAATGAAGTGATGACGGCTTATCTCACGTTGTTAGTCGAGGAAAGCAGCTTACCGTTGCGTGTTATCGAGAGAGACTTCGCCGTCGATTCGTCCGGCTTCTCGACCGGCGTTTATAAAAAGTGGGCTGAGACCAAGTGGACTGGGGTGCGAGTTCTACACGGCGCGAAGCAACCAAATACCGTTAAGACCCGTGACTGGGTAAAGGTTCATATTTGCTGCGGCGTCAAGACCAATGTCATTACGGCAATTGAAGTTACTCACGCTCACGCGAACGACCACGATCGTTTTCAGCCGTTGGTCGAAGCCACGTCGCAGAATTTTGTCATTGATACTGTTTCAGCCGACAAAGCCTATAGCTCATATCGAAATGTTCAATACACCTTCAGCAAGGCTGCAATGCCGTATATCGATTTTAAGCACAACACGAAAGTGACAATCAAAAGTCCCGCTGGGTGGCGGCGCATGTTCCACCTGTACTCTTACAACAAAGACGAATTCATGCGGCAATACCACAAGCGCAGCAATGTAGAAACAACCTTCGCAATGATGAACGTCTGAATGTCTATAAATACTCTGTGCAAGAAGTAAGAATTTCAAAGGAAGTGATCCCGCTTTTAGTCCCGTCTAGAAGTGTCGCCAAAGAAACAGAATTCCAACGGGTTACCCGCGGGATGAATGACGGCGACACCGTGAGGGAGAAGTCCGGTAACAACGCAATCCTAGCTCTCGGGGCTGCGCAAAGAATATCTGGGCACAGACAGAAAGCAAAGAAAAGCAGGATGTACGCTCCTCGAAGAGCCTACATAATCAACTCGCTAAAACATCCTGACGAAGTTCTTCGCCTGCGGCGAATATATCCGCTTGGCTTCTACCTCATAGGTGTTTGTTCAGATGAAAAACGGCGCATGGCATATCTCAGGGAAGAACGCGGAATGAAGCGTCCTGAAGCTGTAAACCTAATGCACCGCGATAAAGAGGAAGCCGATCCTTGGGGCCAACATGTTGAGCGCACTTTTCATCTTTCGGATTTCTTTGTTCGCCTAGGAACCGATTCTGATCGCTATAAGTATAGTCTGTGGAGATTCCTGGATATTCTTTTCGGGCACCCTTACAAAACTCCGACGTTTGATGAATATGCGATGTTTTTGGCTTTTGTTTCGTCTCTGCGATCCGCAGACTTGTCCCGTCAAGTGGGAGCTGTGATCGCTCGTGATGATGAAATTCTAGCAACCGGAGCTAATGATTGTCCTAAAGCGGGAGGTGGTTTGTATTGGCCACAATATAGTGACGAAACCAAAAACATCGACGATGTGCCTTACGGTCGCGATTATACGCGAGGCAAGGATTCCAATAAGGCGGAGCAACAAAAAATAATTAATCAGATTCTAGATGCCGCTTCAGAAGAAGGAATCGATCGCACGAAATTATATGAAGTACTAGGGAACAGTCGCATTGGAGACTTAACGGAATTTGGTCGGATGGTTCACGCAGAGATGGAGGCGCTCCTTGCTTGCGCTCGAAATGGGATCAGCAGCCGTCACGGAACTGTATATTCAACGACATTCCCTTGTCACAACTGCGCAAAACATATCATAGCTGCAGGCATTGAGCGCGTGGTTTACGTTCAGCCCTATGGGAAAAGTAAAGCCGAAGAGTTTCACAAGGACTCAATCTCCCTAGGTTTCTCGTAAGACAGGAACAAGGTTCAATTCGAACCCTTTGTTGGTCTCGGCCCCTAGACGATTTTTAGACTTATTTTCCATGGATCTTGGTGCGGGATTTGCGCTTGTTCGAAAGAACAAGAAAGGAAGAATTGTGCGTTGGAAACCAGAAGCCGCGCAATTGCGACTTCAAATGTTTCCTGGCTCCTATTGGGATTTGGAGATCGCTGCCGGACAACAGTTTGATAAACACACGGTCTAGGAGAACACTCATGGATGAAGAAGTAGTAAACACAGCAGAGCTGCGAGAGGACTATCGCAGAAACATGGAGGAGTTGACCGCAGAGTTCAACTCATGGCCGTCATGGAAACAATCAGCACTCGTAAGAGCCGTGAGTATTTCAAGCACTGGATCGGCTGCTGTTTCTACCTCAGCTTCGACACCAGACGTAGAACAGCAATGTAGCCATACTGACTCGCAAGAGAGTTCACGCTAATACGTGCTTTCTTTTGTCCTTTTTAAACTCTCTGGACTTGAGAGCGGTGACCTTCGCCGCTCTTTTTCTTTGAACGCGCGACAACTCTCTTACACGCATAAACAACGGTTCCACACTTGAAATGTTCCCATGCTATAGTCCCTTCTAATATCCGAATCAGGGAGTAGTCGTATGGCAAAGAAAAGTAGTGGCGAAGGCTGGGCACTTCTCGGACTAGGCGTGTTCGTGACTTTGGCGATCCTCATTAGCGGGAGGGGTCAGGAAAACTCACCCCTTGTCCCAGACTTTTTAGAGGATCAAATAGACTTCGCGGTCGATGCTCTTAATAAACAGTTCGGACATCAGTGGGCGACTCTTGCGCTGGACAAGTTACAAGGCCATCTTGAAAGAACGTACCCTCAGATAGCGTGGCTGATATATGCGCTTCTCGCGGTAGAGCAACAGTCAATCCGTTGGTTGCCGATGGCTAAACTAGCCCTGAGCCAAACCAAGAAACAAAACGCCCTTCGCATGGCTCGCGGTTATTGAGAATCGCCATCGCGGGACTTTTTGGGCAGCCACTCGACTTCTTGGGCAAACGGGCCTTTTTAGGCAAAGCCGAGGACCTGCCACTTCACTTACCACTGGTTACTTGGTTACCACTTTCCCCATTTGGTTGCAGTCTCAACGATCTGCCGAGCTAACTACTCATATCCCTGAGGAGTTTGCAGAAAAGCTCCAGAAGTCGCGCCCTCGCTACCTCAGGAACGCAGGCATCAAAATTTCGTTGGATATCTGGTATTCACATCGCCCTGTTCTTATCACTCGCCTAATCGCACGTCGATTGCTCGCTAAACCGACTTATCGTTGAACTTACGCCTCTCGAGATGATCCGTGTCGGCGTTGGCACACGCCTTGTTAAGCAATAAGTCATTCAAAGCAGTCTTAGCCCTGGCCCCTGAGGAGCAAACACGATGATTAGCCTGGTTCAAGCAAGCACCGCCACCCCGGAACACAAGTTCAGCACGACCGAATTGGTCGCGTCGATGATGCACAAACTCTCGCCTGAGTTGATTAACTCAATCTGTTCGCTGGGCGTCGAGAACCGTTATTCGACGATGGATAACTACGCAGATTTCTTGATGGGGGCGCCGATGAACCAGAGAAGTTCGACGACGGAACTCGGCGTGAACGCGACGCGACGCTGCATCGAGGAATGGGGCGGAGATCCTTCACAGATCGGTTTGCTGATTGCCGCGACCAATACGCCTGACCAGATGCTGCCGTGTCTGGCTTCTGAAGTTATGGGGCGCACCCACGGTTTGCTGCCGCGCTCGCTGGCGACGGTCAGCATGCAGTCACAAGGGTGCTCAGTGATGTTGAAGTCGGTGGAAGTCGCGCAATGGTACCTCGCGGCGAATCCTGGAAAGATGGCGATCGTGCTGATGTCCGAAGCGCATACGCCGTATGTCGCGCCGCTGCTTCGCGACGAATATTTCGGCTTCCGCGACGTTTCGCGCATGCGCAAGAACGGCAAACTGACGGACGCTCAATTTGAGCATGAACGCATTGAGACAACTTTGGCGATTCAGTCGATGTTGTTCGGTGATGGCGCCGTGGCGCTGCTGCTCGGCACCGATCAAGACGGCAAGCCAACTTTCGGTCCAATCGCTCATCTGACAAACGACACTCCCGACGACGTGAATCTGCTGTCGATGACGGCGAACAGTTCGCACCCTTCTCTGAACGGCAGGCCGCAATACTTCATGCGTCCGGCAGTGCCGCAGCGCGGCGCGCATTACGCGGTCGCAACTGTTAACGACGTGTTGGACAACCCACTGTCAGCGGTCAAAGACATAAGCGAAGTGGACGATTGCATGATTCACACGGGCAGCAAGAAAATTCTCGATGGCGTCTGCTCTCAACTCAACATCGACAGGGAATCGACCAGAGTGAACAAGTCTTATGACGTGCTTGAGAACTTCGGAAATCTTTCCAGCGCTTCGACCGGCTTCATGTTGGCGAGCAAGAAGGAATGGGCCGGCCCGGCGATGGTCGTCGGATTCGGCGTTGGCTTTACCGCCAGTGCAGGTTTGATGAGCGTCAGCTAGGAGCGCACGTATTCCCGACTTGTCGGGATACGCAGGCATCTTGCCCGCTGAAATATTGAAGAGGATCCGGAGCCATGACGATCACACCCACAGTTTCTACCAGCAGCATAACCCGAGGCGTCGCCCGCATACCAAGAGTTGTCGATCACGCGCCCATGGTGATCACGCGCCTGTCGGGCTGGATCAACGTCGGTGAGAACAAGGCGGCCGCACCGGCATGGATAATCCCGACGCGCTCGCTTGCACGCCGATAGAAAATCTTCTCCCCGAAGCAGCGCCGGTCTGCAGCCGGCCGAAGTTTAGTTTTCGCGAGAACCAGAGGGCCTCATGGAGTTTGAAAGTGTCGGGGAGATCATTGCCTCCCGCATGCTCTACCTGATCGACGAGCAGGGAAATAAACGTCCCGTAAGTGTCTTTGTCGGCAAACCTCAACCCAGCCAAAACGGCCCCGGCTATGAGTGTCCGTTTCAAATCATTGGAATCGGCAATCAAAACACGCAAGCGGGCCACGGACGTGACTCGATCCAGGCGTTAAAGACTGCACTAATTCTGATTGGAGCGACTCTGCGCCAACTGAACGAAGAGGTCGGCGGCCGACTGGTTTGGGAAGAGGGCGCGCGGGGCGAACTTGGATTTCCCTGATTCGTGTGCGCATACCGCGTCGCGTTTGGTTCACGATCTCGACTGGCTTATCATTGCTGCGCATGACCTCCATCCTCAAGGATTCGTATAACCGCGGAATCCGCGACCTGCGCGTGTCGCTCACCGACCGCTGTAATTTCCGTTGCTTCTACTGCTTGCCGCACGGCGAGCCGCCCATCGCGCCGAAAGAGCAGATGCTCTCGTACGAAGAGATCGAATACGCCTGCGACATTTTCGTTGAGTTAGGGATTGAAAAGATTCGTCTGACCGGCGGCGAGCCGATGATGCGCCGTGACATTGAGCAAATCATCTTCAAACTTGCCCAACTGAAAGATCGCGGCCTGCTCGATCTGGCGCTCACGACTAACGGATATTTCCTGCCGCATCGCGCGCAGAGTCTGAAAGAAGCCGGCCTCGATCGCATCACGATTAGTCTCGATAGTCTGAAGCCCGATACTTTCAAACAGATGACGGGCGTGGATGTTTTGGAAAGAGTGCTTGAAGGAATTCAGGCCGCGAAAGATGCAGGGCTCGACCCGATTAAAATTAACGCCGTCATCGTGCGCGGTCACAATGAAGATGAGGTGGCGGACTTCGCCGCGTTCGCGCGCGAGCATGACGTAAAGATGCGCTTCATCGAGTTCATGCCGCTCGATTCCGGTCACGACTGGGCCCGTGAAGATGTTTTCTCGGGAAGAGAGATTCGGAAACGCATCGAAGAAAGATTTCCGCTGGAACCTGTCGGCGAGCTACGCGGCTCTAACACCTCGTCACGTTATCGCTTCGCTGACGGCGCTCCAGGTGAGATCGGGATCATCGCGCCGGTGACTGAACCTTTCTGCGGCGCGTGTTCACGCATTCGGCTGACCGCTGACGGCCAAATCCGCACCTGCCTGTTCTCAACGGTCGAACATTCTCTGCGGGATGTAATTCGCGACGGCGCGTCACGTCAGGAAACGATCGACTTCATCGAATCAGTCGTGATGAAGAAAGAGCCGCGTCACTTCATTAACGATCCAGACTTCGTCACACCTTCAAGGTCGATGAGTTTTATCGGCGGGTGAGTCTTCACAATAGCAGAGCGTCATCAAACATTGACGTCCGGTACGTCGCGGGCGGCGGGCCAGAATCGTATCACTTCCACTACTTGCTCGGAATGCCTCACTCGGTAAACAACACGACATGAACGCACGATAATCTCGCGAATCGAAGGATCGTCTAGCTCTGGCGCAATCCGTTCAAGTTGAGGCGATTGTTCCAACAACCGGGTTCGTGAGATTAGGGACTTTCCGAATCGAAGCGCTGCCTCGGGATTGTCGAGAGAAATGTAACGAACAATGTCGCGAAGGTCGGTGCGCGCGGAGATGGAAAGGATTACCTTATAACCCATGATGGGAGTTCGCGTTCGATGTCATCGAGAGAAAACGACTCGCCGCGATCAAGCTCATCCAGGCCTTGTCGCACTGCCGCGATGAATTCAATCTCACGTGCAATGTCATGCAACGAGGCTTCTTCGGGAATTCGCTGCAACAAGTCTTCTACGATCTGCTTGTTGGTCATGTCTGAAGTGTGCGCCTGAGACTCAGTTTTTACAAATTGTGGCAGGGAAAGTCGCCTCTCCTTACTGCCAGATGTTTCAGTAATTACTTATCAATATCGACCTCCAAAGCATGTCCAATGAAAAGATTGCCAAGTTCATTTAGTTTGTATCTGACTTCTACTCGTCTCTCCAATTCGACTCCTCTTTGCATTCCCATTTCCATTGCTCTTCGGTTTAGTGGTGTCACAGATAGATTCAAATCCATTAGACCGCATCTATAGAGCCCTTCGAAATGGTCATGAAGTGAGTCGCCTTCCTTCTCACTTCCTTTTAGGATTTCGAGATCCTCGATCATGGCCTTATCAAGGGCTGCAGAAAGCCGCATGAATAACTCATGACTCAAAGCGCCTCGCATAACACTTGCAAAAAGTCTGCCTAGTAATAGTGATTTCTCGAAGCGCTCATGACGTTCAATCAGAAGAATTAGGTTTTCACCTACCCTTTTCTGATAGTCCTTCTTACTCCTTATTTTCTGTGCGAACTTCACCCTTTCATCAGGCGATGCACGGCTCGCTCCCTGTAAGAAGTACGCGACCTTCCTTAAGAAAATTCGCTCGCTGATGTTTTTGTAAGCACCATGAAACTTGAGTAGCCAGCCAAAAACAGGGATGTCCTTGGCTATTCCGTCTTTTAGGACGCTATCTAGTGCCATCTCGGCAATTTCTTCAGCAACCCCCGATAGCTCTGATTCCCGTAACGATGAAATCAGTTCAAGCCCTAAGTTAGATCGCTGTTCTTTCACGCGTAGTTACTTTATACCCCTCAACTTGCTACCTCACTCCCGCCTCTGCCACATTCTTCGCCGGCGGCGGATTCTTCACATATTTCTCGTACCAAGCCAGGTATCGTTCATAACGATCGCGAATGTAACTCGGCCGCGTGATGCCGTGAAACTCGTTCGGGTAAATCACGAGCTGGGTTTCGACGCCTAAGCTGCGCAGAGCTTGATACATTTGCTGACTACCCTCGATCGGCACGTTGAAGTCACGTTCGCCGCCGAGAAAGAGTGTCGGCGTTTTAATGCGATAAGCATGCAGGAACGGATATGAAATCTTGATGTAGGTTTCCCAAGCTTTCGGATCCCACGGCGGCCCAATTTCGTGGTCGTATTGAATGATGTACTGGTCGGTGCCGTAGAACGCGACCGTAAACGCGGTGCCCGCGCCGCTGGTTGCGCCTTTAAAGCGCGTGTCAGTCGCGATCAGATAGTTGGTCAGAATCCCGCCGTAACTCCAGCCTCCAACGCCGAGTCGATCAGGATCGGCAACACCCATCGCGACGACATGATCGACGCCGGCGAGCAGATCCTGAACTTCATAGTTGCCCCAATCAGCGAAGATCGCGCGCGAGAACTTCTGCCCGCGGCCTGAACTGCCCCGATAGTTCACCGCCAGCACGGCATAACCGTTCGCGGCAAACACCTGACGCTCAACCGCGAACGAATGCTGATCCTGCGCGTTCGGTCCGCCGTGAATGCGAAGCAACAACGGCACCTTCGCGCCCTTTTTGTAGCCGACTGGATAAGTCAGCAACCCGCGCACTGCAGTTCCGTCTTTGCTTTTGAAACCGACCTCCTCGGTCTGGGCGATTTGCAGTTCGCTCATCAGCGCGTCGTTTTGTTTGGTTATTCGTCTTAACTTCTTGTCTTCAATTGCGCAGACTTCAGTCGGGCGGTTGTCATCGGCGCAAAGCAGAACCGTGCGATCACTGCGAAGTGACAAATTGGACACGACGACTTGGGTATCGATCAGGCGTTTCACTGAGGAACGCGTTACGTTAATCGGAAAAACCGTGAGGTCATGGGTAACAAGCGCAATCACAGACTGTCCGTCGCCGGCCATGCGCACTCCTGAAACACCGCGATCCAGATCCTCAACCGCTTTCACGCGCGACGGCGGCGCGCTGCCGTCCGACGGCACGAAAGCGAGATGCTCCATGTTGTAAGCGCCGTACTTTCTCTCGTCTGCTTCAAGGAAAACAATCGACTTACCGTCACGGCTCCACTCAGGACGCGCGCGGTTCACGCGATTCGCCTCTGTGGTCAGTAGTTTCTCAACTGAACCGGGCCTGGCATCGACGACATATAACTGCGCGGCGGGATCGCGATCAGGATCGTCCGCGTGATTGCTCATGAACGCGATCCGCGTTCCGTCCAGCGACCACGAAGGCGAAGATTCGTCCCACTTACTCTTCGTCAAACGCTCGAGTTTTTTTGTCGCGATGTCGAACAAATAGATGTAGCTGTGGCGGCCAGTCAGTAGATAGCCCTGCACATCCTGCTTGTAACGATAACGATCGATGACGATTGGCTTCGGCGGTTTCGGAGGCGTGCCGGGCGCGGGCGTGGCGCTCGGATCAGGCGCGTCGGGATCGGGATCGCCGATGACCAGCGCCAGGCGCTTCGAATCGGGCGACCATTCGTAGCCCTGCAAACGACCCTTCAACTCAGTCAGTTGAAAAGCTTCGCCACCGTTCCGATCGAGCAGCCAAACCTGACTACCTCTCACACCCGGTTTGCCGGAAGAACGCGACGAAGTGAACGCGAGGTACTTTCCGTCAGGACTCCAGCGTGGGGCATTTTCGCTGTCGTTGCTGAAAGTAATCTGCCGATCGTTCGTGCCGTCGTAAGTGACCAGCCAGATGTGCGTGTGGCTCTTGTCTTCTTTCGCGTCAATGGTTGACACCGTGTAAGCGATCGATTGGCCGTCAGGCGAAATCTGCGGATCGCCCACATTTCGGAAACGTGCGAGATCGTCCAGCTTGAGCGGCCGGCGTGCGCTTTGGGCAAAGCCCGCCAGGGCTGTAACAAAGATTAGCGGAACGACAAAGAGAAGATTCTTACGCACTATCCAGTTACCTCCGGTTCGACTCGCAAGCGAGCGAGATTCTACTGCGAATCAGCTTGCCTGCCTAGATACTTGATGCGTCGCAGCTTTGCGGTTAATGTACCCGCCCAACATGAAAAGTATTCGTTTCGTCTTCGCACTCATTTCTGTTATTGGCCTCGCGGTTTCCGGTTGTCAGCGCAGTGGAACGCAGGACACGCGCACGCTGACGCTGGCGATCAATTCCGGCGTCGAGGGTGACGCGCTTAAACAAGCCGCAAAGGATTACGAACAGCAAACCGGGATCCACATCAATATCGCTGAGTTCCCGTACACGAACCTTTTCGAGAAGGAGTTGATCGACCTGAACGCGCGCACCGGCGCTTACGATCTGATCATGCTCGACGATCCGTGGTTTCCGAAATTCACTTCGCTGAATGTGCTCACGGACCTGACACCGCTACTGCAAAAGCGTGGTAAGAGTGGGCCTGACGATGATTTTGTCGCGACGTCGCTTGCGCTCGGGCGCGAGCCTTATCAAACCGGCGCGTTGTATGCGCTGCCGTACGTCGGAAACTCGCAATTATTTTTCTACCGGAAAGACCTGTTTCAGAAACACAATCTGAAAGAGCCGGCGACCTGGGACGAAGTTCTGACGGCGGCGAAAACGATCAGCGAAAACGAAACGAGTGGCGCGCCCGGCGGCGGAAAGGTTTACGGCTACGTGATGCGCGCGGCGCAGGGCAACGCCGCGGTCGCGGATTTCATGCCGATCTTTTGGGCGTTTGGCGGCGAGATGTTCGACGCGTCAGGCCAACCAACAGTGAATACTGCGGAAGGAATTGCCGCGCTTAAATTGATGATTGAGCTCGGCAAATACGCGCCGCCCGGCTACGCGAGTTTTAATGCTGATGAAGTGGGTGCGCATCTGCTGCAAGGTACGGCCGCGATGTCGATCAATTGGCCGGCGTGGATCAGCTCGTTTAGCGATCCGTCGAAGTCGAAAGTGATGGGCAAGATGGAGTTCGGTCAGTTGCCGGCCGCGAAAAATCCCGGACGCGCTGAGATTGGCAACTGGCTGATAGCGATTCCGCGGGATGCGAAAAACATCGAAGCCGCCGTGGATTTTCTGTTATGGGCCACCAACCGTGAACAGATGAAGCTGTCGGCGCAACGCGGCAACCCTCCGACGCGCAAATCTCTTTTTACTGATCCTGAGCTGGTGGCAAAGTTTCCATCCTACCCGGCGCAGCTTCGTTCGCTCGAGAGTTCGCGCCCGCGACCGCGCACGCCGCTCTGGAACGAGATCGAGAATGCGTTTGGCATCTATCTGTCGAAAGCGAACAGCGGTGAGCTGACCGCGGAAGATGCGATGAACCAGGCGAATGCGGAGATCAAGCGCATCATTGATCGCAGCAAGTGAGAGCTTTTTCTCCTTCTCCCGTTTGGACATGGTCGGAAAGAAAGAAGATTGAAAGACACCTCCGCGTCGTACTTGCGCCCTCACCCCACCCCTCTCCCCAAGGGAGAGGGAGTAAGAGGCTCCGACAGGACGATCGCGTACCTCCTTATTGCGCCGACGATTGCGGTGCTCCTCGCGCTCACGATTTATCCGCTCATCTACTCAATCAAAGTCAGCTTCCAATCCAACTCGGGCACAGCGACGCTGCAAAACTTCACAAGGCTTTTCACGGATCAGTTCTTCCTGAGCGCCTTATCACACACGTTCGTTTACGCCGCGATCGCCCTGACTGTGGAGTTTCAGTTGGGCCTGGTACTGGCTTTGCTGCTCGATTCACGGATTCGCGCGCGAAATGTTTGGCGGACACTGCTACTCGTGCCGATAATGCTGCCGCCGGTGGTTGTGGGAGTCGTGTGGCGTTTGATGCTCAATTCGAATTTCGGGGCCGTCAATGGAACCTTGAAATCATTTGGAGTGACTACTGATGGGCTGACGTGGACTGCTTCACCAAAGCTGGCGATGGCCTCTGTGATCATCGCCGACGTCTGGCAATGGACGCCGTTCATGTTTTTGATCCTGTTGGCCGGATTGCAAGCCATTCCGCGCGAGCCGTACGAAGCCGCGCTGACGGACGGCTCAAGCGCCTGGCAAACCTTTCGACACGTAACGCTGCCGCTGCTGAAGCCGGCGATTTTGATCGCGCTGTTACTGAGGACCATGGACTTGCTGCGCGTCTTCGATCACATCTTTATCCTGACCGAAGGAGGGCCCGGACTCGCAACTGAGACTTTAGGTCTCTACATTTATCGCACAGCATTTCGCTTTTCGAATTTTGGTTACGCGGCGGCCATGTCATTCGTGCTGCTGCTTATCACAAACATAATTAGCGCTGGATATATTCGGTTGCTGCAAACGCGGGAAACATGAACCGATGTTTCCCTCTTCCTTTTGGGAGAGGGATTAAGGGTGAGGGGCAAAGCTAGGGGCCGGCCCTCCAAAAAAAACTGCTCGCGAGGCTCAGCCTTGCGAGCAGAGCAATAAGATTCATTCCCTTGCTAAAGCCCCAACCTCTCCCAGAGGGAGAGGGTAAACATGATGATCAAAAGGTCTCTTAAATATCTGACTATCATTCTGGCGGTGCTTGCGACGCTCGCGCCCGTGTATTGGATGATCACGATCTCATTCAAGCGTGAGGTCGATCAGTTTGCATTGCCTCCGAAATGGTTTGTCTTCACGCCGACACTGGAACATTACGCCGACGCATTTATTAACCGATCATTCGGACAATATCTCTTCAACAGCCTGTTCGTCGCGTTGGCTTCTACCGTTTGCGCGCTGGTGATGGGAACGTTGGCCGCGTATGCACTGGCCAGATTTCGCCTGCCCTGGAACCTCGATCGAAAGCTGGCGCTCTGGATTCTCTCGACAAGAATGTTTCCCGCGATCGTGACCGCCGTGCCGCTGTTTCTCATCATGCGTGCTGTTTGGCTGGTGAATACGCGCTTGTCACTGATGATTGTCTACACTGGCTTAAACCTGCCGTTCGTGGTGTGGATGATGCGCGGATTTTTCGCTGAAGTGCCGCGCGATTTGGAAGAAGCGGCGATGGTCGATGGTGACTCGCGCATGGGAGCGTTTCGGCGCGTCGTGCTGCCGCTGGTGGCGCCGGGTCTGGCGGCAACGGCGGTGTTTTGTCTGATAGTGTCGTGGAACGAGTTTCTGTTCGCGCTCGTGCTGACGCAAACCGACGACGCAATGACTTTGCCGGTCGGCATTGCTGGACGCGTGACGCAATACGGAATCAAGTGGGGCGCGATGAGCGCGGCCGCGGTCGTGGCGATGGTCCCAATCCTCGTGTTCGCGTTGAGCGTGCAAAGATATCTGGTCAGAGGACTGTCGCTGGGAGCAGTGAAAGGATAAAAAGGTATCAGGTGTCGGGTGCCGGTCCAAACAAAAAAACTCTAAGGAGGCTTCCACTATGAAAAGTTTTAGAGAGCTGAGAATCTGGCAAGCGGCAATGGACCTTGTTGAGAAGATCTATCTTCTCACACGGTCATTTCCCAAACAGGAAACATATGGACTCACTAGCCAACTGCAACGCGCGGCGGTTTCGATTCCATCAAACATTGCCGAAGGACACACTAGAGAACACTTAAAGGAGTATCTGCACCATCTGTCGATGGCGCAGGCTTCTCTCGCCGAGCTTGAAACACAACTAGAAATTGCGCTGCGTCTAAAGTACTTGACGGCCGGTCAACTCAAGGAGTTCATGGACGATTCAAGTTCGCTCGGCAAGCAGATGTATTCACTACGCAATGCGCTTAGGCGCACGTGAAGGTATGACCAGTACCCGACACCTGATACCCGAAACCGCACCTTCATGAGTATTTCTCTCCAACACGTCACTAAGTCGTTCGGCAACTCGGCTGTCGTGACTGATGTGTCGATCGAGATCGCCGACGGCGAGTTCGTGGTGCTGCTCGGGCCGTCGGGTTGCGGTAAGACAACTACTTTGCGCATGATTGCCGGGTTGGAACAGATGACATCGGGCGACATTCTGATCGACGGTCAGCGCGTCAACGACCTGCCGCCGCAGAAACGCGACGTCGCCATGGTTTTTCAGAGCTACGCGCTTTATCCGCACATGACTGTGGCCGCGAACATCGCCTACCCGTTGCGCGTGCGCAAATTGCCGGCCGGGGAAATTGCGGCGCAAGTAAAACAAACGGCAGCGATGTTGCAGATCGCACCGCTGCTGGCGCGGCGGCCACGGGAACTTTCCGGTGGCGAACGCCAACGCGTCGCGCTCGCCCGCGCAATCGTCCGGCATCCGAAGGCTTTTCTGATGGACGAGCCGCTGTCGAACCTCGACGCGAAGCTACGCATGCAAATGCGCGGTGAACTGAAGCGCTTGCAGCACGAGTTGGCGACGACGACCGTTTACGTAACGCACGATCAAGCAGAGGCAATGACACTCGGGCATCGCGTGGCAGTGATGAACAAAGGTAAGCTGCAACAGTTCGACACTCCGCTCGACATTTATAATCGTCCGGCGAATCGTTTCGTCGCTGAGTTCGTCGGCAGTCCGAGTATGAATCTGGTTGACGGAGAGATTGATGGGCCAGCGAGAACATTTAGGACCAATGATGGCGCGCTGCACCTCGCCGATGTCCCCGTTGCGGCCGCCAGCGGACCGGTAACTTTCGGGATTCGGCCGGAAAACATCGAAATCAGCGCAACTCGACGGGACGGCTGGTGGCAGGCCACTGTCTACGTCTCTGAGTTAATGGGGAGCGAAACTTTTGTGATTGTCGAAATTGGAAAGCAGAAAATTATCGCGCGCGCTGCCAGCGATTTTCGTGCCGAAACGGGAAGCAGCGTCTGGATCGATTTTGATTTGCGAAAGGCGCACTGGTTCAATCAGGAGACAGGCGAACGGGTATGAGGTCAGTACCAACTGCCGGAGCAGGCGGGTCAGAACCTCAACGCCGAATTGAACTCTTTACCGACCCGCTACCGCGGGTGGTACTGACTACATGACACAATGAAACTATCACTCAACGGCGCGACGACGATGAAAGCCGACCTGGCGACCGACATTCGCGCGGCGGCAGCGGCGGGATTTGAGTACCACGAAATTTGGGCGGCGAAGCTGCGCAAGTTTCTCGAGCACAATTCCACCAAAGACTTGAAGACACTGTTCGACGAGAGTGGTGTTAAGCCGCTCAGTATCAATTCAATCGAACACATCACGTTTCGCGACGACGCCGCTTATGCGCAAATCAGGGCCGAATGCGAAGAACTGTGCGCGATCGCCGCGGCGATCACGTGCCCCTACGTGGTGGTCGTGCCGGGTAAGATTCCGGCAGGAGGCTTGAGCAGCTACGAAGTGATCGAAGATTCCGTGACAGTGCTGAGAGAGCTGGCTTCGATCGGAGAAAGACACGGCGTGGCGCTCGCGTTTGAATTTCTGGGGCAGAAAGACTGCAGCGTTCAGACACTCGATATCGCCAACGAAATAGTCGAGAAAACGAATCGCCGCAACATCGGTCTGGTCATCGACAGTTTTCATTTTTACACCGGTGGCTCGACCATCCGCATGATCGATGCTCTGGATGCCAAACGTTTGTTCATCTTTCACATTGACGACGCCGAAGATCGGCCACGGGGCCAACTCACCGACGCGCATCGTCTGTTGCCGGGCCTGGGGATTTTGCCTTTGAAAGAAATCATCGCCGCCTTCAAACGAATCGGCTACGACGGAGCCGCGAGTGTCGAAATCTTTCGGCCTGAGTACTGGGAGCGCGATCCGTTTGAGTTGGCGCGCGAGGCGAAAGCGGCGGTTGAGCGGGTGCTCTCGGAAGTTTAAGCCACAGATTACGGGGATTAGGTCAGTACCGGGAGCGGTAGCGACCGGGCCGGACGCATAACCAGGGTCAGTCAGGCTGGAACGTTACCCAGTCGCTACCGCTCCCGGTACTGACCTCAATATTTGCAGATAGTTTCTTATGTCCAAACTCAAAATCGGTTTTCTCGGCGCCGGTTACATCGCGGGCGTGCACGCGTCGATTCTCGCCCGTGACGACCGTGTGCAGATTGCCGCGGTTCACGACGTCGTCAAGAACCGCGCGAAGCAACTCGCATCGTCCGCCGGCGCGCAGGTCGCGCACAGCGTCGCCGAAGTGCTGGCTTTGTGCGACACGATCTACATCACCACTCCCAACACACAGCACACGGAACTGGCAGTTCTCGCGGTCGAAGAACGCAAGCATGTCTTTTGCGAGAAGCCGATGGCCACGAGCATCGCGGATGCGCAACGGGTCTTGAAAGCCGCGCAAAACGGCAAGACCGTTTTTCAGGTCGGCCACAATCGCCGTTTCGCACCGGTGTACGCCGAACTAAAACGAATGCTGACGGAAACCCATCGGCCGCATTCGGCGCATATCAAGATGAATCGTGGCGAGTTGCTCAAACCGGAATGGGTCGGCGATCCGAAAATCACCGGCGGCTTTCTTTACGAAACTACGATTCACATGTTCGACATGATGCGGTTCCTGTTTGGCGAAGTGAAGACGTTGCAAGCGGTCGGCTCAAAGCACCAGTACGAAGAGACCGATGACTTTTCTGTATTGCTGACCTTTGAAAACGGAATGCATGCGACGCTCGCATCTTCGGCCGACGCGAGTTGGCTGTTTCCATTTGAGCGCGTCGAAGTTTTCTGTCATCACGCGACCATCGTGACACGAGAGATGGAAAGTTTGGTTTGCAGCGAAGGTCTGGAAGGCAAGCACTTTGAGTATTCAACGCATCAGCTTTCGAAAGATGAAAAATGGGGTTACGCGCAGGAAAACCGGGCGTTTATCGATTCAATCATGGACGACAAGCCGCCGGCGGTAACAGCCGATGATGGGGTTAGATCGGTTCAGTTAGTCGATGGCGTATACCAGTCAGTAAAGACCGGCAATCCGATCGTGTTTGACGGCGCGAAGTAGCGGGGCAGTGGCCCGACCGTCAGGGAGGGCGTATTACAAACGGAACACGCCCTCCCTTACGGTCGGGCTACTGCCCCGTTCATTTAAGTGGAAAACGGCCGATGGCGCTCTCGCCGATGCTGCCGAAGTAGAGGTTCCCCTTGTGTTCGACCACATTCGCGATTTGCGCGAAACCTTCGGGCGACGGCTCCTGAAGATTGCGCACCACTTTGCCGTTCATGTCGAGCCCGAGCACGAATCCATAGCGTTTGATGTTCGGCTGAAGAAAATTTGGCAAACGCATGACGACCTTGCGCAGAAAGGGACGCCGCAGCAGCGAGTCCAACTTCTCATCGCGCCGGTTCACGATCGCCAACCAGAACATGTCGCGGCCATTCGACATGATGCCATCAGGAAAGCCGGGCAGATTATCGATGAAGGTTTCCGCCTGGCCTTGCTTCTCACCTTTCAACCAGACACGCTTGATTGCGTACGTACCGGTTTCGTTAACCAACACAAACGATTGATCGGGACTGATAGCGACGCCATTCGCAAAGTGTAAATCGCGGAGAACGGTGCGCGTCTGTTGCGTTTTGGGATCGAAAGCGAGCAAGCGGCCGTTCGGTCGATGCTCGAACAAGTCAGCTTTTAGTTCTTTCAGCGGGAACCTGTAAGACGCGTCGGTGAAATAGATTGTCCCGTCGGCGGCAATGTCCAGATCGTTAGTGCAATGAAACGGCACGCCGTCCGATTGATTACTCAAAAGCGTAATGTTTCCATCAGGCGCAACCGACATCAATCCCCTCTCAGCGTCCGCCACGATCAAATTTCCCGCACCGTCGAACGCCAGACCGAGCGGCCGGCCGTATGTGCGTGTGAAGGCCTCTGGCGCCGTGCCATCAGCTTGCAACCGGTAAATGTATCCGTCGTCGGCGCCGGTATAGATTCGATCCTGTTTGTCGAACGCGACGTCTTCGGGCGCGTGATGATTGATTGCGAGCCGAACCGTTTTCGCGAGTTCGTTGTTTTGCGCGTAAACACCGGTGAGTTCAGGCGCGAGCGGCGGGTCCCAGGCAACTGGATCGATCGGCACCGGCCACAGCACGAGATAGCCAACAATCCCGAGGGTGGCGGTGATCAGCAGACGAAGAATGACGCGTTTCATTTTGGGGGACTAGTGGCACAGACTTCAGTCTGTGGTTTGCCGTGGAGCATTCACAGACTGAAGTCTGTGCCACTCATCTTTCGCCGCGGGCGATTTCCACCTTCGTTTCAAGCTCGACGGCAAGTTTGCGAATGCCGGGTTGGCCCATCGGCTCGAACCAACGCAGGGCCTCGTCGAGCACGCGCCGCTGATGTTCCGGCCAGTTTGGTTCGCCGGCGACACTGCCGAAGCGACCCTTGTAATAACCTGCGCGGGGCGGACGAACGCTGTCCAGGGCTTCGCGATCAACCGACAGGCACATCGTCGGTACGCCGGTGTGTTCAATCGCGCGCGCGGCCAACGCAACTGATTGATGGCAGAGGCGCGACGCCGGAATCAGCAGCGCAGCCTGCACGTCATAACGATTCAGCCGATCGAGCAACTGCGGAATAGTCTGCTCAACGAAACGCGCAGCGTCGGGAATGAACCCGCAGAAACTCCAGAACGCGGGCGCGACCTGGCCGATGACGCGATTGAGTTGAAATTCGTTCAGGCGCTCGAGCGGCACTTGCACGTTTGCGTCCCGTTGCACAAACGCCGGATCATAGCCGCGCGCCGCAAAGCGCAAGTCGCTCAGTTCGATGTCGGTAGGGATCTCGCGCACGTTGAAATCGCCGTCGGGCGCACTGGTGTCAAATGGGTCGGTGCCGTCAAGATGTGCGCCTGCGGAAACGATCAGCGCGAGGTTCGTCATCGTAATGGCCCGACGCGCGGGCGTGAACGGCGCGCGCGTATTCTCGACGAACGGATAGCCCTTCAGATCTTCCGACCGCCTGGATTTCCAGCCTTCGTATTGGCGGCCCCACTGATCGATTTGTTCGATGATTTCCACGTTATAAACCTGCTGGATCAACCCCGCGCTATCCCGACAGGTCGGGGTTCTGACTTCCGACTCGCTAACAGCACGAACGCAATTAAAGCTGCGACGATCGCCACGCCCAGCATCACAACGGAATAGCGGTGCAGAGTATCAAACTCAATCCGGCGCGCGTCGGTCGGGGCAATCTGATCGATTGGTAACTGCATCGCCGCTCGCAACGTCGCCAGCCGCGCCGCGACAACCCAATGTCCGATGGCTGTCATGATAGCCATAATCGCGAGCGAAAGCATCTCGGCAATTCGTCTAACCGGCTTTTGTCCGCGCGTCGTGAAAAAAGTAATAACTAGCAGTAGCAAACCGATTTCGAATCCGCCTTTATTGATGATCGCGAGCAGGCGCGTGACGACTGAACCCGCGAGCGTAGCGGCATTCGGCAGCTCCGCTCCTCGAAGCACGGCAAAAACATTGGGCGCTACCGCGGCGCTGAAGAAAATCGCCGCGCCCAGCCAGACGCCCAACAACAACAAGCTGACAGTTCGCAGGACAATTCTCACGGTCATACACGTTCGCCGTCCACCGCTGCGATCAATCTGATCACAGGCGGCTCGATCGTAGGTTGTTCGATCTCACGCGGGTCAGGAACGCTCGTCAGCCATGACAAGGCGCGGTCAAGCTGCGCTTGATAGTCCTCAAGATCGAGCGACATAAAAACTTTGCAGCCCAGCCGTCCGAACTTCTCTTTTGCCGCCAGATACATCTGGCGCGCCGCGCCGGGCCGGCCGATTTGCAGATGGTGAAAAGCAACCGCCGATTGAATCATCGCTTGCAGAAAAAGTTTTTCGTCCGGCGCGACCGGCCCCATCCAACGTTCTTCCCACGCATCATGTGCGGCGTGGAACTCGCCTTCGTTGTACAGATCGATGCCGGCAAGGTACTCGACCGGGTACGCGAGTATATGCGGCTCAGTGTAGGAAGGTGTTGCCATCGGTTGCGACATTGTAGCTGACTGGAGCGCAAGCGTCCCGCTTGCCCGACCCTGTCCCGGAGCAACCGAGACGGTTGCGCTCCAGTCGTACGCGCCAGTCCGTAAGAAATCTGTGAAGGGCGTGCGATGCGCACGTTAATCTGTAGTGCTACATTGTACGCATGCCTCGTGACGTTCCTTATGAAGTGAAGCGTACAAAGACCGGACTTGGGTTATTCGCCACCCGTCCGATACCAAAGGGTAAGCGAATCATCGAATACTTCGGGCCATTCCTGCCGAACGAAGTGGTTGAGAAGAGCAACGGAAAATATTACTTCGGCGTTAATACGAAGTGGTCGATTGACGGCAGCCTGCGCGAAAACCTTGCGCGATACATCAATCACTCGTGCCGGCCAAATGCCGAAGCATTTGTCTCGCAACGCCGGCGCGTTTGGATTTGGTCAAGGAAGAAGATTAAGCCGGGCGAGGAAATTGCCTACGATTACGGGAAAGAATATTTCGAAGGAATCATCGAGCCGATAGGGTGTAAGTGTGAGAAGTGCGACGCTCCCAAGTCCAAAGTCCGAAGTCCAAAGTCCAAAGCCCGAAAGTAGTCCCAACGTCCAAAGTCCAATGTCCGCTAAGCCAAGTGGACGTTGGCGTTGGACTCGGGACCTTGGACTTTTACTGCCCTTTCGGAAAATATCCTTCACGCGAGCGCAACCGCAGCTCAGGCCGCGCTGGAGCGGTCACCTTAATGCGCCGAAAAGCTGCGCCCCCTGCCTTGTTGTCAGAGTAGTACTGAAGCAGGTACTGGCTTCGGATCTCAGACGCAATCCGCTGAAAAATCGCCGGCAGATCTGATTCGTTAGCCGGCACGAACGCCGCGCCGCCGGTGGCCGCCGCCAGCTTTTCCATGCCGGTTTGCGAACGGGCGATGCGCACGTTCAGGTGCATCGTCCTTCCGCTCGGGTTGATGGAATAGAAGGTGACCTCGCCGCGTTGAATCTCCCGAACGACGTCGGACTGCACTCGTTCAATGAATCGGACCTGGTTCTGCATTGCCGACAACTTTGAATTGCCACGGCTGTGAAGATCCGCGATGCGAGCGGTGTCGTCGCCATCCGACAGCACCACTATCACGCGCCGCCGGCCCTGCGACGAATTCGTATCGAGATACTTCTCCGCGGCGAGAACTGAATCGAAAAAAGCGGTATAGCCTCGACCGGCCGTTAACGTCATCAACTTGCGCGCAGCTACTTCAGCGTTAGTGAACGGCTGGACCATTCGCGCCGTCTGATCAATTGCAAACAGAGTCGCACGATCTCCGGGTTTTAACACCTGCCGCAAAAAATCCGCGGCCGCTCTCTGTTCAAACGCGAAACGCGTTTCGACGCTGGCGGACACATCAATCAACAACGCGATGTCGAGTGGCACTTGCTCCGGATCGCCAAGTTGCGCAATTTGCTGTGAACGACCGTCCTCTTCAATACGAAATTGGTTCGCGGTCAATCCCAGCACGGGCTGACCGTTCGCATCGGTCACCGAAACCGGCACAGCGATCAAATTTGAAGTGACGCGAACTACGTCCAGTTCTTCAGGCGCGGGCGTCGGCGTCGGCTTGGCCCGGTAGATGGGAACCGGCGGCGGCGGCGGTAGTTGCCTGGTCCGCTGCGCAACCGCGGGAGCGACGGTGAATATCGCAGCGAACAAAAATAGAGCCAGCGCTGAAATCAGCGCTGGCAAAGATTGTCGGGTGTTTCTTTTTGAATTCATCAACCAACCTCATGCCGCCAGTTCGGGCGTGTGCCCGATGTTCCGGGACTGGCCAAGTTGTTAGACGCCGGCTGGCGGCACGATCGTTGGCAATACAGGCTTACTGGCTGCCGTCACTCGGCCTATTCATGGTGGGCGCGGGCTGGGTCAGACCCTTGTTGACGAGGATCTTCACTTCCACGCGACGGTTCTCGGCGCGGCCGGTTCTGGTCTTGTTGTCCGCCACCGGATCCAATTCGCCGAAGCCGTACGGGGTAACGATGCGACGAAGTGGAATCTTGTGGTTTTCAACCAGGTAAGTGATCACCGCGTCGGCGCGACGTTGGCTCAACGCACGATTGCGCGCGGTGCTGCCGTTCGCATCCGCGAAACCAGTGACCTCAAGCACGTACGCTTTGGCATTCAAAGCCTTGGAAGCAATTGCATCCAACTTTGATTTGGCGTCAGGGTTGAGTGCTGCGCTGCCGCTGCGGAAGTTGACTGCTGCCGTTTCCTGCGGCACGTAATCATCCAGCGCCGAGATGCGTTCGTTGGTCGCATTCACGCCTCCAATCGCCGCATCAGCCGTGTCCTGAGCTGCTTTGGCGCCGCCGCGAGCCGCATTTGAAATCGCCGCGAGCTCATCCAATTGCCCGGAGAGTTTCTGCGCGTTCTGCTCAACTTCGCTCAAACGACCCTCGGCCGCGCTGGCGCGTTCTTCGAGAGGATTTGCTCGTGCTTCAACGGACATCGCCGTCCGCAGGTCGGTATTGCTAAATCTTACTTTCTCGGCAACTAATTCGCCGTTCGATCCGCCGCGGCCTTCAACTTCAAGATTCAGTCCACGAAGAATCTGAGCGGAAGCGTATCTGGTACCGGTGCTGAACACTCCACCTTTTGTCTTCACGGAAGTCTGGTCAGTCATGCGCACCGTTGTGTCGTTGCCAGTGATGTCGCGAACCGTAAATGTGTCGACATCTCGACGCACGACCACACCCTTGATCTTCATCTTTTCGCCACTGGCGACTGAACGGGCTCTGGTTGGTTGATTGTCAGTTTGGGCGATGGCCAATGGGGAAAGGGTGAGCGCGAGCGTGAAAGCAAGCGCAATTGACCGAAACATTCTGAAGCTATTCATAGTCAAAAACTCCTTAAATTGTAGGTTAGGACGTCGCAACAGGCGCGTCGGGGTTTACGCGAATGTGATTGCCAGTTCGCGCTTTGCGTTGTCCGCGGAAAATGCAGACAGGATTGTCAAGAACCGTACCCTGATGGCTAGATCAAAGTAACTGACGCATCCTACGACACAATAAAATGAAGTCAAGACCGTTTGGGTCGTAAAGCGGGCTTTGGAGTAACTTAATAAATAGAAATCACTTGTTCGTTATGCGATTGCAATAGAGAGGCCGAGTGTTGTGAAAAGGAAGAGGGTCAGAGCCCGAACGCTAGGGAGTCAGAACCGCCTGCGGTAGCGGGCAGTTGATCGTTACTTTGATCCAATTGGAGATCAACCACCCGCTACCGCAGTGGTTCTGACAGGTTACTCGCGGGCTTCTGACACTAGATCGCAAATTGGGCACTCTCGAGGTGTTCCTTAAGGTAAGCGAGGAAGCGTTCAGCGTCAGCGCCATCGATGATCCGATGATCGAAACTCAACGCGAAAAAAGCCATGTAACGAATCGCGATGTAGTCTTCGCCTTCGGGCGTTGTGAGCACCCTGGGCCGCTTCTCGATCTTGCCGACCCCGAGAATTGCCACCTGTGGCTGATTGATGATGGGCGTGCCGAACAACCCGCCGAAAACACCGGGATTAGTGATTGTGAAAGTGCCGCCGGCAACCTCGTCCGGCTTGAGTTGTTTCGTGCGCGCGCGGTCGGCGAGATCGTTTGCCGCGCGCGCCAGACCTGAAATCGAAAGATCGTCAGCGCGTTTGATCACCGGCACGATCAGACCCCAGTCAAGCGCCACCGCCATCCCCAGATTAATGTCGCGCTTATAGATAATCTGATCGCCACTTGCTTGCGCGTTAAAGATCGGAAACTTGCGAATCGCGTCGGTGACGGCTTTGAAGATGAACGGCATGTACGTCAGTTTCGTGCCGGTGCGTTCCTCGAAACCTTTGCGGTGTTCGTCGCGCAACCTGGCGACTTTGGTCATGTCGATTTCGTAAACCGTCGTTACGTGCGCCGACGTGCGTCGCGAGGCAATCATGTGCTCTGCGATCTTCTTGCGCATCACGCTCATCTGCTCGACGCGATCGCCTTCGCCGGGTTTAAGGACTGAGACCGGCTGAGTGCCTGGTGCTGCGACTGAAGGTTGTGGCGCAAGCTGCGCCGTCGCAGGTCGTTGGGCGGGCGCCGGCGCGCCCGACTCGATAAAGCTCAGAATGTCGTTCTTCGTCACACGCCCGGACATGCCTGTGCCTTCGAGTTGCGCGATGTCGATGCCGTGCTCCTCAGCAATCTTCCGCACGAGCGGACTGGATTTCGTTCGGCGTAAATCTTCAGCGGATGTCGGACCGCCATCGTCGCCTTTTTGCGGAGGCGCAGGCGCTTCCGATTTGTGAGCCGCTTCATCTCGGCGGTGCAAAGGCTTTACTTCTGTCTTACCGGCTGGTGGCGGCGGCGCGCCTCGCTCGGTGGCGGCAATCGAGGGCTTCGGTCGTTCGATTTGCGGAGGCGGCGGCGCACCTTGTGGAGCAGGTTGTTCGACCGGCGCCGGAGTCTCTTGATCTGCTGCATCAGCCGTTTCGGTCGTCGCCGCTGCCTGCTCAGTGGTTTCAGTCGCCGCTTGGGTTTGTTCGGCACTCGCTTCGGGTGCAGCCGGCTCGGACTTCGCCCCGTCGCCGTCCAACACCGCGACCACAGTATTCACTTCTACTGTCTCGCCCTCTTTGTGCTTGATGTCGGTGAGCGTGCCCGCCGCAGGCGAAGGAATCTCAGCATCAACTTTGTCGGTGGAGATTTCGAAAAGCGGCTCATCACGTTCGACGTGGTCGCCGACGTTCTTCAGCCATTTTGTGATCGTGCCTTCCGCGATGGATTCGCCCATCTGCGGCATTACTACTTCAGTAGCCATGATATTAGTCCGTTGTCAGTCGTCCGCAGTCAGTTGTCGGTTCGCAATCGTCAGTCGCGTTCTGCCAACTGACTACTGACCACTGACAACTGACGAATTTTTAAGCAGCCGCCGCGTTCTCTTGTGTTTCCGCCGTCGTCGGATCGATCGTGGTTTTAATTTCGGAAATCCGATTCGCCGGGAAGCCACCCTGCTGTGCGTGCGCGCGAATCATGTCTTCGCTCGGTGCGATGTACACGCAGTAAACCTTGTCGGCCGTGACATAACTTTCAACCCACTGAATCTGCGGGCCCAGGTTCTGGAGCACGTTACAGGATTTCTGTGCGACCCCCTGCAAGTCCTGCGGCGACAAATTACCTGCGCCTGGAATTTCTCGTTCGATAACGTATTTCGGCAAGATTCGTTTCCTCCCTTGGGTAAAATCATTATTTGACTCGTTTAGACGCCGCACTTGTGCGGCGACATCGGCGGACAAGTCCGCGTTCTAGACAAATAACCGAGACGGGGCGGAAGGCCGCCTTTAAACGAGCCGAGGGCAACGCCCTCGTCTAAAACCTCTAATAAGCCGCCAGCTTTCGCGCGGCATCAAGCACATCGTTCACTTGCGGCAAGTAATAGTCTTCCATCGGCGGTGAATACGGCACCGGCGTGTCGAGCGACGCAACGCGCACCACCGGCGCATCGAGCCATTCAAAGGCTTCCTGGCAAATGATCGCGGAAATCTCGCCGCCAATTCCGCCAGTCAACGAAGCTTCGTGCAGGATCAGCGCGCGGCTCGTCTTCTTCACGCTCGCGAGAATCGCTTCCTTGTCCATCGGCGCGAGGGTGCGCAGATCGATCACTTCGACATCGAGGCCTTCCTTTTCCAACTCTTCCGCGGCATCGAGCGCCGTCAAGACCTGGGCCCCGAACGTGATGATTGAGACGTCGCGGCCTTCCCGCGCGGTACGCGCTTTTCCGATTTCGACAATGTAGTCGTCTTCCGGAAGCTCTTCACGCAAACGCGGCAGACGGTAAAGCTTCTTGTGCTCAAAGTAGAGCACCGGATCCGGATCGCGAATCGCAGCTTTGATCAACCCTTTCGCGTCGTATGCCGTCGCCGGTTCGACCATCTTCAGTCCCGCCGTGTTCAGGAAAAGCGATTCGGGGTTAAGCGAATGAAAGGGGCCGGAACGCACGCCCGAGCCACACGGCCCGCGAAAAACTGCCGGAACGCTGCCGCCCCATCGATAGCGCGACTTGGCTGCGTAATTTGTCAGCAGATCGAAGCCGCAGGAAATGAAGTCGATGAATTGGAACTCCGCGACGGGCTTCATCCCCATCAACGCTGCACCGCAGGCCGCACCGACAATCGCTGCTTCAGAAATGGGCGTGTCGATAACGCGTTCTTTGCCGAAGTGATCGATCAGGCCATTGGTGACTTTGAACGCGCCGCCGTAAGCGCCGACGTCTTCGCCGATCAGGAACACGGTCGGGTCGCGCTCCATCTCTTCCCAAAGGCCCTGACGAATCGCTTCAAGCACGGTGGCCTGACCGCCGCGCGGTGGCCGTTCAAGTTTCGATAATTGTTTGGTAGCTGTCGCCATACCTACTAGTCGAGTTAGTGCCCGCCCGCTATCCCGACGCGTCGGGATTCTGACTTGGTGCCATTAATCTTCAGGTTCCTCTACAGCAACACCGCGCTCCTGCGCGATGCCTCGTACCTTCATCAGCACGTCGTCATCCACAGTTTCCGCGCCGCCGGTCCAGCCTTCGACTTCTTCCACCGGGCGGCCTAAAGCTAACGCCAGTTGTTCGTTGCTACCGTCAAACGCTTTGTCCCGCAGGCGTTTGATAATAGCTCGGCCTTCTGTTTGATTCGTCCCTTGATCGTCCAGCGAATCGCTGCTGATTGTTTCTTCGTCTGTGATGGTGCTCATCCCTTGACCTCTTTCGTTGAATGTTTTTCGTTTGAGCGATTGTAGGGGCGGGGCTCGTCCCCGCCCTTTCGCAAATCAAGGGGCAGGGAAAAGTCCTGCCCTTACAATTCAAGATTCCAAAACCTTCGGCCGAAAGGCCGGGGGAACAATCGAATTATCAAACACGCCGTACGCCGCGCCTTCGGCTTCGGGCATGGGCGAGCTCTCCGCCCACTCGGAATCCTCGTCGATCTCGCGCTGAACGTTGGCGGTGATCTCGTCCAGCTTTTCTTTCGTCGTAACTTTTTGCTCGATCAGGAATCGTTCAAATCGATCGACGGGATCGTTGTGCTTCTCCCACCATTCGACTTCGCCTTCGGGAACGTAACGCTGATCGTCGTGCTCAGCGTGACCTTTCCTTCGATACGTCTTCGCTTCGATCAAGACCGCGCCGCGACCAGAGCGCGCATGATCGACCGCCTGCTTCGTAACTTCGTAGCAAGCAATTACGTCATTGCCGTCGACGATGTATCCCGGAATGCCGAACGCAGCGGCTTTCTCCGCCAGATTTCGCACGGCTGTCTGCATGCTGGTTGGGGTTGAGTACGCGTATTGATTGTGTTCGGCAATCACGACCAGCGGCAGTTTCTGCACGGCGGCGAAGTTCATGCCTTCGTAAAACGCGCCGGTGCTGGCGCCGCCATCGCCGATGTACGCGAGGCCGACGATGTCTTTCTTTTGCAGGCGCGCCCCGACCAAAATTCCAGTCATCACCGGAATCATGTCGCCCAGGTGCGAAATCGGCCCGATGAAACCCTTGTCCATGTAGCCGAAGTGCACGTTCAGATCTTTTCCGCCCGAAGGTCCCCAGGCTTTGGCCATGTACTGCGCAAAGATTTCGCGCGGCCGAATGCCTTTCACAAAACAAGCGCCGAGGTCGCGAATGATCGGCGTGATGAAATCGTCATGCCGCAGTGCGTAAGCCGATCCAACCGCCGTCGCTTCCTGGCCCAATGATCTGTATACCCCACCGACAACCTTCGTTTGGCGATAAAGATTGACGATGCGCTCTTCGACCAGCCGCGTGAGCTTCAGGTAGCGATACAGCTCGAGCAGTTGTTCATCAGTTAGGGAAGACCCCGTAACGCAACTTAGGTGCTGACCTTCGCCAACCTTCCGTGGCGCATACTTCGTGTTGATGCGCATTTCGAAAGGCGCTCGACGGCGGGGTGAACCCTTCCTATCTTCTCGTTTTCGTTCCGACATTCTTCTTATTGGTCGTATTCGTCCCATGTGTCCTATAGGACAGATGGGACATATGCGACCTATTCAATTAAATATGAATCGTCAATCCGTGCACGCCTTCGGCAGCTTCCATCACCGCTTCGGAAACGGTCGGATGCGCGTGCATCGTGCGGCCCAGCTCTTCGGCAGTTGTCTCAAGCTGCATCGCCACACACGCTTCAGCGATTATTTCAGTCGCATGCGGACCGATGATATGTATGCCCAGCACCTCGTCATACTTCTTCTCGCTAATAACCTTTACAAAGCCTTCTTCTTCGCCGAGGATGCGGGCTTTGCCTGATGCTGAAAACGGAAACTTGCCGACAATCACTTCATAACCTGCCTCTTTGGCTTTTGCTTCAGTCAAACCAACCGACGCGACTTCGGGATCGCAATACGTGCAGTTCGGGACCAGACGAAGATTAATCGGCTGCGGATTCTTTCCCGCGAGATGTTCGACCGCCACGATGCCTTCTTTCGACGCCAGGTGCGCGAGCAGAGGTGTCGGCACTACGTCGCCAATCGCGTAGACGCCTTTTTCAGCCGTCTGCTGAAATTCGTCGACTTGTATGAAACCCTTCTCGATCTTGATCTTTGTCTTTTCCAGGCCCAGCCCTTCGGTAAACGGCGCGCGGCCGACAGCGACCAGCAACATTTCGGCTTCCAGCTTCACATCTTCACCTTTGGAAGTTTTGCCGGTGACGACGACGCCCTTGCCCGATTTGTCGAGCTTTTCGAGTTTCGTATCGAGCTGAGATTTGATTCCGCGTTTGCGAAATGACTTGGCGAGTTCGGCCGAAACTTCTTCGTCTTCCAAAGGGACCAGCCGCGGCATCAGTTCGACCAGTGTTGTCTCAGTGCCGAATCGCGAATAGACAGAAGCGAATTCAACGCCGACGGCGCCCGCGCCCATGACAATTAGTGATTTCGGAATTTCCGTGAGTTCGAGAATGTGATCGCTGTTGACGACTTGTTTGCCGTCAGTTTCGAATCCCGGAATCGGCCGCACCACTGAGCCCGTCGCGATGATGATGTTCTTCGTATTGATTGTCTGTTTGCTTCCGTCTTCGCCGGTGACTTCGACTTTGCCGGGCAACATGACCTTGCCGGTGCCTTTGAAAACGGTGCACTTGTTTTTCTTCATCAGGAACTCGATGCCCTTCGAGTTCTTCATCACGACTTTGTCTTTGCGTTTTTGCACGTCGGCGAATGCCAGTTGAATCCCGCTCGCCTGCACGCCGAAATCGGCCGCGTGCTGCATCTGTTCGTAAACGTGCGCCGACATCAGCAACTGCTTTGTCGGTATGCAACCGCGCAAAGTACAGGTACCGCCGAGCCGCTTGTCTTTCTCGACGATCGCGACTTTCAGACCCAATTGTCCGGCGCGAATTGCGGCCACATAACCGCCCGGCCCGCTGCCGATCACCGTCACATCGAATTGTTCGTTAGCCAATTTTGAATCCTCGAAAGATAGTTATGAGTGATGAGTAATGAGTGATGAGCAACCCGTCACCCAGCCTGGCACACGTCCGAAAACTTTCGTGTGTTGGAAAACAGGCATTATAATCGCTGGCGCTTGATTGAGCCAATTTGGATATGAGGTCAGTACCGGGAGCGATAGCGACCGGGTGTCGCGTAAGCCACACTAATCGTTTGCTTCTCCTGACCCGGTCGCTACCGCTCGCGGTACTGACTCCCTAACTAACCATGAAACATTCTGAAGGTTTTCTAAAAATCGTTAACGATGCGAAGAGCCGCATCAAAGAAGTCACCGTTGCCGAAACGCGGGAACGACTCGCGGCCAACCGCAGCGGTCTACTAATTGACGTGCGCGAAGACCACGAGTGGGATGCGGCGCACGCGGCCGGCGCGATTCACCTCGGCAAAGGTATCATCGAACGCGACATTGAAGCCGCCGCACCCGATAAATCCACTGAGTTGGTTTTGTATTGTGGCGGAGGTTATCGCTCGGCTTTAGCTGCCGACGTTTTGCAGGACATGGGCTACCGGAACGTCTGGTCGATGGCCGGCGGGTGGAAGGCCTGGAAAGAATCAGGCGCGCCAGTCGAGAGTTAGTTGGGATTCAATTTAAAGTCCTTCGGGACCATCTCCATCGCGATTGCGTCACCATGGATTTTCGCGCGCACGTCCTTTGGATCAGCCGCGGGGCGAAAGGTGATAATCACGTTCTCCTTATTCTTGCGCACCCCGCAACCGACCTCACTCGCGCCGGGTACATACGAAATCAATTGCACCCGATCAAGCGCGGTTGCGCGAATCTTATATAAACGGTCACCCACCTGAATGATGAAGTACGCAACCGCGCGGTTGTCGCACTCTAACTTTACAAAGAGCCCTTGTATCCGTTCTTCGCCCGCCTCGGCAGCACGCAGCGTCTCACGCAGATAATCATGCTCTGACGGAGGCTTCGATGGCGGCTCTTCGCTGGCCTCCGCGGCGTTGGTTTGCGGCCTCAATCGCGGATTGCCGGGCGTCGTATCGCTCTTGAAACGGCTCACGGCGTTTTCGTAGTCCTGGATCGTTTTGAGCAGCGCTTCACTCTGCGCCTTCAGCCTGCGGTCTTTAGCGTTTTGCAGCGGCGCAAGCACCTGCTTTGCCAGGTCAAACTTCTCCTGGCGCATGTGGATTTGCGCAACCAGCAGCGCCAAATCCTGACGCCCCGGTGATAACTTGAGCGCGCGCTGCAACAGTTCGATCGATTTTTCCAGGTCCTCGCCGGTTACCGTGTTGATGAACGCCAGCAGGGAATAGGACTCCGGAAAATTCGGGTTCAGGTCGATTGCTTTGGTGAGCTCGGTCCGCATCAATGAAGCCGTCTCAGCGGAATAGCCCCGTACGATGTTGTTCGTGTCCATCCCCTCGCGGCTCAGGGCGAATGCGTAGTAGTAGTGCGCGAGATAGTTGCTCGAATTACCGGCGACTGCTTCTTGCAGCGTCTTCCGCGCTTCATCGAAACGGCCCTGACGCGCGCGCAGAATTCCCAAAGAAGCCAAAGCCATCGGCTGCTTCGCATCCAGCGCCAGCGCCTGCTGCAGCCGGGTGTCCGCATCGCTTAGCCGGTTCAAGTGCAGCAGCAAGTCACCGAGATACGCTTGCGCGTCGGCTTCAGTCAGCGGCGTGACGGTGAACTCACTGTCAAACTCGAGCTTTCTTTGGAAGGTTGCTACCTGCATTTTGAAGGTGTGGCCGGCGATGTACTTTTTCAGTTCCTTCTCCATCGTCTCGATATCGGTTTGAAATGCTCGCTTGAACGCTTCTTCAATCGCGACATTGGAACCAACCAATTCAATGAAGGTGCTTAGCTGCGCGCGTCGTTCGGCGTTGTTCGCAAGCATCAGGTAATGAACCAACGCCCACGACTGCGCGTAGAAAATGCCGCGCTTGTCCCGCTCGTTGTATTCGGGCGAGTAGTGATCGACGGCGAACAGCTTGCGCAGGGGCAGAAGCTTCTCTTCGCGCAAGGTCATCAGATGATAGGGAATCAGATCGCCCAGGTGAACCTTGCGATCCTCTTCAATGGCAAAGGCGCCGTAGTATTCGGCGAGCCCTTCGTTGAACCACGAGGGCACGTTTCCGACAGTGTTATCGATCAAGAGGTGCACGTACTCGTGATAGATGATGCTGAGGGGATTGTCGCCATAAGTCTCGGTGCTCAACGTGATGTAGTTCACGTCTTCACCTTTCTGAAAGTAACCGGCCGCATTGGGAACCGCGAATGGTTTATACGAACTCTTGCTTTTGAACACGAGCACGGTCGTGGGAACGGGCGAGGTAAATCTCGCCCCGCCGAACAAGCGCGTGAAGACATCGCGAAACTGCTCGAGCTTCGTGGCCACCTGTCGCAAGTCTTTCTCACCGGCGTTGCCCACGAGCGTGAAATTTTTCGTGTGCACGCGCAACCAGTTGTCCTTCGCTTGCACCGTCAACGGCGCAATCAGGACGAACAGCAGCAGCGAAACGCCAAAGGCGGATCTTCGAATCGAAAGGGGATGTCGCATGTTGTGAGAACCTCTGATGAGCAAATATCGCAGCGGAAATCTCCAACGGGAGGAACGTAACCGCGACGGTGAATGGGACTATATGTTGCCAGCCATCGGTCGTCAATCGAATCCTCTGCGGCCGACTTTGAACCCATTCAGATGCTAACCTTGACAGGAGCGTTGACCGGCTTTCTAATAACCGCGCGGTTGTATTTGTTGGGTGTAACCGAGGCGAAATTCGCGGCGTCTTATCGATCTTAATCAGTCCGTTCTCTTTCAAAAACCAGGTCAGGACAAGCCATGGCCCTGGTTCGCCGGATCGTCCGTCAGGGCTGAACGCTTACCGGGGGAATCTGTCAGGTTTAGCGTCAAGCCGCGGGCTAAAAATCCGCAAAAGCCGCCGGCTGTTCCACCGCCTCTAAGGAAAACCCAGATTGCGGGCACGGATGCCCGCGCTCCAATTGCTGCAACACAGGAGAAGCATCATGAAAAGACTCTACCCGCTTGCGCTAAGTGTACTTGTTGGTCTGTTCATTTTCGCGGCTACGGCCAGTGTGTTCGCCCGCGAGGCAAAGCTGGTCCGCTATCCCAGCTATCACAATGGTCGGGTGGCGTTCACCTATCTCGCCGACATTTGGGTCGCCGATGAAACGGGGCAGAACGTTCAGCGACTAACGGTGAATCGCGCTCGCGACGCCTATCCGAGATTTTCCACGGATGGAAAATGGATTGCTTTTTCCAGCGACCGGAACGGCAACCTTGATGTCTTTATGATTCCGTCGACCGGGGGAACGGCAAAGCAACTGACGTTTCACTCAGCCGACGATACGGTGCTCGGCTGGACGCCTGACGGACGGGGCGTCTTGTTCAGCAGCAGCCGCGGCGAAGATTTCATGGCGCAGCTTTACATCGTCAGCGTTGACGGCGGACTGCCGCGCAAAGCTGGAACCGACATGGGCAACGCGGCGAGTTTCTCTGCGAACGGCCAGCGCATCGCTTATACGCCGAAAGGTCAATCTTACTGGCGAAAATTCTATCGCGGCTCATTTCAGACCGACGTGTGGGTCGCTGACATCGCGGCGAAGAAGTTCACCCAAGTGACCGATTTTGAAGGCATGGATTCGTGGCCAATGTTTAGTGGCAGCGACATCTATTTCGTGAGCGACCGCGACTCTAACGGTCAGACGAACATCTGGCGCGTCGCGGACAGCGGCGGCAAAGCTGAAAAAGTGACGATCTTCAAAAACGGCGACGTGCGTTTTCCGTCGATCAGCGCCGATGGCCGCACGATCGTTTTCGAGCATGACTTTGGGATTTGGAAGCTCGACGTCGGCAGCAAGCGCGCGACGCCGATCAAACTCGACATCGATGCCGAGACCCAGGAGAACGACGTAGAGATGCGTGCGTTCGCTTCAGAAGCGGATGACTACGACCTCGCGCCGAATTCGCGGCGTCTGGTCGTTTCAATTCACGGCGAGCTTTTCACGGTCCCGGTTGAAGAAGGCGACATTCGCCAGTTAACCGACAGTTCGGCACGCGATCGTTTCGTGGGCTACTCGCCCGACGGCAAGTCGGTGGCCTTCATTTCGGATCGCAGCGGCCGCGAAGAATTGTACGTGGCCCCGATCGACGGCGCCGCCGAAGCGTTGAAGCTGACGGACATCGACGCCCTGAAGAGCGGCTATAACTGGTCGCCCGATTCGAAAGAGATTGCGTTCACTTCATCCGACAGCAAGCTGCGCAAAGTGAACGTCACGACGAAGCAGATTACGGAAATCGATGCTTCGCGCTTCGGCAACATCTCGACGCCTGAGTGGTCCCCGGACGGCAAATGGCTCGCGTACTCGAAATCCGACGCGAACCGCACGACGGACATTTACGTGATCGCTTCTTCGGGCGCGGAGAAAGAAGCGCACAAGCTGACGTTCGATTCATATGACGAGCGAACGCCGCGGTTCAGTCCCGATGGCCGCAAACTTTTCTTTATTCGTTCCGACGCGATCGGCGGTGCCCAGGGAGGCACGAACCCTTCGGTGCAGATTTATTCCGTGGGTTTGGAGAAACTCGATCGCGATCCTGACGATCCGGAAGAGCGCGCGGAAGCCGAAAGCGCACAACCCGGCGCCGGTGAAGGCGGCGATGGCGCCGGTCAAAGCCTGGGCCTCAGCGTCGTCCGATGGGTCCGCGTCCACCGCATGAAACGAAGATGGATTGGGCCGGCATGAAGCGGCGCACGCGACAAATCACGCGTATGCCCTTCCCGATTTCGCAGTTCACGGTCACGCCTGACAGCCGCACCCTGATCTTTGTGACGTCTGAACCGTCGGCCACTGCGTCGCTGCCAGTCGTCTATTCAATTCAGGACGACGGCCGGCGTTTGACGCGCGTCACTTCCGGCGCCCCGCCGCAAGGCGACGGTGACGGACCGCCGGGAGGCGGTGGGGGCTTCGGCGGCGGCATCTCGAATTTGAACGTGTCGCGCGACGGCCGCACGCTTTTCTTCAGCGAGCGTGACGGAATCTATTCAGTGCCGCTGGCTGCGGGCGCCGCATCGGCCGCAACTGCCGGGCGCGGACCATCGACGGGCGGTGGCGACGCGGCCCGACGCCGCATCAACTTTAACGTGCGCGTGAAGATCAATCGTCCCGCCGAATGGGCTGAGATGTTTGGCGACGCGTGGCGCACCATGAAGTATCGGTTCTACGACACGGCCATGCACGGTACGGATTGGAATGCCATGAAGGCTAAGTACGAGCCACTCGTGCAGTACGTCGGCGATCGGCAGGAACTTCTGAATATCATCAATGAGATGATTGGTGAGTTGAATGCCTCGCACACTGGCGCCGGGGCGCCACCGCGTGGTCCGGGAGCCGGAGGAGTTTCGACCGGAAATCTCGGGATTGAACTCGAGCCCGACGCATCGGCCGGCCGCTACCGCGTCAACTACATTTACGAAAACGGTCCGGCTGACAAGGACTGGGTGAAAGTGAAAGTCGGCGACTACCTGATCGCGATCGGGGGCAAGGCGGTGAAAGCGGGAGACAACTATTGGGAACTGCTGAACAACCGTTTGAATCGTAAAGTCGAAGTCACTTTCAATAGCAAGGCTTCGGAAGAGGGCGCCTGGAAGACGCGCATCGAAACGACCTCGACGCAGGGATTCAGCCAACTTCGTTACGATCGTTGGGTGAAAGAGCGGCGGCAGAAAGTTGATGAGCTGTCTAATGGCCGCATCGGCTACGTCCACATTCAGGCAATGAACCAGCCGTCTTTGCGGAAGTTCGAGAAAGAGATTCGCGAATTCCGCAACAAGGAAGCGCTGATCATCGATCAGCGTTGGAATGGCGGCGGCAACATCGAACAGGAACTGCTCGCCATCCTGGTCCAGCGGCAGTATCAGGTCTGGCAACCGCGCGGCGTCGAAGCCGCCGGCCGTCCTTTCGCCGGATACTTCGGGCCAAAGGTCGTTTTGCAAAACTGGCGCTCAGCTTCGAATGCCGAGATGTTTCCGGCAGGTTTCCGCGCGTTGGGCTTAGGCAAAGTTATCGGCACGCCTACCATGGGCGCGGTGATCGGCACGGGCAGCTACAGCTTGATTGACGGTTCGACCGTGCGCACGCCTGGCGTCGGTGTCTACCTCGCGGATGCGAAACGCACGAACATGGAAAACTATGGCGTGCAACCCGACATCCTGGTGGACAACCCACCGGCGGACAATCTGGCCGGCCGCGATCGCCAACTGGAAGTTGCGGTAGAAGATCTGTTGAAGCAGCTCGGGGCTACCAGGCGGAATATCGCGACTAAGGAACAGCAGTAGATCGCGAGTTCAATTCGCTAAAAATGTTTAGAGGCGGGCGTTGCCCGCCTCTTTTTTTGGCTGACTCTATTCGTCAGCAAGGACCTTAAATGCGCCTTCACCCGCCGTGAATTCCTCGCGGTTAATCTCATATTGCACGACGTCAATCTCGTAGTAACGCGCGCGCTTCTCGAAGCGCAGGCCAAGTTTGTCCATCACATGTATCGACCCCGCGTTCTGCGGTTTGGTGATCGCCACGATTCGGTCAAAGCCACGCTCCTGAAATCCGAACCGCAGCGCCGCGTGGGCCAACTCAGTCGCGTAGCCTTTTCCCCAATGCGCTTTTGAGAGGTGGTAAACGACCTCTGGGGTGCCAAAGAGCGAACGCAATCCTCCGAAGCCGATGAACTCGCCGGTGCTTTTATCCACCACGGCCCAGCGTCCAAATCCGTGCGTGTCCCAATGTTTGATGATGCTTTCGAGCGCGCGCGCGGCTTCCTCTCGACCGGAGGGTTTGCCGTCGCCGACGTATTTGACTACCTCAGGATCGCTCAGCAGTGAGGCCAGGTGATCCAGATCGTCTGCTCTGATCATGCGCAGCAGCAATCGCTCGGTTTCGATTGATGGCATGTAGCTGCTTACAGCAGGTACGCACGCCTCTGGCGTGCCGACTGTTTGACAAAGCACGCCGGAGGCGTGCGTACCCAACGTTCTTTCGGACAATACTGAATTTGCGGATTGCGAGTCAAACGCGGGCGTGGCACGCGCATCTTGCGGGTGATTTCACGGGCGGGACGCCCGTGCCACTCTTTCAAATTAGGAAACCCGGGCCCGCGTTTACTGCGGTGAACGCCGCGGCGTCGGTTGCCGATTGTTGTTCGCGGGAGTTGTCGGCCGCGCGGCGCTGCCGGGAGCAATGGCGGTTCTTCCCGAGCGCGTCAGAGCGATGCGCTTGTCGGATCCCGTCGGTTGGTTCACGACGACCCTAATTGCGCGATACGTCCCGTCGTGACTTTTGTTGGACGGATCGTAGCTAATGACGTACTGCGTTCGCAGGTCGCGCACGATTTCGTTGGCAATTTGCGGCAGCTCAGAAATTGATTGGGGGAAGAAGGCCCGACCGCCCGTATCGGTCGCGAGCTTGTTGATGAGATCCGTCGCTTTGCCGCGCGGGCTCTTGCGAATCAGACCGCGTTCAGCTTCAAGATCGTTCACAAATCCAATCACATAGATTTGCACGTCCTGTTCCCGCAATTGCCTGAACAACTGTTCCTGCGCATAGTAGCTGGCGCGGTCTTCGCCGTCCGTCACCACGATCAGCGCGCGACGGCGGCGATCGTCGTCTCTGCTTTTTTTGTAATTCGCTACATGTTCCGCCGCGAGGTAAACGCCGTCGACGACGGCGGTCTGCCCACCTTCGATGTACAAAGTGTCGAGGGCATCCATCAGGGCGTCTTTGCTGGAAGTGAAATCCTGGACGGTTTCGATCTTATCGCTGCTGATGAAGCGCTCGATGAAAGTTTCGTCGCCCGGCTTGTTGCTGTCGATGATTATCTTGGCGGCGGTGATGACCTGATCGAACACGCCGCGCAGAGATCCGGACGTGTCCACGGCCATGCCGTAAATGACGGGCACTTCTTCCTGCGTGAACGAGAAAATCGACTGCTGTACGCCGTCTTCGAAAACTTTGAATTCGTCCTGCCGAATGCCGTTGATCGGCCGGTTGTTGCGGTCGATAACGCGCACGTTCAGCGTCACCAGGTCAGCATTGATTCTCAGGATGTCACCGTCGGTAATCTCAGCCGTGTTGGCATCGGGCGTCGGAGTCGGTTTCGGTCTGAGGATTGGCGGCGGTGGCGGCGCGCCCAGTTGCGGCGCGATCCGACTGCCTGGGCCCGTCTGGGCGGGCGTCGGTGCAGGTGACGTCGGAGTCGGGGTGGGCGACGCCGTCGTTGTCCGCGGACGCTCCTGCGCAGTCGTGATGCCGGCCACGATAACAGAAAGGGTAGCCAGCGCGCTTAACCAAACGACCAGCGTGCCGCGACGGGAGCGAAAACCCTCAAGAAACCTAAAACGCATCAATGAATACCTTGTGTGAATAAAAGACCAATGTCAAACCAATTTCGGTTGCAGGAAGAGAATGTAAGGATGCGGAAATGGCGAGTCTGCGTTGGCTGAACGGCGTCCAAAGTAAAAGTCCAAAGTCCCGAGTCCAAAGTCCCCTTCGGAAGGGAAAGGTGATTCTGACATTGGACCTTGGACGTTGGACTTGTGACGTGTGTTACTTCGGGTTCGCGATGGCGTAATACCCTTCGCGGCTGCGAACGAACAAGCGCGGCAGACCGCGTGGCGCATTCACCTTGACCTTAATCCGGTGCCATTTGCCGTCGTTGACGAAATTCTTCGGACGGTAGCCGATGGAATACTGATGGCGCAACTCCAGCGCGATCTGCTCAAAGATGTCGTCCATCTCGGCCGGGCTGCGCGGATAAAAGGCCTTGCCGCCCGAAACGCCGGCCAGCTCATCGAGAATGCTCTGGCCTTCCATACCGAGCGAGCTGCCCATATCGCTGCCGCCCAAAATGCCAACTGAGTAAAGCACGACGTCCGATTCCTTCAGCACGCGACGCAACTCGTTGAAGGTGTAGCGCGAGTTGTTGTCCTGTCCGTCGCTAATCAGTAACAGCGCGCGCTTCGAATGAGCGCCACGTTGTACGCGCTCGACACCCAGATAACAGGCATCGTACAGGGCGGTGTTGTTCTTCGTCTGTACGAAGGTCAGTTTGTCGAGCACGGCATTCCCATCGCGCGTTCGATCCATTAAGAGTTGCGCACGTGAGTTGAAGCCAATCAGAAAGTATTCGTCCCGGTCGTGACTGGTCTGAATAAAGTGGGCCAGAGCGTCCCGCGCGCGCCGGACCTTGTCACCACTCATCGATCCGGAAACATCGAAAAGCACGCCGACTGAGACCGGCGAATCGTCATCACTGAAATACGCGATCTCCTGCGCCTCTTTGTTGTCGAAAATCGTGAACGCGTTCTTCGAAAGTCCGGAAACAAACCGGCCGTAAAGGTCCGTGACCGTGACAGTAAAAGTGATCAGGTCGGTGTTGGTGATGACGGGAATCTTGTCGTCAACTTCAGTGCCCGGCTTCTTTTGGGCATCACCGCTTTGCTCTTTCGGCGTTTCTTTTGCCGGCTCGGTTTCTTTCGCGGGCGCAGGCGGCAGCACCGGCTCGACCGTCAACAACTCTTTTGCCGGTGTCGGCGAAGGCTTGGCCTCCGGCTTTTTCTGGGCGTTTCCGCTGTGCGATGCGATGACAGCAGAGAAACAGAAGAGAGCGAAGAGAGAGACAACGGCGAGTGCTGACTGACGACGCGGCTTCATGAAGAACCCCCGACCTCGATAAACTTTCCGGCATTCGCTTCGATGAGCGGCAGGACGCGATCAGTTGCGTGCGGGGAAACCAGATGTGCCGCTCAACCGAAACGTGATTCGGTTTAGCTATTCCACTTTAAAAAAGTCTGCGCTGCCTTAAAAAGGTTAGGCGCAGCTTCACCCGAAAAGAACGCTGCGGGGAGACGCTGCGCGATTGCCAGGACAGTCGGCTGATGCGACGCATTGTAGGACGAGCACCCGCCAGCGCGCAAGATGGGAGGGCGGCGGACAGCGCGAGAGGTGGCTGTTCGCGTTCAGCGGAGCCGTTCCAGGTCCCGCTTAATTCGCTCCGCGGTCTTCGGCCCGATGCCGTCCACCATTTCCAACCCACCACCCTTGATGAACTTTCTCAGGTCCTCAAGCGAAGCAATCTTAAACTTCTGATGAAACGTGGCCGCGGTCTTCGGGCCGACCCCCGGCAACTCCAGAAGATCGAGCACCGTTTCCGGCGTCTCTGCGGTTAATCTGTCCCACGCGTCAAAGGTGCCTTTCTCCAGCAGCTCAACAGTTTTGCCGGCGATCGCCTTGCCGACCCCCGGAATTTCCTGCAAACCCGCGACGCCGCCCTCAGCCACGATTCCTTTCATCGGCGTCGGCCAGGTCTCGATAGCTTCGGCGGCCATCCGATACGAACGAATGCGAAACGAGTCTTCACCGCGCACCTCCATCAGTGAAGCCATGCGATTAAAGCGACGGGCGATTTGTTCGTTGGTCATCGGCGGATGTCAGAAGCCCGCGCGTGAGCAAGGGCGACGTGGCCCTCCCTAACGGTCGGGCTTCTGAGACGCATCGTAAACCGGTGACCGGCGAATAGTAAATCCGCATCCGATTAGCTCAGCCACTTTTCTATTCACGACTTACCATTTACTATTCACTCCATTAGAGGCATCTAATTCGGTAACTGCGCGGTCTAACTGTTTCCCCCCAAACACCGCTTTAAGAGGTAAAAATGAGATTTAAGAAGTTCTTGTGTGCGCTGTTTCTGGCGCTGTTCAGCTTACAAGGTTTTGCGCCGCTCGCGATCGCGGACGAGGGCATGTGGACCTTCAACAACCTGCCGCGCGCGGAGATCAAACGACGGTACGGGTTCGATGTGACCGACGAGTGGCTGCGAAAGTTGCAGCTCGCTTCGGTGCGCTTCAACAACGGCGGCTCAGGTTCGTTTGTTTCGGCGGACGGCCTGGTGCTGACGAACTATCACATCGTCGAAAGCATCGTTGGCGAAGTCAGCACGGCTGAAAAAGATCTGGCCAAAGAAGGTTTCGTCGCGCGCACCCGCGCCGATGAGATCAAGGCGCCGAGCCTTGAGCTTAACGTGCTGATGTCGCTTGAAGATGTGACGGGACGCGTGAATGGCGCAGTGAAGTCCGGCATCTCTGACGCTGAGGCGTTCGCCGCTCGACGCGCAGAGATCTCGAAGATCGAAGCTGAATCGACGCAGGCGACCGGACTGCGATCCGACGTCGTCACGCTTTACCAGGGCGCGCAATACAATCTTTATCGTTACAAGAAGTACACGGACGTGCGTCTGGTGTTTGTGCCAGAGTTTCAAGCGGCGTTCTTTGGCGGCGATCCCGACAACTTCAATTTTCCGCGCTTCAACGTCGATATGGCGCTGGTGCGCGTCTACGAAAATGACAAGCCGGTCAATCCGCCGAGCTATTTGAAATGGTCAAAGACGGGCGCGAAAGAAGGCGAGCTGGTGTTCGTCACCGGCCATCCCGGCTCTACGTCGCGCTTAAATACTGTTGCCCACCTGCGACAACTGGGCGAGACCAGCGTTCCCATCGTTATCCGCCTGCTCGAACGCCGCGAGGCGATGCTGAAGAAGTACATGACGCTGGGCGAGGAACAAACGCGGCGCGCGCAAAACGAGCTCAACAGTATTCAAAACAGTTTGAAGGTTTACCGGGGGCAGCTCGCCGGCTTGAAGGGACGCACGTTGATGGCGCGCAAGCAGGCCGATGAGAAGGCGCTGCGTGACTGGGTCGCATTGAATCCGGAGCGAAAGAAGAACTACGGCGAAGCCTGGGACGCAATTGCGAAAGCTCATCAGACGGTGCCGACATACATTCGCGAGCGCAGGATCTTCGATCAGGCGAGTGGCTTCAATACCACCACGTTTGGCATCGCGCGCAACCTGGTAAGGCTGGCCGAAGAAAACCAGAAGCCGAACGCTGAGCGTCTGCCCGAGTTCACCGACGCGCGACGTGCTTCGCTCGAACTGGGGCTGTATTCTCCCGCGCCAATTCACGATGACTTTGAAAAGCTGAAGTTGGCAGATTCGCTGGGTTTCATGATCGAGTTACTCGGCGCGGATCATGCGCTCGTCAAACAGATCATGAACGGCAAGACGCCGGAAGCCCGCGCGGCTGAGTTAATCGACGGCACGAAACTGAAGGACGTTGAATACCGCAAGGAAATTGCCAAGGGCGGCAAGCAGGCGATCGACTCGTCAACCGATCCGATGATTGTCCTGGCGCGGTTGATCGATACGAAAGCCCGCGAAATGCGCAAGCGGTTCGAGAGCGAAGTGACCGGCGTCGAACGCACGAACTACGCAAAGATCGCCCGCGCCCGGTTTGAGAGTGAAGGCAACAAGGTCTATCCCGACGCGACCTTCACGTTGCGACTGTCGTACGGCGCCGTAAAGGGCTACATGGAAAACGGCAAGCGCATCGCACCCTTTACGACGCTCGGCGGTTTGTACGATCGCTCTGCGAAGTTCAACCAGAAGTTCCCTTACAACCTGCCGCCGCGTTGGACGAAGAAGAAGTCGGCCGTTAACCTCGCGACGCCTTTCAATTTCGTTTCGACCGATGACATCATCGGCGGCAATTCGGGCTCGCCGACCATCAATAAGAACGGCGAAATCGTCGGCCTGATTTTCGACGGCAACATCCAATCGCTGATTGGCGACTTCCATTATGACGAGACGGTTAACCGCGCAATCTCGGTCGATGTCCGTGCGATGCAGGAAATTCTCAGGAAGCTTTTCGACGCGAACCACATCGCGGACGAATTGTTGAAGGGGTAGGATAGTGGCACAGACTTTAGTCTGTGTTGCTACGTCGAAATCACAGACTATAGTCTGTGCCACTTTAATGCGACTTTGCGTAAGGTCTGAACCGCCTGCGGTAGCGGGCGGTTGACCTTACCTTCCGCGAACGCTTGACGAAGGTTCAACCACCCGCTACCGCAGGTGGTTCTGACAGGCACCACGACTCGCCATACTCCTGTCGGCGATCTCTTGCAGGCAACAGTCAGGGAATTCTCGCGCCGGATAATTCTTCACTCACTGATCCGCTGAAAACATGAATGGTTCGTATCGGCATTGCGGTTGCTGGGCCTTTGGCGAGATGTTGCCGCAGCTAAGACTCTCGCAATCCCGACGCGTCAGGATTCCCTACTCTGTCAGGCGTGTAGTCACTCGACCAAAAACCGTTTTTGATTTTGCCGTCGGTCCGCTCACAACTGTCGGTAATGGCGTAAAGCGCCGTTGGCTGCGCGAACGCCGGCGGCGAAAGGTTGGCCGCGCGTACGACATGGCATTGGAAATCGCGCGTGTCGTTCCACGTGGATCGGAAGTGCTCGACGTCGGTTGCGGCAATGGCTACATCGCGCATCATCTTTCGGCGATGCTTGGAACAACCGTGACAGGAATTGACGTCGCCGACTCAACGGAGGCGCCAATTGATTATCGTCAGTACGACGGCCGCGAGTTTCCGGCGCCCGACTCTTCCTTCGACGCGGTCGCGCTCGCGTACGTGCTGCATCACGCGCAAGACGTTCACTCGATGTTGGAGGAAATGAAGCGCGTGCTGCGGCCGGGCGGCATCGTAATTATCTACGAGGACATTCCGGCTACGGCCTGGGATCGCTTCATCTGCTGGACGCACGATCTGAAATGGCGAAAGCGCACCGGCGCGTGCACGTTTCGGCACGAAGCAGAGTGGCAGGAATTGTTTGCGCGGATCGGGCTTGAGGTAATCAAACAAAGGCGACTTTCACGCGCGCGAAATCTAACTCACCCTGTAGCACGTCAAATCTACGAACTGGCAAATCCTGAAGTGGGTCACGACACTCCGCGAGCACCAACGCAGAACTCACTCCGCCGTAAAATCCTGGACCAAATTGTTGACTAGACCGATCCGCTCTTGGCGTAGCTGCTCTAACCGCTCATACATCTGGTTCTGAATCTGAGTGATATTTGCGTCCTGAAAGTCGTATTCTTTCGAAAGACACTTGTGCCAGAAAGCGTTGAAGGCAGCGACGGTGTCGGTAATGTTTTTCTCATACGCGTCTACATCCTTTCTCAGTTTGTCGAAACCGCCCGGTGGAACGATCTCTAGAATCACGGCCTCGTCATTCAGGCTTCGGTACCACCACCAGCCCTCCCTTTGGAAGTCCGCATAGAGATCATTCATGTCCTCACCCAGTTTGTCCTGTAGCACAGCCAATTTCGCCGGGCTCGGCTTCAAACGAATGTTGTCCTTATGAAATATCCCAAGCCGAGTCACCCGCAGATGGAGTTTACTTATCGTTTCGGTGTTCTTATTGGTGATCTCGACCTTTTTCTTCAGCCGTGCCTCTCGCAGCACTCTGCTGCGATCGGTCTTATGGCTGATCCAAGGGATCAGGAACGAACCAATCACGCTGCCGACCACCAACAGGAGCAGAGGATGCCTCAGTACATTCAGTATTCCTCTTGAATCTTCCGCCATGGCATTTGGGTCCTTTCAATGTTCAGGCTGGCGCGCGATGAAACCGGCGAAGGACGTAAGGCTCTGGGACCAGCCTGTTTGAGGCCGCAGATCTAAGCCGATGAGGTCGAGAAATGCAAGAGCTTTGGATGATCAATTGTGCTCAAACAGCACGGCCTGCAAATCCGCGTAGTCAGTCTTTGGTTTTGTGCGGCAGGTGTAGCGAATTTCTTTCTTGCTCGTGCCCGGCCAGTTGATCGTGATGCCCTCAATGCTCTGGGCGGGTTTCTCTTCTCCGTTGTAATCGTCCACGACGGAATAGTCTACGCCGTCAACCGAGAAGTTTATCTCATTGAGATCAACCAGGGCGCGCATGTAATGCGTGTATTCAAACTTCTGCTGGGTGCCGCTGCGCTCCTTGGGATACTCGAGTTCGATCTTTCCGGGCGAGCCAAATCTGTACTGCACATAACCCCTGTCTCGCGTCAGGTCTTTTGAAGCGCACACCGAAACAATCTTCGCCGGCCGGCGCAGCACACAAGCAAAAATCACGCGCTCGGTTTTTGCGCAGAGTGTGTTGACCTGAAGCTGGCGTAGCGTTGATGTGCTCGGAGACTGCGCCGAGGCCGGGTTAAGAGCGTTTCGGCCATTCAACGCGCTCGCTGCGGCACACGCGACCACCAGGACAAAAGCAATTAAATTGTTGTTTCGTTTAGACGGCGGACTTGTCCGCCGATCTGCGCGAGCCGGACAAGTCCGGCTTCTAAACGGATTACGCGGGGAAATTTTTGATCCTTCCATTGTCTATCGGTTTAGGCGCTAAGCCAGAACGTCGACAGGTTCAAAGCAAAGCAAGCGAGTCCCAAAAGGAAGCATGCGTACTGCACACCAACGATGACCCAGACTATTTTTATGTCGCGATCGCCTGATTCGTCCACGCGCCGCACGAACGCCGAGATGCACAGCAGAAGGATGGCGGCGATGATGATTGACGCCCAAAACATCATCCAGCCCGCGTACATCAGGCCCGACGGCGCGGGCGTACTAGTTAGTTTTGGCCAAAGGCTGATGCAGACTACCGTCTCAAGACTGATGAGCCACTTGCTCCAATCCTGAAGCAGCCTCAGTGACTCAACAGTCCGTTCGGGTCTCGGCATGAGGGAAATTTATTCCGACTTGAACCGGTGGATCTCGCCCGGCTTGCGTAGCATCTTGTTGACTTCGCCCATGTGCATTTCTTCTTCGGCGATCATCTTACGCGCGTATTCTTCGATGAAGACGGAACGGTCGCGCACGGCATCGAGCAAACGTTTGTAGAGTGCCAGGCCGGTCTTCTCAGCTTCCAGAGACTCCAGCAGAATGTCCTGAACCGAATGCTGCTCGCTCTCGAGCAAGGCGCCAATCTTGAGTGAAGGATGCTCGCCGAGATGCGTGACCAGTTCGCCGGCTTCGTTCGCGTGCGCCAGACAGACGTTGGCTTCACCGCGCAGCCAGCTTACGATCGGAATGCGGTTGTGGCCGAAAATCATCAGCGAATAGTGCGTGTAGCGCACGACGCCGGCGAGTTCGGTTTCCAAGATTTCATTTAGAAGCGCGACGACGGCTTTCTTGTCGAAGTCCTGTTCTGCCATGATGTCCTCCGCGATGGTTTCTGAAACTGGTTTGTCGGCAACAAGTTAGCACAAGTGCGCAACGTTTGCGGATTTGCAGACTGGAATTCGGGCGAAGACGACCTCTTATCACACCGGGCTTCAGCCCGGTGTCAGCCTGGAAACACTTTAAGAAACCGTTTCAACGGTTTCACTATCGAGTTGATGTAACCCTCGGGCAAAAACGGCTTGACTGTGTGCGCGCAAAGAGGAAACCGTTAAAACGGTTCCGCGTTTCTTATCGTCGTTTGACACCGGGCTGAAGCCCGGTGTGAATGAGATGCCACAGACAGAGCCCAGTCAACGCTACCGGCCCTCGGCGAGCACGGCCAAATCAACGTTGAAAGGCTCGTTCGAGGGGAACGAATACGTGACCGTGTACACAGGGCGCGAGCTTTCCAGGAAAGGCTCCCCGTTCAATTCCAGCCACGCATGTCCTTTCAATTCGCGGTCGCCATCCTTTCTTACGCCAAATCGAATCGTCGTTGCCACGCCCGCCAGCGCCAGGTAACGGTGCAGAACGGTCGCACGTTTCCAACAACTCGGTTTGAAGACAAAAACGTTGGCTTCCAGCAACGCGTCAATCGCCGTGGAGAGTCGAACCGGATTGACTTCGGTCGATTTCCACCGGACCTCTGTCGAAACGATTTGTAGCGCGCGCGACAGCGGCAATAGTCTCGCCACCGCTGAGAGGACGACGACCCATCCCGCCATTCGCGCCAGCAGACAGGCGCGCGCCGGATCTCGTGTCGTCAATTGGAGCGCCCGCAAAATCATCGGCGGTATTCTAGGGTACGTGCTCACCTTCGACTAGCTTCGGCATGGCTGCGCGTGGTTTTTGGCAGCTTCAAGGTTAGGAAGGGTGGCTTGCCCCTGTCCGGGATTTTGGAGTGCGCGGCCTGACGCCGCTTTTTGTGCCTTGGAGCTCAAGACGATAAAGAAAGCGCCGTCGAGCCGGCGCACTCCAAAACTGCCGCGCCACGTGTTAGGCTCGCGCTGGATGGAACCTGAGAGCGATCGACGACCAGCGAAACTCGTGACGATTTTCTGCGACGGATCAAGCCTCGGCAATGGCCGTGCTGTGGCGCGCGCGGCGGGGGTGGCGTTGCTCGGCTTCAAAGGTCTTTGGCGGGCATTTGGAATTTATCTCGGCCAAGCCACCAATCAACAGGCCGAGATCGCCGCGGCTGCGCTTGGCCTGGAAGCCTTGAAAGAACCTTGCCGCGTTCGTCTGCACACGGATTCGAAATATGTCGTTGAGACGATGAGCGGCCGCTTTCGCCGCAAAGCGAATCACGATTGGTGGAAGCGCCTGGATGAAGCCGCCGAGCGTCATCAGGTTGAGTGGCAGTGGTCTCAAGGTCACGTCGGCCACGTGATTCAGGAAGCGGCCGACAAAGCAGCCCGCAAGATCGCCGCGCTCGGACACGTCGAACCCGCGGTGCTGCAGGATGCGGTGGACAAGATAGGCGTCATCGAGCCGGAAGAGGCCGACGAAGAGCAGTTGTTTTAGTTCCCTGTCCTTCTGGGAGGCAACCCGAAGGGTTGCGGAGAAAGTAGCGGGGGGTCGCAGCGAAGCGTAGACCCCCGGAAAAGAGTCGGCGTGGAATGCGCACCCTGAAAGGGTGCCAGACGATTTCTGTGACCCCTTCAGGGTCAGAAACCATGAACTTCGGTTCCGGGGGCTTCGCTGCGCTCAACCCCCGGCTACTCTCTTTCAGCCCTTCGGGCTGCCTCTAAATCTACAAACACACGGTTGATGGAAAAGTTAGGCATATCCGTCCCCATGGGAAGACGGGCCAAATCACAACTACTTCTCGCTTTCCACTCGTGGCAATTCTATAATCTCCCCACAACCCGGACGCCAAACAACCAGACAGTGCACGGCAAATCAACAAACCTTATTCTGACTTGTCTCATCGTGACGCTGTGCGTCGGCGCGGCCGGCGCCCAGTCCGCAGATCGTGGATGGGAGTGGCAGAACCCTCTGCCGCAAGGCAACGCGATTTCGGCCATCCGATTTGCCAAAGATCAGCGCCACGGTTGGGCGGTCGGATCCGACGGAGTAATTCTCTACACAACTGACGGCGGGTTTTCGTGGACCAGCCAGCGCACACGCATCGTTTCGACCTTAAGCGGACTGCACGTTTTCGATCGCCGCCGGGCAATTGCGGTCGGCGCGCGAGGCACTGTGCTGCGCACCACGAACGGTGGCAGACGTTGGACGCAAGTTCCGGTGGCCACGAAGGATCACCTGTACTCAGTAACGTTCGCGCCCGAGGATCCGGCGCGCGGATGGGCCGTCGGAACTTACGGCGCGGTGGTGGCGACCACGGACGGCGGCCAGACCTGGTCACCGCAACTCAGCTCCACGCGCGCGCACCTCTTTTCGGTTTCATTCACTAACAAAACGATGGGGTTGGCAGCCGGCGAACGCGGCACGATCTTACGCACGGCCGACGGCGGAAAGAATTGGAAAGAGTCCGTTCGGCTCGGCGCGCAGCCTTTGACCAGTGTCACATTCATTACTCCTGAGCGAACGATCGCGGTCGGTTACGGTGGTCGCGTGTTGTTGAGTGAGGACAGCGGCGCGACCTGGGAGCCTTTGGACATCAGCATGAAAAGCGATCTGCTGTCGGTCTATTTTTCTGATGACAAGAACGGCTGGATCGCCGGGGACAACGGGCTGGTGCTGAGCACCGGTAACGGCGGCAAGCTCTGGATTCCGGCGAACATCCGCACGAACCCGCGGCTGGTGACAGTTTATTTTGCCGACGCGACCACCGGATGGGCCGCCGGTGGCGACGGGCTGGTCGTACGTAGCGACGATGGTGGACTGGGTTGGGAGCGCCTGACCGAAGGCGGACGCGACGACATCGCGGACATTTTCTTTGTGGACGACTCGCGCGGCTGGGCCGTTGGGGCGCGCGGAAAAATTCTGGCGACTTCGTCCGGCGGAAAGAACTGGACAGTACGACCGTCGGGAACGCGCGAGCGGCTGAACGCGGTTACTTTCACCGACGCTGCCAACGGTTGGGTCGCCGGCGATCACGGCACAATTTTGCGAACGTCGAATGGCGGGATCGTGTGGCAGAAACAGGAAACCGGAATCCCCGAAGACCTCACCGGTCTCTGGTTCGTTTCTCCAAAACTTGGTTGGGTAGTCGGCGCCCGCGGCACGATCATGCGCACCGAAGACGGCGGCGAAACCTGGCAAGGACAGCCTTCGCAGAGCCGGGCCTGGCTGGAAGACGTGACCTTCTTTGACCCGAAACGTGGCGTAGTCGTCGGCTCAGGCGGCACGATCATTCGCACTGAAGACGGCGGCGATTCATGGAAGCACATCGATATCAACTTGAAAGAGTGGCTGTACTCAATCGCGTTCGCCGACGACAAAACCGGCTATGCGGTGGGCGAAAAAGGAATCATCCTGCGCACTGATGACGGCGGTTTGAAGTGGAAAGATCAGGAGAGCGGCGTCTCAAGCAACCTGTTTGCCGTTTCGACTGCGTCACGTGACGACGCGATGGCCGCCGGCGATCACGGCCTGGTACTGGCGACAAAAGACGGAGGCGTCGTGTGGGCTTCGCAACCGACTATCACCAGCGCCTCGTTGTTCGCGGTGGCATATCACGGCGGGTCAGACACCTGGATCGCGGGCCGAGGCGGCGCCATTCTGCGACGCACTACTTCGCTCGCGACCGTTAATCTTCCCACGCCCAAGTTGCCGCTGCTGCGCGGCGGCCGGTCCAAAGTAAAGATTGAAGATCCGGAAGGCGATCCGGACGATATTCCACGCGCCGTCAGACCGCAGCTGAAACCGCAAAAGCCTTAACGACTCAGTGTGACGTGCCGCCTGCGGTCTCAGTCAAACACGATGGCGAAATAATTGGTCGTTGGTTCTCACAAACTTTGCGTCCGCGACGTTGTCAGCCCCTCCAATCGCAAAGAGCGCATTGTCAAATTGCGACGACTGCTACTTGTTTGCGAACGGTAGGCAGCGGCGACAAGCTGCACGCCAGAGGCGTGCGTATCTCACGGGCCATCCGTCAATCTTCGCACCGTGCGCAGGAATCGATTGATGTCGATCGGCTTGGTCAGATGATCGGCAAAGCCTTCGGCTTGGGCCCGCGTGATGTCGTGTGAACGGCCGTAACCGGTCAAGGCCAGGGCCGGCAGATTCTCGCCTTTGGCCAGCCTGCGGATTTGCTTCAGGAGCTGATAACCATCCATTTCCGGCATCGAGATGTCTGAGATGATCAAGTCAAAGCTGCGCTCACCGGCGATTTGCAGCGCTTCCTTACCGCTACCGGCTGATTCGACGCGGGCGCCTTCCAAGGTCAGGAGTTTGGTCAACATGTCGATCGTGTCGCGCGAGTCATCCACAATCAGAATTGTCTTGCCCTTGAGAAGTTCCACTGAGGTGGCAGGCTTCGGCGCCGCGTACTGGTCCTCTGTTTCATAAAGCGGAACAGTGACGGTAAACGTGGCCCCATGGCCGACGCCTTTTGAATCGACTTTCACATGGCCGCGATGTAACTCGGCAAGTTGTTTCACCAACGCTAAACCTATACCCAAACCACCCTGCCGGCGCACACTGCTGGCATCACCCTGCCGAAAGATCTCGAAGACATGCGGGAGGAAATCGCTTCCGATTCCCTGACCAGTATCAGAGACGACAAACTCGGCAGCATTGGAAGAGCGCTTCACTGCGATGCTCACCTTGCCGCCGGCGGCGGTGAACTTGACCGCATTGTTCAAAAGGTTCCAGGCAATCTGGCCGAGGCGAATCGGATCTCCTTCAACTACTACGTCACTTCCGATAGCTACTTCCAGTGAGATGTCTTTGGCGTTCGCTTCATCGCGCACCGTGTCGATGGCGTCGGTTAAAATCGTCGAAAGCGAGAGGGGCTGGAATTCCAGCGACAGCTTGCCCATTTGCAGTCGCGAGAGATCCAGCAGATCCGAAACCAGGCGCGTTTGCGCCAGGGCGTTACGCCGGATGGTCTCAGCCGCTTTGATCACCAACTCGTTATGGCGCGTTTCCTTACTGCGCAGCAGGATTTCCGCATAGCCGACGACGGCGTTAAGCGGATTGCGCAACTCGTGCGAGAGGGTCGCGAGAAATTCATCCTTCAGCCGGTTGGCTGCTTCGGCGTCGGCGCGTGCTTCGTGCTCGCGTTTGAGAAGTTCATCGCGCTCGGCCTCAGTTTTCTTACGTTGGGTAATGTCTCGGGCAATCTTGGACGCGCCAACGACCCGCCCTTCCTGGTTTTTGATCGGAGAGATGGTGAGCGACACGTCGATTAGACTGCCGTCTTTGCGGCGGCGCACGGTCTCGAAATGATCCACCCGCTCGCCGCGGCGGATTTTTTCGATAATCAAGGTTTCTTCGTTCAGGCGATCTTGCGGCAGCAGCATGGTGATGTGCCGGCCGATAACCTCGTCGGCTGAATAGCCAAACACTCGTGACGCAGCTTCGTTCCAGCTTTGAATAATGCCGTCCAGGTTCTTGCTGATGATTGCATCGTCTGAGGATTCGACGATCGAAGCGAGGTGCCGCCGCGCGATTTCGGTCGCGTCGCGCAAGCGTTTGGCCTCGGCTGATTCAATTTCAAAAAGGCGAGCGTTCTGTAGCGCGATTGCCGCTTGATCGGCGATCGCCGACAATTGCCACTCTTCGTCAGCGTCAAGGGGACGGTCGCGGACCACGGCTAGCATGCCGTTGACGGCGTTGGTCGCAATGACCGGCACGGACACCATGGCCTCGTCCGGCGTCACGGCGAGTGCTTGGTGCAGCTTCCTCACCGCGTCTTCATCCATCGACGCGGAAAACTCTGCGGCAAACTCGGGCGTGGTCCCGCGCGCGGCCCGCACGCGAAACGTCCCATCTTTCTCGATTAGCAGAAGTACGCAGGCCCGGGCCTCGACCAACTGCAAGGCACTCTCGACGATGATGCCGAGGACCTGATCGAAATTAAGCGACGTGGTAATCGCCCGGTTGATCTCGGCGAGTCGCCCGGAATGAGTTTTCTTTACAGGCCCCGGCTTGTCCATAATGCTTCTTATCAAATCCCTTCGATCACTAAACCTTTATTGGTAATGTGAATCTCGCGTTCACTACCAACGTGTGCGCTGCCGCGAGTCTTGATAATTCGCAGCGTCCGTTTCAGTTCGGGGCCCGGTTGAAATCTGAGCAGGAGGAGGTTGTCACTCATGTTCGAAACCTGTTGGTCGCTGATTCCGTGTACTTCGAAAAGATTGGCGAGTTCGTAAGTCATGAAACAGGTTACGTTTTCCACGGCGAACCATTGGGTCAGGGCATAAATCACATCAGAGAATCGCTGCCGATCGACGCTGATCCGCTCGAGGTCGCCGAGGGCATCAATCACCACCCGCTTCACTTTGCCGCTGCGAATCCGCTCAAACAGGCGCGCGGCGATCCTGTCCAGCTGCATCTCGACCGGCGATTGGTACATTATTTCAAAGCCGTCGTTAATAAGTTTCTCAACCGGCATTTGCATGTTTCGCATTACGCGGGTGAGTTGGGTGGGGTTTTCCTGAAAGCCAAGATAGATTCCCGGCTCGCCTTTGCTCACGCCGGCCCGCAGAAACTCCAGCGCCATGATCGTCTTTCCCGATCCCGGCGGACCGGCCACCAACGTGGTAGTGCCGCGCCAGAAGCCCTCGGCGATCATTTCGTCCAGGCCCTGAATACCGGTCGTGACGCGCTCAGGCCGCGCCGTGTATTTCGGCGCTACCGGCGGTGTGAGTAACCGCGGAAAGACTTCCAGACCGTCGGCCGTGATGGAAAATGCGTGCAAACCAGGAGTTGATTTCGAAGCCCGGAACTTTTCAACGCGCAGAAATCTTTCCTCGCGCACATTCGTCGCCAGCTTGAGCATTTGGATCACGACATCGGCGATCGCAAACTCCGGGAGCTCGGTCATCGTCGCCTCTGCGTACTCGCCAATCAGGAAGCTGGTGCAATCATAGGTTGACAGCACCGTAGCCAAATCAAAAATGAGGTTGCGACGCAGCGGTCGCTCAACCAACTCGTTGAGGGCTTTGAACGAATCGATAAAGACAAATCTTGCGCGGCGCGCGACGAGCATGTCAGCGACGATCTCAGGTAACTTCTCGATCCCTTGCTCGCGCAACATCAGGCCCAGATCTTCGTAGAAGACCGAAGTGCCGACCTTCTCTTGATCAAAGAATTTGTAATGCTGTCCGTGCACGATGAATTTTTCCAACGGCTCAGACATCGTCGTCAGATACAACGCGGGCGCATCGACTGTCGCATTGCAAAAGGCAATCTGCTCCGCAAGGATTGTTTTTCCGGTGCCCGGAGCTCCCATAATGACGCTGATGGTATTCGTCGGAACGCCGCCATACAGCACTTCATCCAAACCGGCGCATCCTGTTTTTATCTTTTCGGTCATTAATTCTGCTCTCCGGCAGCCGCCTGGTGGTCCATTTCTTCGATTAGCTTCGTGACCATTTCGATTAGAAGTTCTTCATTTAACGGTTTGATCAAGAACGCGTCCGCGCCCGCTTCGTACGCTCGTTGTTCAGCGTGCAGGTGGCTGAAGATCAGCACCTTGGTGTTCCTGGTTGCCGGATCGGACTTGAGCTGGCGACAAAGGCTCAAGCCATCGAGCTTCGGCACCAGCACTTCAGTAACCAGAATTGTCGGACGTAGCTCGCGTGCGCGCTCCAACGCCGTGAGACCATCGGCCGCAAACTCAACGCCGTAGCCTGCCTGTTCGAGAAAAAATTTCTCGAGTCGCTGGACGAGCGGATTCCGCTCAACTACCAGAATCAGCGCATTCCTGTCCGCAAGTGTATTCATCATCGAGTCTGGGAAAGACACGAACGCTTTTCTAAAATGGGGAACCGAGATTGGCTGTTGGGGAAGTGCTGTTGGGTTTATAGCAAACCGCGCACCGTGATACAAGGTGCTTTGAAATTCTTGAGATGGTCGTGCCCAGTGTACAATTGTGTGGGATCACAGGGCAGTGAGCTCAATTTAGCCACGCATATGACACCAAAAACGGAACAAGCGAAATCAGGCGTTCGTACCGAAACCGACTCGATGGGCGCGATCGAAGTGTCCGCCGATAAGTATTGGGGCGCGCAGACTGAGCGCAGCTTGCTGCACTTCGACATCGGCGACGACGTGATGCCGCGCGAGATGATTCGGGCGTTGGGCATCTTGAAAAAGGCCTGCGCGCTGGCGAATCAGGATCTCGGCAAGCTTTCGGCGGACAAAGCGACGTTAATCGTGCAGGCGTGCGATGAAGTAATCGAAGGGAAACTCGACGAACATTTTCCGCTGCGCGTCTGGCAAACCGGTTCAGGCACGCAGACGAACATGAACGCCAACGAAGTGATCTCCAATCGGGCGATTGAGATTGCGGGCGGCGTCCTCGGCACTAAAAAGCCGATTCATCCTAACGACGACGTGAACATGTCCCAGTCGTCGAACGACACTTTTCCGACGGCGATGCACATCGCAGCCGCCGCGCAGATGAATAAGCTGGTCCCGCAGGTGCAGGAAGTTCATCACGCCATTGATCGGAAGGCTAAAGAATTCAAGGACGTGGTGAAGATTGGCCGCACGCATCTCCAGGACGCCACTCCATTAACTGTCGGCCAGGAGATGTCCGGCTGGGCGAGCTTAATCGAGCGCGATATCGATCGAATGAATGCGACGTTGCCCGGGCTGTACGATCTGGCCATCGGCGGCACGGCGGTCGGCACGGGCTTGAATGCGCACCCGGAATTTGGTGAACGCGCGGCAAAGAAGATCGCGGAACTCACCGGCCTTCCTTTTAAATCCCATCCGAACAAATTCGCGGCGCTGTCGGGGCACGATGAAATTGTCTTCTGTAGCGGCGGTTTGAAAACGCTGGCCGTTTCGTTGATGAAGATCGCCAACGACATTCGCTGGCTGGCTTCGGGGCCGCGCTGCGGACTTGGAGAGTTGATCCTGCCTGAGAACGAACCCGGCTCATCGATCATGCCCGGCAAAGTTAATCCGACGCAGAGCGAAGCCATGACGATGGTTGCGGTGCAGGTGATGGGTAACGACACGGCGATCGGCATCGCCGGTTCACAGGGTCACTTTGAACTGAACGTTTTCAAGCCGGTCATGATTCACAACCTGCTGCATTCGATCCGTCTGATTCACGACGCGTCGCATGGATTTGTCGAATATTGCATTAACGGAATCGAATTGAACCGTGAACGCATCGATGAGAATTTGCGTGATTCTCTGATGCTCGTGACGGCTCTGAACGAGCACATTGGTTACGACAACGCCGCGAAGATTGCCAAGCACGCGCACAAGAAAGGCAGCAGCCTGCGCGCATCAGCGATCGAGCTTGGCTTGCTGACGGGCGAACAGTTCGACGAGTGGGTTAAGCCCGAAGAGATGACTCATCCTTAGCATTTATCCGCAGATTACACAGATGACACAGTTTTAAAGAGACGTTAAGGACCATCTCATTCACACCTTGTTTCAGCGAGGTGGTTAAGACCAGCAACCGAATCCCCCAGCTGTTTTAACGGCTTCCTCTGAAAAACCGTTGAAAACGGTTCCTGACTTTATTCGCCGGAGCAACACCTCGCTGAAGCGAGGTGTGAATGAGAGTCCACCTGACTTTCCCAGCGCCAACCTCTATAATCCAACCCAACCCCCTTACGCTCTGAGGTTTTGTCGGAACGCTGTTATGTCTGGCGGATCGTTCGATCAATTCTTTCGCGATACTGGCGACTTGCGTCACCGGCGCCCGTCGGGACGGCTGTGGAACCCCGCGGCGGACGTTTACCGGACGCAGGATGGTTGGCTGGTAAAACTTGATCTGGCCGGCGTCAGGGCCGACGACATTCAGATTACGCTTGACGGCGATCTGCTGCGCGTCAGTGGCCTGCGCCGTGACGGTTTCTGCGGCGAAGGGATTTCGCATTATCAGCTCGAGATCACTTACAGCCGTTTCGAGAAGCTGATCCAATTCCCCTGTTCGATCGAAAAAGCGACCGTCGAGCGCGACTATCGCGATGGCTTGTTGCTCTTACACCTCTACGAAAACGAAGAATGCCGCGAAGAACTGAAAAGCCGCGCCGCGGGTCGATGATCGTAAGAACCAATGGCTGAAGAAAAAGACAATCCCAAGGAATCGGCCGTCGAAGAGACCAAATCTACTGGTGAGCCGGAGAGCAAAACTACTGCTGAATCGCAGAATAACTCTGCGGTTGACCCGGCGCAGAAACTGGGCGCAGCTCCTTTTGAGATCCCGGTACTCCCGCTGCAAAACACCACGCTGTTTCCGGAAACGATGGTGCCGCTGGCCGCCGGACGTCCCGGCTCGATGGCCGCGGTCGAAGCCGCGCTCGCCAGCGAAGAAAAGCTGCTTGGCTGCATCAGCGTGCGGCCCGACAAAACTTCCGAGGAAGACGCCAAATCTGAAGACCTCTTCGAAGTTGGCACGCTGGTAATGATTAAGCGCATGGAGCGCGTCGAAGACACGCTCCACATGATCGTTCAGGGGACCGATCGCATTCGCGTGCTGGAGTGGGTGCAGCGAGAGCCGTTCTTGCGCGCGCGCGTGCAGATCTTGCCTGAGCTGCAAACGCTGAAGACCGACGAAGTCGAAGCCGCCACGCGCAATGTGAAGGCCCTGATTCAGCAGGCGCTCGCGTACTTGCCGCAGGTGCCGCCGGAAGTCCGGCTGGTTGTGTTGGGTGCGGACGATCCGGTGAAGCTCGCTTACTTCCTCGGCTCGATTCTCAGTCTCGGCGTTGACAAAGAGCAGCAGATGCTCGAGGCGAACACGGTCGATGACTTGATTCACCTGGCGCACGATTTTCTCGCGCGCGAAGTCGAAATCATCCGCTTGCGTTCGAAGATTGCCAATGAAGCGCAGACTGAAATGGACAAGGCGCAAAAGGACTACGTTCTGCGCCAGCAGATGAAGGCAATTCAGAAAGAGCTGGGCGACGGCGAAGGTGGCGAAGCAGCCGAAGCCGAGCAGTTGCGCGAGCGTCTGGCGAAGGCAGACTTGCCTGACGACGTGCGCAAGGAGGCCGAACGCGAGTTGAGCCGGATGGAGAAGCTTCCGTCAATGGCGCCTGACTATCACGTCATTCGGACCTACCTGGACTTTATTCTCGAGTTGCCCTGGCGCCTTTCGTCAGAAGACAAACTCGACCTGAACGAAGCGCAGAAGATTCTCGACGAAGACCATTACGACATCGAAGACATCAAAGAACGCATCCTTGAGTTCCTTGCGGTGCGCAAACTCCGCCCTGAAGCGAAGAGTCCGATCCTGTGCTTTGTGGGCCCGCCGGGCGTGGGCAAAACAAGTCTCGGACGCTCGATCGCACGGGCCATGGATCGAAAGTTCGAGCGCATCAGTTTGGGCGGCGTGCGTGACGAAGCCGAGTTGCGCGGACACCGGCGCACTTATGTCGGCGCGATGCCGGGACGGATCATTCAGTCCATTCGCCGCGCTACGGTGAACAACCCGGTGATGATGTTGGACGAGATCGACAAGCTCGGCGCCGACTATCGCGGCGATCCGTCCGCGGCCTTGCTCGAGATTCTCGATCCGGAACAAAACAACACGTTCACGGATCACTATCTTGATCTGCCGTTCGATCTTACGAAGGTTTTCTTTATCGCCACCGCGAACCAGCTGGGGCCGATTCCGCCACCGCTGCGCGATCGCATGGAAGTGATCCAACTGGCGGGCTACAGCGATCGCGAAAAACTCGAAATTGCGAAACGCTACCTGGTGCCGCGGCAGGTTCGCGAGAACGGCCTGACGCCCGAACAGCTGGAACTCAAGGATGGGGCGCTGAATGTAATCGCGACGCGTCACACGCGCGAAGCAGGAGTGCGCCAGCTCGAGCGAAACATCGGTCGCGTCGCGCGGAAGGTCGCGTTGAAGGTTGCTAAAGGCGAGACTGAGAAGATTGTCGTGGACGCCGACGACATCAAAGAGTTTCTGGGCGGGCCCAAGTTCTATCCGGAAGAGGCGCGCAAAGAACTGCCGGCGGGAGTCGCGACCGGCATGGCCTGGACCGAGATGGGTGGCGAGATTCTGTTCATCGAGGCCAACCTGCTGCCGGGCGGCAGCGGATTCACCATCACCGGGCAGCTCGGCGATGTCATGCAGGAATCCGCGCGCGCCGCACAGTCGTATCTTTGGTCGCACGCCGACGCGTTCGGAATTCCTCTGGAGATGTTCAAAGAGTACGGCGTGCACCTGCACGTGCCGGCGGGTGCGATTCGCAAAGATGGCCCATCCGCGGGCGTAACGATCACAGCGGCGCTGGCGTCACTCTACACCGGCCGCCGCGTTCGTCCCGACACCGCGATGACGGGAGAGATTACTTTGTCAGGCTTGATATTTCCGGTCGGCGGAGTGAAAGAAAAAGTTCTGGCCGCGCATCGGGCCGGAATCCACCGCATCCTTCTTCCCGCCCGCAACGAATCGGATCTGGAAGACATTCCCGAAGACGTCCGGCGCGAATTGGAAGTTGTGCCACTGACTCGAATCAATGAAGTCATGGACGCCGCGCTTGAGAAATTCGTCGCGAATCCGCCGCCACCGCAGCCACCGCCCAGCGACAGTCGCCGCGCACGCGAGCCCGAACCGCAGCCGTTGATAGCCAAAGGACGTTAGGCGATGATGAAGTGGGATGATGACTGCCCGAACAATCGCGTTAATGATTTCCATCCTGCTGATGGGCATCCTGCTCGGCGGCTTTGTCTATTCACACCTCGTCTATTTTCCCGTTTATCTTTCGGCGCTGCCCGACTCAGCCGTGCTGGTCAACGGGCGCCACGCGCTTAACGAAGGGCGATTCTGGCTGCTGATTCATCCGCTGGCGATTCTGGCGCTCATCATCTCGCTGGCGTTGAATTGGAAAATCCGCGCGCGGCGAAAACTCATTGTGATTCCAATCGTCGTTTATCTGCTCGCGATTGTGGTGACGAGTTTGTACTTTGTTCCTGAGCTGCGCGCATTTCAAAACAGCCCGAATCTAAATGTTTCGCCGGCTGAGTGGTTTATGCGCGGACAGCGCTGGCAGTATTTGAGTTGGGTGCGCGGAACCTTTATGGGGTTGAGTATCGTTCCGCTGTTACTCGCCTTGCGCGTGCGTGAAGATTGAGGCAGAAGAAAGCGATGCAGAAACCCGACCTAAGGGAGGGTGCTATCATTTTCGCAAGCGCACCCTCCCTTAGGTCGGGTTTCCGCATCGACTATTCGATCGTTTCTTTCAGCCGCTCAAGCGCATCACTCCAGTACTTTTTCATCTTCGCTCCCGCCTTCGCGTCTTTCAGCTTGCCGTGCTGCGCCACGACCTGACACTTGCCGGAGCCTTTGGAGAGAAACGCCGCCGCCACGCTTGAGTCATCTTCCCAAGTGATGCGGAGAGTTTTGTTCGTCGTCGCTTTGCGGATCGTAAAGTTCGCCGGCAGCCACTTCTTGCGCGTCTTCTCATCCGCCCAGGCTTTGTAAGCCTTCGCGACCGGTGCTTCGATTGTGCGACTGACGCTGATTTCAAACCCGCCGGGCTTCTCATGCTTCTCGCGCAGCCCGCGCGCCTGCTCGTACGTGACGGCGACCATCTGTGTCCACCAGGGTCGCACGTCATGCTTGTCGCGCAGGTGGGCCACGATTTCCTGATGCGTCATTTTCTTTCCGCCGGCGGCGTCCAGATGCTTGAACCAGCGCGACCAGTTCTTGCCCGTTTTCGCTTCAACGGCTTCGTCAGTTATTTGAGGTTTTTCAGTTGTAGTTGCCATATTAAAAGTCTCCGAGTCTTCGCTCCGTTAGGAGCGAAATGTTTATAGCGCCGTGTCCAAATAGATTTTAAGCTCCGTTAGGAGCGAGATGTGCAGGGTCGCGTTCAATACATCCCGCTCCTAAAGGAGCTCTAACAACCTAGGAGCTGGTGGCTATAAATATTCGGCCCCTAACGGGGCTCAAACAATCAAGCGTCCCGTTCGTACGCAATCTTCAGCCACTTTTTCACTTCATCGTCAATATCTTTTAACGAAGTAATCTCAAATCGGTGCGTGATGCGATCTTTTTTAGCGAAGCCGCCCGTGTCGATTAGCCGCTTCGGCGTTTTCTTCGTGTGGCCGAGCGCGAGCCCAAAATCGATGCGCGTCTGCGTCGTTGGTTTGATTTGCGCGAACACGTGATTGCGATAGAGCGGCACAATCGTTTGGCAGGGGCAAGCCTTCACGTCTTTTCCCACCGCTAATCCGAGCTTCAAAAGCGCGTTGTAGATCGGCCGGAGGTGCGCCTTCTTTCCAGCGAACATCTCCTCGACGTATTTTTCCGCGGCCTTTAAGTATTCATCCGGATCGCCAACCTCTTCGCCTTTGCCGACAGAGCGCTCAGCCAGCCACCAGGCGGTGTTGGTTCCCAAACCAAGTTCACTCTTTAGCCAGTCGCGCCGCGCTTGCTCGGTCGGCGGGCCTTCTTTTTTGATGTGCTTCAACCATTCTTCGAGCGTGCGACCGGTTTTCTCTTTCAGTTGCGTAATCCACTTCTGCGTCATGACCACGCCCGGATGCACGCCGTAGATCGATTTCGTTCTTGTCGCTTGAGCGGCCTTAGGCATTTTTTTGTTTCCTTCGGTACGCATGCCTCCTGGCATGCTCTTCGGTACGCATGCCTCCTAGCATGCTATTTACGAAAAGCAGCACGCCGGAGGCGTGCGTACTTTATGGCGCGGTTTTGTCCTGACTGACGCTAAACCAATTGCCCGAGTTGTCTTTCATAACCGTCGCAGTTCCCCATGACTGGGTAGTTGGCGGCCCCTTGAACTCAACGCCCTTTGCCTTAAGTTCCTCGTAAGTCTTATGGATATCGTCGGTCTCGAAAACTCCGCCGCCAAGGACGCCCTTCTCCAACAGCGATCTCAATTGCGCCGCCGATTCTTCGTCCAGAATGTATCCCGGTTTCGGCTCCATGAGAATGATCTCAAACCCGGGTTGAGACGGAATTCTCATGGTCAGCCAGCGAAATTCATCGCCGACCATCGCATCGGTATCGACTTCAAAGCCCAGTTTATCGCGATAGAACTCCAGCGCCTCCTGCTGGTTTCTGACCCAAACCGTTGCATGCGACATTCGCGTAATCATGTTTGTTAGTCTCCTTCGCCAGATTCGCGGAGGAGCATACAGATTTCAGCGAAGGTTGGCTTCTCGAAAATTGCTGAAAATGCGGACTCAATGGCTGATAGTTCCTGCTCTGAATGTTCCGCCTGTCATTCACACCGGGCTTCAGCCCGGTGATCCACAGCCGCTTAGGTAAAGGAACCGTTTCAACGGTTTCTCAAGGTACAGACGCAGATGGATGATGATCCAGCTCTAAGTTCGTTGAGAGGTAGAAACCGTTAAAACGGTTTCACGGATCTCTTCCTGCCAAAGTCACCGGGCTGAAGCCCGGTGTGAATGAGAGACTTGGAATTCTCTGACTGAGGTAAAAGCGTTCCGACAAATGATTTCTAATCCTTAACGCCAAGCCCATACATGTCGAGAAAACAGGTAGGAATTTTGCTCTGGGCCTCTCGCTGTCGCTGACGATAGTTTACCGGAGCATCACCGACGCGCTGGCGAAAAAGCGTGCTGAACGAGCCGAGACTCTGAAAGCCTACTTCGAAACACACGTCGGTAACCGTCAGACGCCGGTGCCTCAGTAACTCCTTGGCTTTCTCAATCCGCCGGTCGATCAGGTACTGGTGGGGAGTGGTCGCAAACTCTTCGCGAAACAGGCGGAGAAAGTGATAGCGAGAGAGGCACGCTTCACGAGAAATCTCATCCAGGTCGATCGGTTCGTGATAGCGCTCGTTGATGAAAGCGCGCGCGCGACAGAGCCGCTCATGCACCTCGCTCCCAACTTTGGCTTTAGCCTCAGGCATTTTGCGAGCGGATTCTACTGCGGGATGGCAGAAAGCGGAAACCCGATCGTGAGGGAGCCGCCAGAGGCTTGTTCGCCAATCAGCAAACATAAATTGAGCCGGATCGTTAATTGAGTTTCTCCCTCACTTCCTTGCCTGCCCTTGCCGGTGCCGCCCATGTAACCCCCATCTGGATTCACCCTTCACGCCCGTACTGAAACAGCAGCCGCAAGTTTGCTGTGAGCGTCTCCTCCGTTGCCGTTGGGCCGTGTCGCTTGCAGGAGACTAAGGCCAACAGCACAACGCAAACCAGCACGGTCATGCCTTTAGTTTTCATGACAGCTTCCTTCCTTGTATTCCCCTCGGCAAGCATTCCTTCTGTGCCGCAAACTTACTTTTGCTTCCAACCCTGATAAGAAAAGATAAAAGAACTCGGGGTAGCTTCAAGAGTAATGTGAAGGTCCAAACGTCCTCCGGGGCTTAAGCCGCTAATCCTTGTGACTTTTGCAGTCTGCACCTGACCATCTTTTCCGCGCAGTTGACAGTCGCGATTCTCCCTGACCCGACTAATGCTGAGGTCATCATCATTGTCCGTTTTGTCATCTTCCAGGTTCGCGTTGTCTACCAGCAGCTTACATTGGATCGGGCTTTTCTCGCCGAATGTCAGGTAATACTCTGTGGCTGATTTTTTGGTCAAAGTGACGGTGACGTCGTTGATTATCTCATCCATACCGTACACGCTGCTGTACACCTTCGCACTGTACCCGCCGCCGTACGCTGTCGCAGACCCGACGAAGGTTCCTACAAACTTATTAGACCCGCTGCACGCTGCGCTAAAGAAAATCAGCAGCGCCGGAATGAGACACACCGTGAATTTCATTGGCGATGCGTGTGGTTTGCGCGTTTGCAGTTTCATGGCTTCGAGCAACTCCTTTTCCGATTAATCAAGAGCGTCCTCTTGCGCGCCTTACCGGCACTTCAAAACAATTCCGCTGCCACCAAAGACTAACGACGACATTCCTCCTGGCTGCGATTTACTTTTCCTCAACCTTCCATTTCCGCAGAGCTTTGTCTTTCCGGCACACCGACAGCGGCCGGGCGGACGAGCTTTTGATTTCCAAAACATGTTTTGTTTCCTTATCAACGCGCATCCGAAAACAGGCGCAGCCGTAGCCGTAACTGCCGGAAGGCGTCTCGACCCATTGATTGTTTTTAAAGACGGGCGCGGAAAAATCTTCGAGCTGATAGCCGCCCTGCACGCCGATGATCCATTCGTCGTCTTTATCGGAAAGCCAATGATTGCCCGGCGTCGGGTTGTCGTACCAGCCGCACCTGGTTTCGAATTTCGCCAGTTGTTGGTTTAGTGCAAATGAACTTGAGAGCAATGTGACACCCAACGGCGGCAAAATAAGTTTTAGAGTTTTTCCAAACATGATTCTGTTCTCAAGGCGCTCATGTTGGTGTGACGGCAAACGGATTTCCTGGCCGAAGAAAATCCTCCTGCCGCTATTTGCCGGATCATTTTGCTTTCGGAAGCTTCGCGGTGAAGGTGCCTTTGATTGAGTTGCCGCCGTCGATCAAATTCACTTCACCGGTCACGGAGTCCGCGGTCACTTCGGTAATTTTCACTTCGCCGTCAACCTTTGAATCAGAGGGCAAGGTGTCAAAAAAAGTCTTTGCTTGTTTGCCATCCGCGAAGGTAATGACCTGAGCAAACCTCACACTGTTAAATTTGTCCGCCTTGGCGCTGTAGGTCCCAACTTTAAAAGGCGACTCAGTTTTCGTTCCTTCTTCGCCCGTCAACTGGATGTCAATGCGCATCTGATCGGGCGCGCTCGGAACTTTTCGCGTCCATCCGGGGCTGGTCGTTTCCATCTCGTAATTGGCGAGGTAGATGGTGTGGGCGAAAGTTTGAATGTTCGGTTTACCTGGCGCGGTGGAAATCACGTTACCCAAATAAATAGCTCCGGTCTTAACGTTCAAAGTCGAATCTTTGCCCGCTACTTTGAAATCGAGTTTTGACGCGCTCGGATCCGCGCTGTTACCCGTGCCGCCGCTGCTGCCTGCGCCGCCACAAGCTGTAAGCAGGATGCTCACCAGAATGATCGCACCAAGTTTTTTCATCTTCGTTCTTCTCCATCTCTACAGCTCTTACTGACACTTCACAAATATGCCGCCGCCGGAGCGTCATGGTTTGAAAAGTTTTGCGGTGAATTTTCCCTTGATCGAAAGATCTTGCCCGCCCGACGTGCCGCTCACGTCAATTTCGCCGCTCGCTGTGTCGTTCGTCACGGAAGTAATTTTCACTTCACCCTTATTAGGTGTGCCCCCACTGAAACTAAGACCCGTCACCTGATCTTTGCCCTCGGCAAAGGATTGAACCGTAACGGCGTTCAGCGACATGGAATCTTTGTGGTCGCTCGCGTAGGTCGCGGCTTTGAGCGGCGTTTTTCTGTCCGTAGTCCCCTTTTCATCCCAAAGAATGATCACGACGCGCATCTGCCCGGGCGCGGTCAATTTTTCGTTATCCATTTTGATCGCGCCGTAATTCTTTTTCGGGTCATACTCGTAGTTGCGAAGCGCGAACACTTGTAAGCCGGTGGTCAACGTAGGCGTGCCGCCCGGCGCTGAGTATTCGCTGTAATCAGTCGCAGCCTGCCAGCCGGATTCGATCTTGAAGGGCACAACTTTTCCGTCAATTTTCATTTCAAAATCCGAGGTTGGACTCGTCGCGCCGGAACTCGCGCCAGCGCCCGGACTCGAGCCGCCGCCGCAAGCGGTCAGCAAGAGGCTCGCAAGAATAAGCGTCCCAAGTTTTTTCATATTGATTCTCCTTTGTCTGATCGCCTTACTGACACTTCATAAACACCCCGCCAAGGGTAGGGTGGGAATAGAACTTTCCTGAGGCCCGCTCGACGACCCATTCACGCTCCTGGCAGAACGGACGGTTTGGTAACTTAACGAGCATCCGGCCGCGTTTGTGGAACTCAGTGACAACCTTGTAATAGCGGGCGCTGGTGCTGCTGCCGAGATAAGAGAGGCTGTCGCTTTTGGACCAGCTCGGGTAGCCCGTTCCTGATTTAATGATCTGGACGCCGGGATGCTGGGCGGAGAGTTTTCCTTTAACAAAAGCTTCGACCGCGGCGTCCTTGAACTGCGGATGCTCAAACGTCCTCGTCGGCGCCGTTTGCTCGATAATGGCTTTTAGTTCGCCGGCCTTTTTTTCAATCGCATCGAAAAAATCGGCAGGAACATCGACGCCGTAAGTGGCAAAGTGTTTCTTCACATTCGGCAGGTGCTTCTGCTTGAATTTCGCCGGCTCGAACATCAGCAACTGAATGTCATCATTCACCCAACCTTTGCCGTCACTGCTCTCAAGGGCGCGTCTCAGATCGCTCTCGCCCGGTACCGTTATCATGCGAGCGGCGGCGGAGGCTCGAACCAGCGGGGCAAGCTGTTCCCGACGCGCGGCAATCTGGCACCAATCGGCATATCGGTGATCAACCTCACCCTTTTTCACCAGCCAATGGAGGCGCGTATTTGTAACGCCGGCAAATTGGCCCTTGCAAAGCGCGTCAAGCTCAGCAAGCTTCGTCATCACCTCCTGCCAGCCGGCCGGTGTGGTTGGTGCCCCCCCAGGGTTATTGAACTCGTCGCTGTAAAATGACGAGAACATTTGCACCGCCCTGAAATACTTGTCGTGCGTTGCGGCACGAAAAGCATTCTGAAGCTCATCACTTTTTGCTTCTTTCGCGGCGCTGCCGGGAGCGCGAATGGTCGCCGGATCATTGGTCACGGTATCGATCTGATACCGGCCATTGCCGTAGCGCACCTTGACCTTGTTGCCACCGAGAACAGCCTCAATTCTCGCCTCTTGCCAGTGCATCTGGCCGCCACCACAATGACAGTAGTATTCGACCTTATCGCCTACGCGAAGGGTCTCCTGCGCAAAAGCGTTGATTGAGAACGCCAAAGCAAATGTTAGCGACAGAATAATTCGGCTTTTCATAAGTTTGTTCTCCGGTTCAAATTTTGGGATGAGAGCGCAGCCTATCCTGCAGGCGGAGGCGTTCTCGGCGGGTTGCCCATGACGTTAATCGTCGCGCCCGCTTCGCCGGTTACACTGTCCACGATTATCGCGTTGACCTGCAGGTTTCCGTTGTCGCTCAAGAGCACGCCGCGAACCGCGTTACCCGGATTGCCCGAGTAAATATCCATTGAGAGACCTCCGTTCGGCGTCAGTTTCAAGGGGTCGGAGGTTGTTTGCGAGAAAACGCTGTGCGCGCAAATGCCACCGCTGCAACTGCCCTGCGTAGCCTGGATACTTCTCAAGCGAACCTGGCCCACCTCGTGAGTGCCCCCACCCAATACCACCGTGATGCGCACGAATTGATTCTCACCAGGTATCAGGTAACCGGAATCGAACGTATATCTCTCCGGCGGCGCAGCCGCGACGGTCGAATCGGATCGGTGCGCGAACACACCCGCAAGCACTGCGACCGCGATCAATAAAATGATTTTGGTTTTCACGACTTCGTCTCCGACGCTGTTTTCCCGGCTTCGCACCCGCTTTCCACGTTCGACTCCCTTCGGTGTAGTGAAATTTGAGTTAGTGTGTCCGCTCTCCGGCGTTAGCTTTCGAAGTACGAGCACTCAATGTTGTTTGAGGTCACGACATTACCCGTAGCGGTGTCTATGATCTGAGAAGTCACCCGCACATCCTTGCTGTTGCTCACGACCACGCCGCGAACCCATCGCCCCTCACTGGCCGAGTAAAAATTCTTTGAGAGACCCCTGTACGGCGTCACTGTCATCGGATCAGAGGTTGTCTGCGAGCTGACTTCGTTAACGCAAACACCCGTGGCGTCGCAACTTTGGCCCAGGTAACTAATGCTTCTAAACTGAACTTTCACTTCGTGCGTGCCAGTGTCGTGGATAGCCACGGTGATGCGGAGTATTTGATCCGGGCCGAGTGTGACAACGCCCGTGTCCGCCGTATATCTGCTCGGTTTCTGCGCGCGCACAGTCGAGTCGGAACTCACAAGCGACAATGAAATCAGACTCAGGGCGAGCGCGATTGTTAATGCGATTCGTCGGTACATGGTTTTCTCCCTTAAGTTGAGGTCAAAAGATTTTCTTGCGCCGGGTAACGCGCGCGCGGATTCGACTTAACTTTTCACAAGCAAGTGGCCGTGTCGCGCAAAATGTTACGTGGGAAAATTTTTCGGGTGGTGAGAACCCTCGGCGGTTCGAAGGCGGACGTTGCAAGGTCCCCTCGCTACCGCAGGCGGTTCTCACCAACGCGAACTCAGGATCGCTAAGGGCACGGGATGATCGTAGTGACCAGGACGCCCGCGTTGTCAATCGTCAGCTTGGCGCAGGTCAGGCCGTTGGGCGACTTCAGGATCAGGCCGTTGTAGTTGTTGACGAAGGGGCCGCCGCCGGTGATGTAGATGTTGCCACGGACGTGCAGCTTTTCTGCGGGCGCGGAGGGACCGATGCCAACATTGACGCCATTGCCCAGAATGAGCGAATCGCTTTGCGTGACCACGGCGTTCGCCCCAATGGCCGTGGCGTTGGTGATGCCCGTCGTGCCGTTCGAGTTCGCGCCAATGAAGGTGTTGTTGCTTTCGGTGGTGTTCGAGAGTCCGGCGAAGCGCCCGAAGAAGGAGTTGCTACCGCCCGTCGTGTTAGCGCCGCCCGCCTGAGAGCCGAAGAAGGAGTTGAGTTCGCCGGTCGTATTCGAGACGCCCGCACTACCGCCGAAGAAGGAGTTGTCGCTCGACGTCGTGTTGCTCTGCCCGGCCAGATAGCCGACGAAGGCGTTGCCGGTGCCCGTTGTGTTAGCGTAGCCAGCTTTGTACCCGAAGAAGGAGTTGTTGCTCGCTGTCAGGTTGGAGCCGCCAGCCTCGGAGCCGACGAACGTGTTAGAACTGCCGCCCAAATTGCTGTCGCCAGCACGGTAGCCGAAGAACGAGTTGTGGGAGCTGTTACTGACGTAACCAGCCAGAGCGCCGAAGTAGGAGTTGCCGAAGCCCGACGTATTGGCGGAACCAGCCCAGATGCCGAAGAAGGAGTTGTGATTGCCCGTCGTATTAGAGGCGCCCGCATCAAGGCCGACGAAGGAGTTGCTGCTGCCCGTCGTGTTGCTCTTGCCGGCGTTCCTGCCGAAGAAGGAATTCTGAGAGCCCGTGGTGTTGACCAAGCCGGCAGAGGAGCCGACAAAGGTGTTCTCGCTGCCTGTGTTAATCCCCCCCGCGCCGGTCCCGACGAAAGTATTTTCCGTGCCCGTGATGTGGAACACACGCGCCACGCCGATGTGGTAACCCGTCGAAGAATTGATCGAGCCGATCACATCGAGTGGCAGGGCCGGCGTCAGCGTGCCGACGCCGACGCGGTTGTTCGCTGCGTCCACGTTGAGCGTCGTCGTGTCTACCGTCAGATTGCCCGTCACGCTCCCCGTTGCGCCGATCAAAGATCCGCTGGCCTTGATGTCGCCGGCCACGTCGAGCTCCTGTGTGGGGTTGTTCGTCCCGATGCCGACGTTGCCGTTGACATACAACTTCGCGCTGGCAGGCGCGCCGCCAACCCCCATGCTTCCAGTGTTGCTGAAGATTACTCCCGTAGACGTGTTGAAGGAGGGAAAGGTGCTTCCTTTCGGCGTGCCGGCATTGAAACCAATCGTCAACTGACTAGCGTTCTTAAAGACAGCAAAGTTGGCTCCAAGGTGAGAGGAAACCCAAGCTGCGCCATTCCAATACGCATCGTACGCCTGGGAAACGTTGTCATGAGAATAGGCCAGGTAAGATAGGGCGGCATCAGGATCAGAGTTGAATTCAAGACGCAGACCAGGGTTGACAGTCAAGTTCGAGGCGGGGCCGGTTAAGGTGAGCTTTCCCGTCGCGGGACTGTACTTCAAATGGTTGGTGTTGTTGGTAACATCAAGTACCGCCCCAGGCGCGGTCATGCCGATGCCAACATTGCCGCCGGTCTCTGTGATGACTGAATCACCCAACGTGCCGGCATTGTCGATCCACTTCGCAATCTGGTCTTGAGTCCCGGAACCAGTGGCCAGCGCCGTCGAACCTCCAGCCTCAGCTTGCGCTGTGTCCGCTCCCGACATCTGAGAGAAGCTGTCCAGCTTGGGTTTGGCGATGAGTATCCGCTCCGCCCGAATCGTGCCGGCCACATCCAAGGTCGATTGCGGGTTGTTGGTGCCAATCCCCAGCTTCCCGTCTTCCGTCAAACGCATCTGCTCTTTATCTCTCCCGGAGAAGAAATCTCCCGTCCGGAAACTGAGCGCCCCGCGCGTGCGGCCGACCTGGCCCTCAGTGCCATCGTGCGTGACAGCAGTTATCGCTGCGGTGTCACTCTCGTGCAAAACTGTAAATTCAGCATTGCCTTCCACCGGGCCAATGGTCTGTTGTTGGGCCAGCGATAGTGGGGCGGCGGCAGCAGTCGATATCACCGTCTTTTCCTCATTCACCGTCACCGTCCCCACCCGCTGGCTCAATCGTCCTGACAAGCTCTTGATTGTCAGCACGCAGGCGTACGATCCTGTCTGCAAATGTTGGCCGGCGGTGTCCTGCAAGTGCCAGTCCAGCACATTGCCGCCCCGCAGTTCAGTGTCAAAGACTTTTTGCCCGGCTTCGTTGTAGACCTCCAAACGAAGTTGCACCGCGGTGCCGGGACTCACAAAGCGCACTCGCTTCGTGGTAGCGGTGGCGGTTACTACCGGGCCCGACGCAACTGGAACCGGTTCCACCGGGTTATCAATTCGCGCGCGATTGTCCTGAGCTAGAGCTGTGCCCGCAAGCACAAGCGCAACGATACTGCAGCTAATAAGACGCTTAAGTGTGGACATCTTGATCTCCTTCATTTCCGCAAAGATCGTGAGTCGCAGATTGGTCTGCTTCAGCGGATGGAGTTCAACCGCCTCCAATTTCGGCCGGCAAGTTAGCGGCGACGCGGAACGACTTTGCCTCTGCACAAAGCAAGTGGCCGTGGCGCGCGAAATGTTACGCGGAGATTTTTCGACGATGCGGCTCCGCCGCCTGATGTGCGAAACGCCTTTGGCCTTCCGGCAAGCTCGGAATTAGATTTTGCACTCTGCCCAGTCGTCGGGCGTAGCCCCGCAATCCTTATGAAGCTGGACGGAAGCGCTGGGCGCGTCCGCACATCAGACGGCAAAGCCGAGTCGCCATTCAACTAACTTTTAGGAAGAGCTTATGTGAAAGCTTAGTCTTCGCGCGTGACACGGAAGGAATATTGTGCGGCAGCCTGCGACCGTGCGCCGGCTGTCGTTGCGGTTAGCTCGATGATGTAATCGCCGCGAGAGAGAGCGCCGGCCGGGAGGGTGAGCGTGAGGAATTGCGCGTTTTTCTCACGATCCTTGCGCGCAGAACCCGCCCAGACCTTTCGGCCTTCAGGTGTGCTGACGACCGCTTCGTAACTGCGATAACTGTCCTCTTCAAGTTGCAAGCGTACGCGGACGTGCGTGGCTTCGCGCGTAATGAAGAGATTGGCGCCCGCCGTCCCACCGCGCAGAGAGCCAGGCACCAGCGTCACGGTCGAGAACATAGGACGGTCGCGCGCGTCTTCGCGCCCGGGTGTTGGGCTCTCTCCGGCGGTCGCGTTGACAGACCCCGGCGCTGGCCGTGCTTCGCCTGATTGACGCGAGGCGACTCCGCTATCGTCCTGTTTCGCTTCTGGCGAGGGGGCGCCGTTCGTCCCCGCCCGTTGCGGCTCGACCCGCGCTCGCATCCTTTCGACCGCAAACCAAACGCTAATGCCTATGACGACGAGCAAAGCGGCCGCCAGTGCGTAGCCCAGCGCCGGTCGCCGGGCGAAAAGCGACGCAAGCCAGCCGCGATTGCGGGTCGTCATGGGCACAACCGCTGAGTCTGGCTTTGTGGATTCTTCTCTCTGCAGGAGGGTGGCGGAATCTGCGAGCCCTTGTGCGAACTCGACGCGCTTGCGGCGATCGCGAGATGCAAAGAAACTTTTTTCGAACCGTTCGCGCTCACTGTGGGAAAGCTCGCCGCGCACATATGCGTCTGTCAGCTCAGCTTCCCTCGCAAGCATCTGCTCATAGAACTCAGTCTCAGCGAGCAGGCGGTCTTCGACCTCCGCGCGCTCACGCTCGTCAAGCTCATCGAGCAAAAATCGCGTCAACAAATCCTGATCAAACGCAGTATTCAACGCTTGGTGAACCCTCTCTCTCCACTTACAAGTGGCGCGCGCGCGCGTTTCGTTTCATCCGGCGGCAGATTTCTTCAAACACTGCTCCACGCACCGCTCTAGTTGCGCGCGCAGTCGATAAACACGCAAACGCAACGTACCGTGTGCTATTCCAAGACTCTCGGCCAATCTTTTGCGCGACTCTATCTTTGCGCTCTTCTCCTTACGGTAGTATTCGACAACGAGCGAGCGCGCATCGGCCGGCAATCTGCTGAGACACGAGCCGAAGCATTCACTCCGCACCTCCGATTCAACCACGCCCCCTTCGCTTTGAGGCAGCTGTTCAAGCGCTGCGCGTGAGCGGCGCTCTCGTTTAACTGACTCTAACCAAACCAGTCTTGCCACTCCGCCCGCGTAAGCGTGCACGTCGCGCACCGGCTCGCCTTCCGCCACTTTGTGAGCAATGCGGTCGAGCGTCTCATCCGCGTCGTCTTCCGGAAATGAAGACCCGCGCCACTCGAAAATTCTGACCAGCTTCGCGCGCAGAAGCTCATAAAGCTCGCCGGCCCGCTCGCGATCGGGATCCAACAGGGCAAGCAGCCCGTTGAGGATCTCGGGTGTCAAATCGCGTTTCTTGCCGGCAGTCACTTCCATTCGCCTTGCAGAACGAAGGCGGCCCAGTAGTAAGGGGATTGTCTTTGCTTCCGAGCGAGCATCTCGACCTGGGCACGGCGCAATGCAGCGGCGGGCGCAAGGCCCTCTTTCAGCATTCCGCGGTAGAAGGCAGCCATCAAATCCACCGTGGCCGCATCGTCAACCTTCCAGAGGCTCGCGATGACGCGAGGGCTGCCGGCGTACATGAAGCCACGCGTGAGACCGATCAGGCCTTCACCTTTTAACTCTTTGCCGAGTCCTGTCTGGCAGGCTGAAAGCACGACGAGCTCAGCCGGCAGGTCGAGGTTAAAAATCTCGTGGAGGCGCAAATAGCCGTCTTGCCGGCGCCCACTCTCGTCAACGAGTGAGAGCACGATGCCGGAGAGTTGCGGGTGTGTGCTATTCAAAAGCCCGTGGGTAGCGAAATGAATATATCTGAACTGCGAGAGCTCAGGGCCCATTGCCGTGGCGCGGCTCGCGCGGAAGTCCAGCGCAGCGGTGGCCCGACCGTCCGTTGACGAGGCGAGTATGGCGAGGGCTTCACGGCGCGTGAAAGGAAGCCGTGAGATCGAGGATCCGGATGCGACGCTTGAGTCGAGAGCGGCATCGGTGAAATCATTCGGTGCAGATAGATCGGCCGGAGCCTGCGCCTCTGATTTGGAGACTGCGTTCTTTCGTGAAGACCCTGGGCCAACCACGCGCGCGTCAGCACGGTCGAACACCGGATCAGCCAGGACGGCGACTGACCTGGGTGCCGGCCGTCGTCCCTCAATATCCTTACGCATCCCCGCGAGAACCGACGCCGAAGGGAGATTGCCCACTTCGTGATCCTGGATTACGTATCGAGTTTCTGGGGTCAGCGGTGGGCGGGAAGATTTTGCATCATGATTCGCGCCGCGTGTTTGTTCCGGAACCTGATACCTGATAGCCGATACCTGCACCTGCGGCTCGGGCAACGCACCGAACGGGACGTAGTGCAGCGCGCCATCCGCGATGATGACAAGTCGCTTGCGCCCGAGCATTGAGGCCGCGGGCGTCAGCAGCATTCGGCTTAACACTCCGGCGACCTCGGCATATTCTTCTTCAGAACGCACGAGCCGCGCGCGCCTCTGTTCAGGTGTTTCGCCCGGCGGGCGCAGGTTACGTTCAGTGAGGAGCTCGTGGAGTCGGCGGGCCGCCCCTTCTATTTTCGCGCGACCCGGTAATACGAAGCTCTTCATGTCGTTGCGCGTCACCGCCCATAGGAAGCTGCGGTTTTCGCCCAGCTTGTACTCGATGAGGAGCGTGTTGTCGTCCAGAAGCTGCTGGATATCCGCAAGGCTGAGCGTGCGCGGCTCAACGAGCGCGGCGTAGCGTGGGCTTACGCGACGAATCTCGGCTCGTGCCTCGTCTAATTCAGACGTGAGTACCGCAACTTCCTTTGTGATCTGCGCTTCGTCGCGACGGCCCGAATCGATCGTGGCGTAGTTCTCAGCGGTGGCGTTAAGCCGCTGTTGCAGCGCGCGTTCGCGCGTCAGGAGCTTTTGATCAACGCCGCGGCGTATGTCCGCGCGCGCCTCGGCGAGCAGATCGAGCAGGCTTCGCGCGCGCGCACGCTCTGACACGGCGAGCGCTGCCGCGTCGTGACCGCCGGCGGGGTCCGCGGCATGCAGGCGCATGAGGAGGTCCGCATAGAGTTCGTAATATTGCTCGACGGTAGCGAAGAACGAGGCGCGCAGCTCCTGACTCGCGACGCGTGTGCGCAGCTTCTCGACGATCTTGACCGCGCCCGCGACTTCGCTGAGCGCCTCTTTCGTCTCGCCGCGGTCTGAGAGGACACGCGCGATCCAGTAGCGCGCCGCCGCCTCGCCCGTCGCTTCCTCGCCCGGCCGGCGTAGCGCGAGCGATTCTCTCAGGTGTTCGAGCGCCTTGCCGGCGTCGCCCAGCCGGTAATGCATCTCGCCGATGCTCGTGAGCGTGTCGGCAACGCGGTACAGGTTGCCGAGCGTGCGGTGTATCGCCAGCGCCTCCTCGAGGTGGGCGAGCGCCTTCGGCAAGTCACTGCGTTTTGCGTGAAGGTGACCGATCCGGTGCAGTGTTCTGGCCACGACGCCGAGGTTGTTCTGCGCGCGCAGGCCGCTGAGTGCGCGCATCTGGTATTCAAGCGCGGCGTCGAGATTTCCCAGAGTCTCATGCGCTTCACCCATGAGGCCGAACAGTCTCGGCTCGCGTCGCCGCGCCCCCTGCTCGCGGTACATCGCAAGCGCCTGTTCGTAATAGTCGAGCGCGCGCCGCGCGTCGCCGAAATGCACATAAACCATGCCGATGCTGTCGAGAGACTTGGCGACGTTGATCGGGTCGTTGATGGCGCGGCGAAGTTGGAGCGCGCGCCGGTGGACGTCGAGGGCCTTTTCAGGCTCGCCCATGGAGTTGTGGAGATGGCCCAGCAGGTGAAGCGTTTCTGCCTCCCCCCGTGGGTTTCCGGCCTCGCGCCAGAGTGCGAGTGCGCGCTCAAAATATTCAAGCGCCTTCTGTTTTTCGCCGAGCAACGCGTAGAATCGCGCTACGTTGTTAGTCGCCGAGGCCTCGCGCCTGCGTTCGCCGATCCGCCGGAAAGCCTGCGCGGCTTCCTTGAACTTCTCAATCGCGAGCAACCGCGACGCCGCTGTTCTTTGCGAGATAAGTCGCCTGGCCTCTCCGATAAATTTCCGGGCAGCGAAGAGCTCGCGGTCATGCGGCGAGGCGGGGCGCACCTCCGCGAGCCTGACGGTATACTGCCCCGCCGTCGGCCCCTCTTCCTCCGCGCGCACCGCAAGGCGGAAGACGCCGGCCGCCTCCGCCACGACTGTAACGTCCTCCGACCCCGTCGTGGATTCATGCTCATCAACTGAGGAGAGAACGACGCCAGCCTCCGAGCGGAGCAGGAGCGACAGATCAACGCCGTGCTGCTCGACGACCACGCGCGCAAACTGATCCGCGTCGAGGCTGAAGAGGTAAATGTGCGACTCGCCGGGCGCCAACTCGCCCACGGCGGGTGTGTCCACGTTCAGCTTTCGCGCGTCGGCCCGCGGCGCACGCACGCGTGGCGATGACGACTCCTGTGCGGACGACGAAAACGGCAGGAATTGCACTGCGAGCGCAAGCGTGAGGACAAGATGAAGCGCGCCATGTCGGGATTTGAGATAGCGCGTCGAACTTATGATGAGAGTACGCGTCATTCCCTAAGTTGCCGGTTCATTCGACGGCACGATCCGAATTCGCTATTGGCCGAGTGTTTCTATTCCAGCCGGTAGTTGGGCGCTTCCTTCGTAATCACGACGTCGTGAACGTGCGATTCGCGCAGGCCGGCGGCGGTCACGCGCAGGAAGCGCGTCTTCTCCTGGAACTCCCGAATGTTGTGACAGCCGGTGTAGCCCATGCCGGCTCGCATGCCGCCCACGAGTTGCGTCACCATCTCGGCAAGCGTGCCGCGATAAGGAACGCGGCCTTCGATTCCTTCGGGCACCAGTTTCGATTCAGCTTCGACTCGCTCCTGTGAGTAACGATCGCGCGAGCCCTCGCGCATCGCGCCGATCGAGCCCATGCCGCGATACATCTTGAAACTGCGACCCTGGTAAAGAATCACTTCGCCCGGCGCCTCTTCGGTGCCGGCGAAGAGCGAACCGATCATGACGACGTCCGCCCCGGCGGCAATCGCTTTTGCCATGTCACCGGAAAACTTTACGCCGCCGTCGGAAATGATCGGAACACCAGTCCCGCGCGCCGCTTCAACCGCCGATTGAATCGCCGAGATTTGCGGCACACCGGCGCCGGTGACAACGCGCGTCGTACAAATTGAGCCGGGGCCGATGCCGACTTTCACCGCGTCCACACCGGCGTCTATTAGTTCGCGAGTGCCCTCGCCGGTGCCGACATTGCCGGCGATCAATTGCGTATCCGGATGACGACGCTTGATTTCGCGCACCGCTTCGATCACGCGCAAGGAGTGTCCATGCGCCGTGTCGATGACTAAACAATCAACGCGAGCTTCAACCAACGCCGCTGCACGTTCCTGATAGTCACCGGTCGCGCCGATCGCAGCTGCGACGCGCAAACGCCCGAGATCATCCTTCGCCGCCGTGGGATATTTAATCGCCTTCTGAATATCTTTGACGGTGATCAGGCCTTTTAAATGCTTGTCATCATCGATCACCAGAAGTTTCTCAATTCGGTGCTCCTGCAAAACCGCCTTGGCTTGATCGAGCGTAGTGCCGACCGGCACGGTGACCAGCGGCTGCGGCGTCATCACTTCTGAAACCGGCAAATCGAAGCGCGTCTCAAACCGCAAATCGCGATTGGTGATGATCCCGACCAGGTGTCCGTCTTCATCGACGACGGGCACGCCGCTGATGTGATAACGCTCCATCACATTGAGCGCTTCGCGCACCGGCCGGTCCTGAGGAATCGTCACCGGATCGACAATCATGCCCGATTCCGAACGCTTCACCTTGTCTACTTCTTCTGCCTGGCGTTCGATGGTGAGGTTCTTGTGCATCACACCGATGCCGCCTTGTTGCGCGATCGCGATCGCGAGGGAGGCCTCAGTCACCGTATCCATTGCGGCTGAGCAAAGCGGAATGTTCAGACGAATGCCGCGCGTAAATTGAGTTGATGTGTCGGTTTCGGTCGGCAGCACGTCGGAACGCGCCGGTACCAGCAACACATCATCGAATGTCAGTCCTTCAGCAACATTTTCCGTAATCATCGGTTTCTAGAAATTACTCCCTCGAATTCATTTCTCAAAGTTGTCGTCCTTGCTGTCAGAGGCTTACGTGTCAGTACCCGGAGCGGTAGCGACGGGATCAAAAGCGAGTTGAATGCTTGATCCACCTCGCTACCGCTCGGGTACTGACACGTCTGTCCCCAAAACAAAAATGCCCGCGACTTCGCGGGCAACTGCC
>DATEPC010000026.1:0-21397 GCA_035273405.1 Pyrinomonadaceae bacterium | reverse complement strand
TAATGCGAATGCCGATGAATGGCGGGAGCGTTCCTGCTTCTAATCCTTTCGCGACTTCCGCCGCGGCGGATTCGGCGTGGCCGTCCTCTTCCGTGTCGGGGCGGTTGCCATAGCCGTCTTCGAAATCGATGCGAAAATCTTCCACCGGTTCGCGCTTCAGCTTTTCCTGCACCCGGGTGAAAATCGTGTACGCCAGCCAGGCCGGCTTGTTCCCCTCGCGAACCGCTCCGGAATCGGCTTCCAGACGGTTCTTCAAACCAGTTGCGTAATCCAGAACGTCAGGCAACTTGCCGGAGAGCGGCAATCCGAGCGCGCGCGCAAACACGACGAAGTCTCCCGCGTTTTCGGCGAGCGCGCGTTCCGCCACCTGGCCTAAACGCTTTGCCGTGTCGGCGCGAAACAGATGCGCTCCGCCGTAAACCGTGTGCACCGGCTGGCGATGGCCGGCTTCGCCGGGATACGAGAGGGCCGCTGTCTGGTTCGCCTTACTCAGGCTCTCAACTATCGGTTTGAGAAAATCGTCAGAGAGAGAGACGGTCATCTAAATTTGTTCTCCACCTGCGCAGGTCACGAAGTCAGCTTGCGCCTGGTCATTTCAATATCAAGGCGAGATTAGCCGCGGCGACTTGCGTGCGAATCTCGACTTCATTTGTGCGGGCATTGATAGTCAGATTCGCGACCGCGCTCTGCGCCAGCGCACGTCTGTCCGCATTCATGCTCATGACGAGCATCCCTGCCAGTTGCTTCAATCCAGTCAATGTGTCGCCCAGGTTTTTAGCAGACGCCGGCGTATCTGTGCGCGCGACGATAGTCAACGCCACATCTGTGGCCGTCGTTCCGACTGAACCGTAAGCCTGCCGGATAGAACCCACGTCCTTCGCGATCGCGTCGGTTCCGAGATTCAGGCTCGCCCATAGAGTCTTCGGCACGTTTGCGCCAAAACCGATCACGGCCTGTCGATCGCGAGTGGCGAGCGCTACCAGTTCGACGCTGTCGCGCCGCGCAGTTCTTCCCGCATCGATGACCGCGCGCACAGTTGCGGGCGTGCCGAGGGCAATCGTGTTTGCGTTCAGTGCCGTGATCGCCAAATCTCGAACACGCATGTTCCACAAGCCTAACAACTTCATCTGATCGTTGACAGTGAGGATAACGATCGACGCGCCTCGATACTTTTCTTCACGAACCGTTCCTTTACCTGACAGTCGGGCGGCGAGCGTGATGGCCCGCGCGTCGAATTTGCCTTGCGCGATCGCCACCGGCTCGAGCTTCGTCACCGTCGGAGATGGATGTGTGTAGCGAGCGCTGACTACGACTCGCTCAAACGCACGGGCGTCGACGCCAGTGTCTGTTTTGAACTTGTCCAACTCGGAATTGATGTGTGCCAGTTTCGCGGCGTCGGCGGCAAAGACGCGCGGCAGCGTCTCGTTCAGCAAACGTTTAGCATCAACTACGACGACGCCATCAGAAACAGGAACGAACGAGAAAATGTCCGCCGTTTTCGCGCGTGTTGTCGGCTGAGCGTTTGCGACTGAGTGGCCAGGCACGGTGCTGAAAGCAAAGATGACGAGCGCGACGAGGCGAATAAATGAGTGTTGTTTCACAGCTTGTCTCCGTACGGTCGGTTTCGGAAGAGTGGTTAATCCGATGCCTGCCGCGGCGCAAAGCGTTGCAGCGAAAGACGGCCACAAAAATGCACACAAGGCACAAAGGCATATCCGGTCCTAAGTATTTGTGCTTTTTGTGCCTTTTCGTGGCTATAAAGTAACCGCGACTCATTCACGCTCAACCAACATTGAAATCCCCATGCCGCCGCTAATGCAAAGCGTCGCCAGGCCACGCTTTGCGTTTCGTTTTTTCATTTCGTGCAAAAGCGTCGTCGTGATCCGCACCCCCGTGCAGCCGATCGGATGCCCCAAAGCAATCGCGCCGCCATTTACGTTCAGCTTCTCCGGATCGAATTGCAAGTCACGATCGCAGGCGATAACTTGCGCTGCAAATGCTTCGTTCAACTCGATCAGATCGATATCGTTAAGCGTCAGCTTCTGTCTTTCGAGCAATGCGCGTGTCGCCGGTACCGGACCAATGCCCATGATCTCGGGCGCCACACCCGTAATCTCATAGTCGACGATGCGCGCCATCGGTTCAGCGGATGATTCTTTCAAGCCTGCTTCGCCCATCACGACCACGGCCGCCGCGCCGTCGGTGATGCCTGAAGAATTGCCCGCAGTGACAGTTCCCTCTTTTGAAAACACTGGCGAAAGTTTGCGCAAGCTCTCGATCGAAGTATCGGCGCGCACATGTTCGTCGCGAGAGTGCGGAGTAACGTTCCCTTTTCGATCTTTAAGTTCGAGCGGGACGATTTCGCTGTCGAATCTTCCGGCATCGATCGCGGCCGCCGCTCTCTGCTGGGAACGCAGAGCGTATTCATCCTGCTCATCACGGGCGATCTCGTAACGCTTCGCTAACTCTTCCGCCGTTTCGCCCATCACCATCCCCGAAAGCGGATCATTGAAACCGTCGCGATACATTCCATCGACCAGATCAACGTGGCCCAGACGCATTCCCCAACGCGCGCCGTCCGCGAAGTAAGGCACGCGTGACATGCTCTCAGTCCCACCGGCCAACACGATGTTGGCGCGACCGAGCATGATCCTTTCCGCCGCGAGAATGATCGCGCGTAAGCCTGACCCGCAGGCTTGATTCACGGTAAACGCGGGCACTTGCTCGGGCGCGCCGGCGCGAAAAGTAATCTGCCGCGCCACGTTCGGCCCCCCTCCGGCCTGCCGCGCACAACCCCAGATCGAATCCTGAATCTGACTGGGAAGAATGTTCGCGCGGCGCAGGCTTTCTTTCGCGACTGCCACACCCATATCAGCGGCCGTCAAGTCCTTCAGCGAGCCTCCAAAGCGGCCGATCGGAGTGCGCACTGCGGCTGTCAGAAAAACTGGCTTCATCGAAAAAAAGTAAGATAGCCCCCGGTCTGTGTTGGTCTAACTCTTGCTGCATCACAGACTAAAGTCTGGTTACTCGCGATGTTAGCATAGCGGCCGATGCCTCCCGCAATGCCACGAAAGGCATGAACTCCCGCAACGTCGAATACAACGAAGCCTCGATCCGCGAAATCATTAACGCGCATCACGACTGGTTCATGTCGATCGAGGGACGATCCCCGATTAATCTCACCACCGACGAATTTGAGTTTTCGGCTTCGCCCGGCCGCCTAATCTTTTCAAGCTGGACGGAAAACGGGTCGCGCGTCTGGCGGGTTAAGAGTTGGCGCTGGAAGGGTGACAGGCTGATCGTGCGGGCGTCACGACGCATGGGCGCCGAGCAAGTAATGATTGAGCTGATTCCTCGAGCGTCGGCTAAAGCCATCGTTGCCGGCATCGCGGCTGCACGCCAGGAACGGTGCGAGAAGTTGGCGGAACTGGTGGCACAGAATTTAGTCTGTGAATCCGCATCGGGAAATCACAGACTGAAGTCTGTGCCACTGCCGAAGATTGAGTTCGCGCAACTCAGCCCGGGCATGCGTCGAGATCAGCCCGGTCGTTACGCGCGCATAGTTCTGAAGCTACCGCATGAACGAGTTGCGGTGACGGGGACAGTTGCAGAAAGCGATGCGCGCAACGTCGATTCTCTCTTTTCCTCAACGCTGCTGTGGTTTCAGCGAATCCTCCAAACTCCAAAGCGGCCGTTACTTCAAAGGTTACTTCTGGTCGTCGAACGCGAAATACTCGAGGCCGCGCGTCAGCGGCACGTTCTGTTGCGAGACTCTTTGCGTGAACGAATTGCGCTGTTCGAAATCAACGACGATTGGACTGAGGTCACGCCCGTTAAAAGTTTTGAACGCAAGCATATCTGGCGAAAACGACTGGCGCGCTTTCCGCCGGTGAACGAACCCGCGCCAATGGAGCATGCAAACGAAATTCTGGCGCAATTGCCAGAGGCGATTGATATGGTGGCGTCGCGGCACGGGCAGACGCTTCGTTATCATGGACTGCCGTTCGCGCGTTTGCGGCGTGTGATGGAACGAGAGCGCATTTGGTTTGGGATTGAGGGTTCGCGCCGGCGACAACTCGACGTTTTTCATCAGCAGGACTGGGCAAAGTTGTTAGATGATCTCGAGATGTATCGCACTGTGAGCTGTCGCGATCGCCGGCATTGGCTATACCGAGCGGCAGGCGAGGCCTGGCTTGAGTCGATGTTGCGTCGCGACATAACGAAGCTTGATCCGGGACTGATAATAGCGCCGCTGCATGCGCAGTTCAGGACGTCGCACGGCGGTGCTTTCGGATCCGCCGGTGGGGCGCGGCCGATCGACTTGCTCGCCCTGCGTCACGACGGCCGGCTGGTAGTTATCGAACTCAAGGTTACGGAAGATCGCGAACATGTTTTTCAAGGGGTCGATTACTGGCGGCGCGTTGAAGCTCATCGCCGGCGCGGCCACATCAGCTCGGCCAAGCTTTTCGGCGACCGTGAAATCAGCGACGAATCGCCTTTGGTCTATCTGGTCGCGCCGACGCTTCACTTTCATCCATCGTTTCGCACGCTGGCCAGGACGATTGCTCCAGATATCGAGATCTATCGCTTCGACATAAATGAGGATTGGCGAAGTGGCGTGCGCGTGGTGCGGCGTGAACAAGCGAACTGTGCAGAAACCCGACCGTGAGGGAGGGGCCAAGGAGCGTGCGGCTGCACCCTCCCTCACGGTCGGGTTTCTGCCGTGAGCTCGCGTTTGCTCGCCGCGTTGTTTTTTGCCAAGATGCACTTTCATCTTTAATCGAATTTGCAGAGACCCGACCGTCAGGGAGGGCGCTAAGGAGCGTGGAGCTGCACCCTCTCTCACGGTCGGGTTTCTGCCTTTCTCACAGGAGGGATTGTGAAGTTAATTGTTTTGGCCGCCGGTTACGCGACGCGGCTGTACCCGTTGACACTCAACGCGCCGAAGCCCCTGCTGCCGGTGGCCGGCAAGCCAATGATCGAGCATGTGCTCGACTGTCTGACACCGGTAAAAGAGATCGATCACGTCTATGTCGTTACGAACGAGAAGTTCTCCGGCCATTTTGAAAAGTGGTCACATCAGTACCTGGTGAGCGAACCGCAGTGGCCGATCACCGTGATCAATGATCACTCAACCGACGACTTGAACAAGTTGGGCGCGATCGGCGACATGCATCTGGTGATCAAGCAAGCAGGCATCGATGATGACATCATCGTCGTGGCCGGCGACAATCTTTTCAGTCACGCACTGGAAGGATTCAGCGAGTTTTGCCGGGCGCATAACGCACCGGTCCTGGGCGTGTACGATGTCGGTAATCTGGAAGAGATTAAGAAGTACAACGCGATCGAAACCGACGCGGACGGCCGCATCACCTTCTTCGAGGAAAAACCGAAGGAACCAAAGAGTACGATCACGGGGATCGCTTTGTACTATTACCCGAAATGGTCTTTGGGTCTGATCAAGCAGTACATCACGGAAGGAAACAATCCGGATCAGCCCGGGCTGCTGATTCAATGGCTTTACCCCCGCACGCCGGTTTACGTGTGGCGCGTGCCGGGAGTCTGGTTCGACATTGGTTCGAAGGAAACCCTGGAAGAAGCGAACCTCGTCTTCGCTCGCTGAAGCCCCCGCCCGCCCTCAATTTTTTCCTCGCCGTCGTGCGCAAAATGGGATATAAGACCGCAGACTTATAGGGGTTTTGCGGTCATGAAACTTTTATGGCAAAGATTTCTTCCGGCCATCGGAGCACTCTTCTGTGTCCTATCCGTCGGCGCCGTACAGGCAACGGGACAGACGCAAACAACGGGAAGAATCAGTGGCACGGTGAGAGATCAGAGTGGCGCCCTGGTCGTCCGGGCGGAAGTTACCATAGTCAGTTTAGCAACCGGCGAGCAGCGCGAAGTTGACACTGGAACCAGCGGAACCTACGTCCTGCCGTTGCTGCGCCCTGGTCGTTATCGTTTGAGCGTGCGGGCGGCGGGATTCTCGCTGGCGGTTCTGGATTCGGTCTTAGTCGCGATTACTGAGACGACGATCGTCAACGTCGAACTCGAAGTTGCCGGCGTGATCGTCGACCCGGTCTTCGTGCGGTTTTCGCCTCTGCTAAAAACCGACGGCCCACAACTAGGTCGGGTCGTTGATTCGCGGCCGCTATCCGAGCTGCCGCTGGCGACCCGTAACTTCACCCAAATCCTGGCGCTGTCTCCCGGGACGTCGGTGACGCTGCCGGACAACACGGCGCTGGGTCGCAACTCGCAAAACGTCTCAGTCAACGGCGCCCGCGTCACGCAGAACAATTTTGAACTCAATGGTGTTGACGCAAACAATATCGCAACCAATGCGGCGGCCTTATTGGCTGTGCCGGCTCCGGAAACGATCCAGGAATTCACCGTTCAGACGTCGCTCTATGATGCGAGCTTTGGACGAGCGGGCGGCGGCAGCGTTCAGGCGATCACGCGAAGCGGCAGCAACCAGTTTCACGGCGCGGCTTATGAATATTTCCGCGACGAGTCACTGAATGCCAACAACCCTTTCCTCAAGGCCGCCGGTGTCAGACGGCCCACACTCGAGCGCAATGTCTTTGGCGGCATGCTCGGCGGTCCGCTACGAGCTGAGAGGACGTTCTTTTTCCTGTCGTACCAGGGCACGCGAGAGCGCAACGGCGCTTCACCAAACAGTCTCAGCTCGAGCATCCTGATTGCGCCCGGCCTGACCAACGACCGTTCCTCGCAAACCCTGCTCGCTACGTTTCGGCCGCGGCTCCCTAACGGTAATTTGGCCACCGCAATCCATCCGGTTGCCCTGGCATTGCTTAACGCAAAATTCCCTGACGAACAATTCGTGATCCCGACGCCGCAAGCCGACGGACGCTATTCCGGCTCGGCGATATCGACATATCGCGAGCATCAATTCAACACCAATCTTGACCATCGCATTAGTCGACGCAATTGGCTGGCGACGAGGTTCTTCTTTTCAAACGCGCCCCATTTTCTTGCTTTGCCCAACGGCGGCGCGAACGTGCCCGGGTTCGGCGCCGACCAGGCGCAGAACAACCGCGTGTTTGTCGTTTCTGACACTCACAGCTTCAGCTCGCGCGCGGTGAATGAAGCGCGACTGGGCCACAGCTTCATTCGCGGCGATAGCGTAGGCCGCAATCCTTTACGCGACGTCGATTTCGGAATTAGCCGTGCCAATGCGGCCGCCTATCCAGGCCTTGGGCTAATACGAATCGGCGCCGCGGGGACCAATGCGCCGGCGATTGGCAACTCAGGCGCTAATGTCGATCAACAGTCAGCGCAATCGTCAACGACACTGGCCGACGTTTTCTCGCTCGTCCGTGGCGCGCATAACTTGCGGTTTGGCGGTGAAGTGCTTCTTTATCAGGACAAAATAACGACAAACAACAATCGCCGGGGGCAAATCGCCTTCCAAACCTTCAATAATTTTTTGATCGGCGTCGCGAATAACTCGACCTTCGGCGACGGCCTCGCCACGCGGACCATCCGCACCGGCGACTACAGTCTGTTCTTTCAGGACGACTGGAGAGTTTCATCCCGGCTGACCTTGAATCTGGGACTGCGCTACGAATTGGATCTTCCGCCGTACGAAAAGGACGGGGCACTCTCGACTTTCGATCCGTCCCTGTATCAACCGGGGATCGCGGTCGATGCCGCCGGCAATCCAATCGGTCCGCCCGCCGGGGGATTTGTGCAGCCCGCCAACGTTATTGCTCAGTACGATCTCGCCACTGTGCCGAATGTCGGCAAGCGCGTCGTTAACAGTAACGACGCAAACAACTTCGGTCCGCGTATCGGATTCGCATACGCGCCTTTCAAGTCTGACCGGCTTGTGCTGCGCGGCGGTTACGGCGTTTTTTACTCGCGCTCGTCGTTGATTTACCTGATCGTTGGGGTGAATGCGCCGCCGCTTTATGCGATCCGCCGCAGCCCCGTGGGATCTCAAGTGTCGTTGGCCAATCCTTACGTGGCGTTGCCGTCACAGGAGCAATTTCCAACCTTCGTTAATGGAGTTTCTCTGGCGGGGCAAGTCTTTGATCGAAATCTGAGCACGCCTTACCTGCAGCAATACAATGCGAGCGTTCAGTTTGAACTGAGCAGCGACATGCTGATCGAAGCTGCTTACGTCGGCACGCGCGGCCTCAACCTAATTCGGAGTGTCGGAATCAATCAGGCGAGACTGGCGAGTCCGCAGCGCCCGATTATCAATGCGGTCAATGGACGGGTGATCACAACGAACACCGCGGACGCGACGAACGTATCGCTGCGCGCACCGTATCAAGGCGTTGAAGTCGGCGGCTTTCTGCAAATTCAGACGACCGCGCAATCAACTTATAATTCGCTGCAATTGAGTTTCATCAGACGAATGTCCGGCGGGCTTCAGTTTCTAACGGCCTATACATTCGCGCGATCGATGGATAATTCTTCGGGAACGAACGGCGGATCCGCCGACGCGGTCCGCGACACTGCTATCGTCCTGGGTAATCAACTCGACAATCGCGCGAACCGCGGGCTTTCTGATTTCGATCGCACTCACCGATTCGTGACCAGCTATCTGTGGGAATTGCCGCGGCCGGCGTTCGCCGCGAAATCAACTTTGGGCCGGTTGTTGTTTTCACATTGGCAGATCGGCGGAATTATTACCGCCATGTCGGGGCTGCCGATTGACGTAGTGGATGGTGGCGCCGGTTCTTTCTATGGTCTGAACGGCGGCAACAACGCGCTGGCGCGACCGAACTGGGCCCCGGGAGCGACCCGCGACACGGCCCGGACGAACGTTCCAGCCGGCTATTCATTCAACCCGTTCGCTTTTGTCCGCCCCGTGGTTCTGTCCGGTCAATTGATTCCCAGCTCAAACGGCGCCGCGCAAGCTAACAGTTTGGGCACAGACATCGGGAGCGTGGGACGAAACGTGCTGCGCGGGCCGCGCCAAAACAACGTCGACATTTCCATCATCAAGCGCTTTCGCATCCATGAAGAAAAAAGGCTCGAACTGCGCGCTGAGTTTTTCAATCTCTTCAATCAGGTTAATTTCGAGAATCCTATCGCCAATCTCAATGTAATCACTTCGTCCGGGGGCAGCATCGACGCGAACACCGGACGAATCATAAACCCCGGGGATTTCGGCCGCATCGTTGCGACCAGCAGCAACCCGCGTTTGATTCAGTTCGCGATCCGTCTGGACTTCTGATAGGCCGCGCGCCAAACACGATTTAAAGGAGCGTCAAACAGTGACTCAATCCGCAGACTTCCCGCCGACGCTCAGAGTCGGGATTCTAGTGTATGACGGTTTCGAACCGATCGATGTTTGGGGCTTCACTGAAGCCTTCGCGATTTCACGTTTTATCGGCACCGACTATCAAAGTCCGCCGCCGTATCCGTTCGAGATAAAGTTCATCTCGAATGAAGTCCGCGGTTCAGATGGCACAAATGCAACGCCCCGGCCTGTGAAGAGCGAAAACGGACCGCGGGTGGCGCCCGACATGTTTCGCGACGACGCTCTAAAACAAAAGTTTGACGTGGTTATGATTCCGGGCGGCAACACCTTTCCGTTGCTCGATCCCAGCAAGCCGCAAGAGGTGCAGGCCCTGATGCATTGGGTGAAGAAGATGGACAAGCGCGTGCAACTGATGACTTCCGTCTGCACCGGTGCGGCGGTACTGGCAAACTCGGGTGTCTTAGACGGGAAGCCGGCGGCAACAAATCACGCCGCGTTCGCCTGGGTGACATCGTTCGGTCCGCACGTGCTTTGGGACAACGTATCGCGCTGGGTTGACGCCGGTCACTACGTCACCTCGGCAGGAGTTTCCGCGGGAACCGACATGGCTTTTCATCTGGTCGATCGATTGATGGGTCGCGCGGTGGCAGAGACTTCAGTCAAGCAGGCCGAATATGATTGGCATCGCGATCCGCAAGAGCCGATTTTCTATCCGCAGGGGGCGGTGGTGCCGACTTCGCGATAAGTGGAGCTCAAGCGGCCGCAGTTTCAAACAGGGGCTGGTGACGCCGCGCCCAAAATTCACTTTCCGGCCAGCGCTGCTCTTCGCGATAGTATTTTTCGCGTACGACGCAGTAGCTTTTGAATTCTTCATTCACGAAACAGTCGTATCGCCGCAGGCCCGCATCATCGGCTCGGGTCAGCCAGTCACCGATGGCGTATGATGCGAAGATTCCGGATCGCAAAGCCTTTAGAATTCCCTGCGATGAAAGTGGATCGAAACGCGCGGCCGCATCGCCCACCGCCAGCCAACGTTCGCTGACAGAAGGTTTAAGCAACTGCGTTGCGGTGGATCGAATAATTAGCGAGCTACAGGGCTCGCTTCCCGCCGTGAACGCCCGCACATGAGAAGTCGCCGCCAGTCTCTGCGCCCATTCTTCACTCTCGCCGAGTCTCATTTGGCGCGCTAAATCCGCGTCGGTTATGCAGCCTGTGATGCGCTTTCCGTTGGGAAGCCCGGCCGTGTACCACCATCCGTGTTCGAAAGCCTCGACCAGCACGCCGGGTTCTTCGCTCCTGCTTTGAAAGAATTTTGTGATGCCGATGAGCCGGTCCACGGTCGTTATTCGCGCACCCAACCGTCGCGCAAAGACAGCCGAGCCCCCGGTGGCATCGACGATGAAGCGCGTGCCGACCATTGAGCCGTCAGCCAAGCTCAGCTTCCAAGCGCGGCCGGACCATTGCAATGAGCGCACGGCAGCTCCGCTTCGCAATTCGGCGCCGCGCGCCCCGGCGGCGTTGGCCAGCATCGCATCGAATGCGGCGCGCTCGACGTGCCAACCGGTATTTGCCGGCGCCAGGAAAAACTCGTTGCTGATAGGTTTTGCGGTTCCCCAAATCGCGCTCGTCGCATGGACTTCACGCGCGCCGAGATTGCCGAAGTCCTTCCAAAGATGAAGATGTTCCAGGAATGAACGCGCGGGCGGCGGCAAGGTCTCGCCAGTGCGATGGGTGTCGTAGCGTGAAGCCTCGATGAGCAACACCGAGAGCGCCGGCGCGTGCTGCCGAAGAGAAATGGCGGTCGCCGCGCCGGCTGGTCCGCCACCGATGATCGCGACGTCGAAGGAAGATTCGCTCACGGGCCCTGGGCTATGAAATCCGCACTGCGTAGAAGGACGCGACCACGCCCGCCGGGTGAATGGTGCTATTCATGGTGCCATCATCATTAGTACCGTGGTGCGGGATCGTCCGAACAACTGAGCCGACGATCGCCTGGCGCTCAAGCAAGTCGGTGCTGTTCGGCCAGACAGGCACGAGCCAGCCGATATAGTCGTAAATCCATTCCTCACCGTTAATAACTCCGACGCCCTGGAAGCGAACCTGACCAGGAGAACCGTAGCCGATCGATCCGCGCAGATTAAGCAGCCAATTCGCGTTGGGCGCGAGGCTGCCGCCGATCGTGCCGCCGAGCTTGTCGGTGGATGGCGCGTTGATTTCAATGGTGCCTTCGCCGAACACCAGCGTACTTATGTCGGTGCTCAAGTCGGGGTCGTTATTAAAACTTCGGTAAGTCCAACTGCCAACAAATGGGTTATCACTCATGAGTTCTCCTTTATTTTGTCTAGCGCTTGGTTCGTTCGACACTGATGTACGGCATTTGGCTGTTATCGCTCGGCGTGCCCAGGACGCTGGGCTGGATGTCGCCTTGCGGATTGGACTTCACGACTGGGAGGCGCCACCACTCAGTCACCATCTTCAGATCGCCGGCCGGTGTTTGCGGCACGCCGGGAGTCCAATCAAGCCAGGTGATCGACGACGCGTCACCGGGTATCACCTGCTCATAGGTCTGCATCGGCCGGTGGGCGGGCCACCAAAGGGTCTCCCATACTCTTTGCTCGCGCTCCATTAACTTGTCGTTGTCGCTGTCGGGGTAGATCTGATTGAATTTTTCATAAGTGACGTCGATCGGCTGGGTTGAGCATTCGTTGAAGTCCGCCTGCCAAGGTACCCCCATGTATTTGGTGAGATCGCCCGGTTGAAGACCGACCGTGAAATCGTTTGATTGGCTGAGAGGGTTGCCCGCGTAGAAGGCATAGTTGCTGTCCGCCAATGTCCCCTTGTTCGCCTGGGCCGGTGTCTGGCCAAAATTATAGAAGGCGGGATCGGCCTTTATTCGGTAAGGCTCGAACCAGGCCGAAGGGTTACGCATAACCCATCCGATTTCGCCGCCGGGACAAAACGATCCGCCCAGAAGATTGCTAAGCACGCCCCGGTCGAGATCGCGTCCGGTGCTATTCACCCAGGCCGCATACGGGTGCAGCGGATCGGGATCGGCCCAGCCTTCCAGCTTCTCGTTGTAGAAGATCCCGTACGCCCACTGGCGGAGTAGGTAGTACTGATAATCAGTAAGGCGGAAGAATTTCGACGGCAAGAAATTCGTGATGGGGTTGTCGCCGCAAAGCAAAGGCATGCGCGGCAGATTGTGGACCCGGCTGTCAGGCCGGCCGGTGATCATGAACTGGTTCTCTTCGCCCGGAGCACGGAGCAGGTCGAAGAGATAGCGGCGCATGGGGCCGTAGGGATCATAAGTGTGGGCCTTGATACATCTGCGTAGGCAGTTTCTGAGAAGTTGGCCCGATAAGTATTTCTGCAAGTGTTCATGCACTCGTTTTGAAAACAGGTCGGCAACGTGCTCGGGATAATCTGAGTCGGCGCCAAGAATCTTGTCGACTTCGCGTTTGAGTTCTTCTTTCGCTTCTGCCGCTTCATCCGCTGCGGGCAGCCACTTCTCCAGATAATCGGCAACGCGTTTATCGGACTGTTTCCCGGTAAGGTGACGGGCAAAGTTCGCCACGGCTTTGCGCAAACGGTCTCCACGCTTCTCCGTAAGCAAACGACGTTCGGTAATTGCCGCTCCCGCAGGCGCGCCGGGAAGCGTTGTTTCGAGCGCGGCCAGTTCCGCGGCTAGCTCTTCGACGAAAAGATCGCCGGATTGATGATCCCTGACGCACTTTTCCTCGCAGACTTCTACCGCTCGTCGATCGATCGCCGGCGGGCACCCGAGCTTTTCATAATCGAAAGTGCCGCGCGTTGATTGATTATGTGGAAAGTTCGACTGGCCGAGTGTGTCGCAGAGATAGTTGTACTGGTCAGGCCGATAAAGAATTGTCCAGATGTCGCGATAGAACCAGGGCTTGTAATCCGGGCTCCAGCGCAAGCGCCCGGCGCGCCAATGAATCAAAGCTCCCTGATCGGTGGGCGCGATGTGCTGCGGATCGTTAAACGTTCCCGATGCGCCATATAGATCGGTGCGTTCCGCGAATTTGCGGATCGCCATGTCTTCGACTAAATCCTCCATCGTTACGACGTTGAGGATCACCGGAACGTACGCGGGAGAGGCGCACACTACCCACGACGGGTACTCCACATCAATGTAGCGGACGCGTTGGACCAGAGGAGAAAACATCGCCAACCGGGCCATTACCGGGCCGTCGGAGGTGTCGTCGAACCATCCATCATTGTTTACAAAGTCGTCGATGCGGGGCTGGCCAAACTCGTCAAACAGGAATGAGCCGGAGTTTCCGTAGCCGCCCAACACGAGCAGCCGGCCCGTGTCGTCCGTGAGTAAATCTCCGAGCGTATTGATCGAATTTGGTTTCAGCTCAGGTGGAAACGTAGCCGCGTAGGCGGCGTTGTCCCGATCGCATTGCGCCGTCCGCGAACTGGTGTGATTAACCGTGCGCGGGCCGGGATCGATAATCAGTTGCTGGCGCGCGTTGTCATCGGTGAGGGCGGCGTTGCGGCGCGGGTGATTCGGGTCATAACCGTGCTCGCCTCGCAGCTCAAGAAATTGGTACCACGAGGATTTTTTGTTACCCAGGTAAACTCGCCACTGAATATCGATGAGGACGCCGGCATTGCCGCCGCCTTCGACCTGATCGCCGAGCTTGAGCGGCCGGCCCTGCGGGCTTCCATCATCGTAGGCCCAAATCTGAAAACGCGCAGCCTGCCGCTTCATTCGTCCCTGCGAGTCTTTGAAGGACTTAATTCTTAGCTCTGTCATGCCGTCAGGCGTCACCAGCGGATTGCCGCGCGCGTCGCAATCGATGGGCAGCGCGGCCGGTTGCTCTGGAGAGATGCAGAAGGCGTCGGGACTATTGCCGAGCCGAGCAATGCCAAGGCCCGGGTGGATGCGGTAGGTGGTAGGCATATCGTTGCAACTCCTTCCGATCAATCGAGAAAATCGAGTGAAACCCCGTCGAGCCGCAGCAGCTCGGTATCTTCACAGTAGTCGGCCCCAATCACCACGAGAGTGATCTGCAGCGATTGGGCGCCTTCGTCGATAAGGCGCTTCGCTGTTTTGGTCACGTTGACGCGATGATTGCGCGGCGTGTTGTGATGGCGTGGTCTTTGGTCGTACTGCCGCGGACGGCTGGGCGGCAGGTCGCAATGACCCGGCCCCCCAATGCAGTCTGCGTGACCGAAGATCGCCAGGTAGCCCGCATAGTGCGGATCCTCGATTGAGGTGGACGCGTTGGCGCCAGGCAGGTTCAGGAACACGCGAATGAAACACGATCGCGGTAACTGCGGCACTCGATGCAAACGGACCTCAGCCTGTTCAAAAGACTTTCTCACCGCGTCCGGCAGAGAAATAGGCTTTGACACGAAACGGCCCACCGGCGTCTCGAGACCTACCGGAATCACGAAAGCACATTTGACGTATTCATAACCGAACCGCGCCATGTCGAGCGTGTCAGCGATGGTGTAGCTCCACGGCGTGAGTACCGAAGCGAGGTCTGTCGGCAGCGAATGCGGATTAAGCTGTTGCCATTCGTGCCAGGTGCGATCGATGTTGGCATGTATGGGCCAGAAGACCGGATCGAACGATGCGGTCAGGTTGCTTAGCATGTCTCCGCTCGCCGGCTGGCTGTAGAGATCCTCGCGAGTGTGCATGCGCCGGCCAGTCACACGCACACTGCGGTTGCGCTGCTTCGCGGGATCGGCGGCGAGTTGAGCAGCGTAACCCTCGGCCGGGGGATCCTTGGCCGCATTGCTATTTAGACCGCCGGTCCAAATGTGCATGGTGTTGTGCGGGTTCTGATCGAGAAATCCGAACGAGTCGTCATAGAAGCTGCCGCCGCCGAAATCGCGAAACGTTTTCAGGGCCAATATTTGTTGCATGTCATCTGCGGTGGGGTAGTGATAATGGATCACCGTATTAATGGTTCCACCCAGATACTCCGCCGGATAACGCAGCGGATACCACAGTGCGTTCGCGGCCAGCAGCGCATCAATAAAGCGCTTGCGATGCGCGCCTTCGGTGTATTTCTTCTCAGTCATCTTTTCGACGTCGGCGAAAAAGGTGGTGGGCGAGGTGTAGCGCTTATTTTTTTCGACCATTTCCTTGAGCAACTTGCGGGCGGCCGGCTTGGGTAATTCGGGATCGGCCTTTTCAAGGAAGTGAATCGACTCGTCAGTCAGAAATGCCTGGAACGACCGTGGAATGATGTCGCCTTTTTCCGGATGGTCGGGACAGTACTTCGGCATCGTAAAGTCCCAGTAGGGCATAGTGACTCCCGGGACAACATCCTGAAGCACCTGCTCGAATTCGTACAAATAGATGCGATGCCATGGCAGAAAACGTTCCCAGCCATGCTGGCAATGGTTCTGATGAATCAGCGCCATGTTGTTGTAGCTGCGCCGGTCTTCGGGCCACTTGTTGAGGTGATAGAGTTGGCGAAACGCGGAACGGAGTTTGTCGATGTCGGTTTCGGACATGCAGTCGATATTCATCCGCTGCTTCACCTCGCCGTACTTGTAGGTGTATTCATTCGGCGAGCCGTCATAAACATCGAAAGTTCGTGCCTCAACCTCGACATTGCTTGCGTCGATGGTTTCACGAGCGGTGGTGGTGGTTCCCTGGACCTCGAAAGTAATTTGGTGATCGTCGGGTGGGCAGCCACCGTCGATCCAATCAGCGATGAATCCGATATCGTCGGGCGCAACCGTTTTTCCGCCCCAGGGGAGTGCTGGATACTGCGTGCCGTCGAAAGGAGCTTGCGCGCGTAAGCCGCGGATCAAACCCGACGTGGCACTGCGAGTTTCCGCCTCGGCCGTCCCGTGACAACACGCAGCGGCGGGAGCCTTGGGCGGCGCGATCATGCGCACGCCATAGATCTTTACCTCAAGCAGCTGCGACAAGGGCATTTGCCAAAACAGTCCCTTGCCGTCGTAGTCTGTGGCGCCCCCCGCGGCGGCTTGATCGAGGATCTGTTTCACGCGTTCATATCGCGTAATCTGTTTCGTTTCGGCCATGATTTTTTCCTCTTCTGTAAACGTCGGCGCTTAGGCTGGGGACTCACGCTCCTCGGGCGTTAGTCGTGCTTTTTCGCCACAATCAGAACACGCGGTTGCGGCTACGGACGTTCGCAACCATGAGCTCCACAGCGCGGCGGCGACCAGCGTAGCGATGCCGGCGTAGACCAGTTGCGGACTAGCGGCGACGAACCTTGCGGTAAAAATGCCGATCGCCGCCACCAAGCCGATGGCCACCGGCGCGTACCTGCGCCATCCCTTAGCTCGCACCCAAAACAGCGAGACGGTTAGCGCCAGCCAGATAGCCGTGATTGGCGGGAGCCATGACCGATAGGCGGAAGCCGAGGCTGCGCCGACACCGAAAATTCCAAAGTAAGCGAGAAAACAGACAGGGCACTTCGGAGCCAGCGCGAGAAACGCCGAGGTCACGGTAAGCAACGTCGTTCGCCGGTGCTTGCCCACGTCTGTGGGTAATCTCCTCTCAGGCCGTCGCGAAGCGCGCGGATCCGGGTCCGCGCGTCGCAACGTTCCGGCGTTAATGGTGCGAGTAAGGTAGCGGCGCCGGCGAGACCTCAACGACGGTCATCATCCCGCGATCCTCGTGCGCCAGAATGTGGCAGTGCAGCACGTAGTAACCCGCGTAGTCCACGAAGCGGCTGCGCATCTTGAAGTAGCCAGGCACTGCGACCAGTACTGGCTTTTGCGTCTTGGGATCGATGACCGGCTTTCCGTCTTTGTCTAAGACCGGAAACGACGTTCTCTGCCCGGATGGGATGGGAAACACGTCCCACCAAATGTTGTTCTTGGGAACTGGCGTGGGCACGCAGTGGGCAGGCCTCGCCGGAAAACCTGGACGCACCCGCGTGGCGGGAACCCAATTCATCGAGCGCCAGGTCGATTCGTCGTAAGGGTTGACCGCACATTGGCCGGTCAGTAACGCCGGCGGGTTCGGCTTTGTTGGATCGATAAAGACGTACTTCGAAGCTTGCGCTTTGGTCTTCGGGTCGATGACGGGCTTTCCCGCAGCGTCGACGGCCAACTGGTTAGGATCGAAGACCTCGGTCACCTGGAACGGATTGATATGAATGTGGAACGGGTGCGAAATCTTGGGCCCGTAAGTCTCGTTCACGATCTTCCACTCTTCGACCTTGTTCAGTTGCACCAGCGCGCCGACCGTGCCGTCGAACTTCTTGCCGTCGATGGTGTGCTGGGCCACGGGTGGCGTCGACGCGAATCTCATTGTTCGCCCGCCGGTCACTTCCCTGTCCGTGATGTCGTTGAGAAATGCCGGGAAGTGCGGCGCTTTCGGAATGAACTGCCCAGCGGGAGAGGTGGGGCTCACTGGCGAGCCGGAAACTCTAATGTGAACGAGTGGCACCTTGTTGGCGGTCTTTAGATCGGACGGGTCAACATTGTTCTGAACGAGCACCGGATAGGTGCACGTCGCCGCGTTGTTCGGACAGGGCTTCGCCTGGACCAGCAGATCGGCGCGGTTGCCGGATGCCAAAAAGAATGTCTTGTTCCGGTTGCGGTTCTGGTAGTTGTGATCGCTGAACTGCACGCCGTCCTGAGCTAGCTGCCGCCACTCAAACTGCGTCGGGTTGCCGGTCGAGTTAACGGGCGGGGGCATGAACTGCGCCGCCGCGCGCCCTGATGTGTTGACGATGCGCCACATCTGCACCTCGCCGGGGCGCATGTCGATTACAGGTTGATACTGACCGTTAACGCTGAAGTTTGGGCCCTTGTCGGTGGCGCCAACCCCGCCGATGCCGCCGCCGCCCGTCCCCGGGGGGCCGCCGCGCAGCAGGTTGGGCGTTACGCCAAGCTGATTGATGACCAGCACCGGCTGTGTGCGCGTCCAGTTCGCTCCGTAAAAGTTGTTGAGGTCGTCGTCGTACGGTCCCTCGATGATGAAGACGCCGGTCATGCCGTTGGCGACGTTGATGGCAGTGGAGCCGTGCTTGTGCGCGTGATACCAGTGCGTGCCCGGCGACTGGCCCATGTTGAGCAACGGACTCACGCCTTGCTGCTCAGCCGGCGTCACGCCCTTCGCGTTCAGCTCAGCCGTGCCGGCGCCGCCTCGGGTCCCGTGCGTCGCATGCGCCGGCGGCTGTGTGGTAGGCGGCCAAGCCGGGTCTTTATACTCCGGCAGGCGAAAACAGTAAGGGTAGACTCCGATGAAGTACTGCGGCCATTTGCCGTCTGCGATCAGCTTGGTGTTAATCGGCGAGAGCGCACGGGCGGGCGGGATGCCATAGACCTGCAAAAGTCGCTTGTCGTATTCCTGAAGTAGATCCTTCTGCCGACCCGTCCAATCGTCAGGCATGTCCCCCCAGATGCGCGGCCAATACGAAAGCACGTTTGCCTTCAAGCGATCCGTACACTGCGCGAAAAACTTGTCCAGGTCTTCCTGTACCTTTTCGGGAGTAGTGGTTAGCTTGCCCTGGTTGTCGCGCGGGAGCGGTCGCACTTCAACGAACACATTGTCTCCTGTCGTGTTCGGGTTAGTGTGAGTGCCGTGAAAGTGTATGTTGCCGGTGCTCGACCCGTGGAAACAGTCAGGGAAGACATCGCCCGGCGGCACCGGCTTATCGCAGCCCACGCCGGTCTCTCCGTTGTCGATCGAGCGGCCGAAGTGGGCCGCGTTGATCTGATTGATAAACGTAAGGTTGATGATGTCGCCGACGCGGGCGCGCAGTAGGGGCCCCGGTATCGGATTCGGAAACTGGCCCGTCGACGCAGGCGGGGCCGGAGTGGCGTTTACGCCACGCAGCGTTCGGACGTACTGCGGCTGGCAGCGAATGACGCTGCCCGGATCGCCAGGTTTCGACTGCGGCGGGTAGCGGAACGGGATGGCTTGTTGCTCGTCGCTGAGCATTATGGTTCCGCGCAGGATGTTGCCCACGGCCGCCAGTTCCGGGAGCTGCAAAAGCGACTGCTGCTCCGGTGGACATGGAATGTACTGCTGCGGAACGTACTCTTGCGCGCTTGTGGGTTCTGCCGGCCATGCGGCGAATGCCGCCACGAGCGCGGCCGCGCACAGAGCAGCGAAGAGCCAGCGGCGCCAGGCACCCTTGCGACTATTCGTGTTAACAATCTCGTCCCCGTTAAAATTTTGGGTCTTTGCACTCATCGCGATATCTCCTTATCTGCGTCCGGGCCTGAGTACCGAGGGCTGAAGCGCTTTGCCCCCACGTCCGTCGTCTAACTCGACGTAACAACTATCGTCCCGCGCTCGTTCTGCGCGTTCGGGTGCAGCTTGCAGTAGTAGTAGATCGTCGAGCTCGTCCCCGACGGCGGCGTGGCCGGCGTGAAGACCAGGCTCGGCTGATCGGGCTGAATCACGTCCGCGAGATCCGACTGCGCCATGGGCTGGTAGTTCTGATCGGTCTGCCAGGGCTGGTGAGGTTGGTTCGTGCTGTTGAACCAGCCGATCGGCAACCCGCTTGCCGCATTCACCTGGAGGTTCTGCGGCGCGAAGGCCGTGCTTCCGCCCGAGCCCGTGATGTTGACCATGCTCTGCGGCAGGGCCGCGACCTGGATTGAGCCGCGCTCCTTCGGGTTGTCGGGGTGGCGGTTGCAGTAGTAGTAGACCGTCCAGCTCGCCGGGCCGTCCGACGGCTGCGCGCAGTCATAAGTGTCAGAGGACTGACCGGGCAGGATCAGGCCGGATAAGTCCGAAGTCAGGCCGGATGGGCCTTCAGTGTCGAGCGGGTTGTAGTTCTGGTCGGTCTGCCACGGCTGATGCTCGTCGTCCGTCTCGTTGTTCCAGGTGACGAGGTCGTCTTGATCGGCTTGCAGAGGTTGTCCCTGTTTCGCGCCGGGCAGCCCCACCACGAACTCCGCATCGCCCGAAGCACCGGTAACAATGTTCACTAGCCAGTCGGCCATGTCGTTTCTCCTTGGCTGAAGAAGGCTGAAGAAGGACCATCGCTTTGCGAGGCACTTCCCCGATCAAAGCGGCGCAGATCTCCAGACTAGCGTTTTGAGATAGGAGCTAGACGGTACGCCGCTGTCTGAACCTGCGACTGAAAGAACCAACTGAATTGCTCATCACGCAGAAACGTGAGACTAGAAAGACAACTGCTTCTAAGTAGGCTCCTTTAGCGCGTCTAGCTAAGGTTCTTTAAGTGGCGGGGAGGATATGCCGATGAAAGCTGCCCGTCAAGACTTTTTTTCACTTAGCAAGTTCGTGTACAAGCAGGCGCCTTAAGGCGAATATAGGTAAGTAGAACTGTTCGCGTGCGTCTGCGCCGGGCGAAATGCTGCCGGCGTGGTGGACCAAGGATGCCTCAGGTACAATCTGAGGCCGCGATCGGCGAACTCTAAAAAGATAGGAAATGAATACGGACGAATGCTTGATCTGAATTATGTAAGAGAAAATCTCGACGCTGTTCGGGCCGCATTGGCGAAGCGCGAAATGGCGACGGCCGCGCTCGACGATTTCGCAGCCGCCGATGCGGATCGTCGTCGGGTGATTTCTGAATCAGATCATTTGAACGCTGAGCGCAACGCGGCCAGCCGCGAGATCGGCGCGATGATGAAGGACGGCAAGCGCGACGAAGCGGACGCGCGCCGCAAGCAAGTCAATGAACTGAAAGAGCGGATCGCCGAACTCGATACGGCACGCGATCAAGCCGAAGCGCGGATGCGCGAGCTGCTCTCGACGTTACCGAACATCCCGCACGAATCCGTGCCGGTCGGCAAAGATGAATCAGCAAATGTGGAGGTTCGCCGCTGGGGTACAAAACCTGAATTCGATTTCCAACCGAAGGATCACGTCGATTTGGGAACGGCGCTGGGCATTCTCGACCTGGAACGTGCCACGAAGGTTGCCGGCGCGCGGTTCGCGATCCTCAACGGCGCCGGCGCGCGACTGGAACGCGCGCTGATCGATTTTATGCTCGACCTGCACACGACTGAGCATGGCTACACGGAGACTCTGCCGCCTTTCATGGTCAACCGCGACGCGCTGTTTGGCACCGGTCAGCTTCCGAAGTTCGAACAGGACCTCTTCAAACTGGACTACGAGCGGCCCTATTACCTGATTCCCACGGCTGAAGTGCCCGTAACCAACATTTATCGCGACGAGATTCTAGACGCCGAGCAGCTTCCAATGTCCATGAC
>DATEPC010000025.1:0-51731 GCA_035273405.1 Pyrinomonadaceae bacterium | reverse complement strand
CTGTCAAAGCCGAGATCGGCGAGTCGCGTGTTCATCGAGATCTCTTGAGTCGATCGGTTCGAAACGGAGGCGACGATTTCCGCCAACCAGGCGGCGTCGCCGCTAACTTCTTCCCGCTCTAATCCGACTTCGCCGGACCGGCCTGCCTCCATCTGCTGCACCATGCTCAAAACTTCGCGCCGCTTTACCTTCCGCGTCGCGGTGCGGGGCAACTCTTCGTCGCTGAAGTGAAGCACCTTCACGCGCTTGTAATAAGGTAGCCGCGCTGACACTTCGCGAAAATGCTCTTCGATCTTTATGCGCAGCTCCGCGTCGGAAAGCGCGATGTCATATTCCTTATCGGCCACGACAATGCACGCGACCTTCTCGCCGATGCCGTCCGGCAGGCCGAATACGCTCAGCTCTTTCACGTACGGCGAATCCTGGTAGACCTCTTCGACTTCATCGGGATACACGTTCTTGCCGTTTGTGTCGACGATGATGTCCTTGGATCGCCCGACGAGGTACAGATTGCCGTCGTCATCCAAACGCCCAAGGTCTCCGGTGAATAGCCAGCGATCGACAAGCGTTTCGCGCGTCGCTTCTTCATTGCCGAAATAGCCGAGCATCACGTTCGGGCCGCGAGCGATAACTTCGCCGACGCCACTCGCGTCGGGATTCTTAATGTCGATCTGGACGCCCGGCAAAGGCCGTCCGACCGTGCCCGAAAGCATGCGGTTGTCTGGACGCGTCACGGTTAAAACCGGCGACGCTTCAGTCAGACCGTAGCCTTCGAGAATCGTAAAGCCGAGCCCCTGAAAATCGCGCTGAATTTTTTCGCTCAAAGCTGAACCGCCGCTGATGAAGTAGCGGACACGACCGCCCATCCCCTCGTGAATCGGATAGAACAGCAGCTGCCCAAAGTTAAGCGGCGTGTTGTCCCGCAGCCATGCGTTGAACTTCATCAACAGATCGGCGGTGTCGCCCACCAGCTTGCTGCGTTCGTGCAGCCGGGTCTTGATGCGGCGATGCAGCAGCTCCCAAAGCGCCGGCACGCCGACCATGCCGGTGACGTGACCGTTCTTGATCGCTTTGGCGAGACTATCGCTGTTGAGTTCGTCTAGATACGTGATTTGCGCACCGCGACTGAGCGGCGTCAGGAAGCCGGTCGAAAATTCAAATGTGTGGTGGAGCGGCAGAACCGACAAAACGCCGTCGCTCGTATCCATGTCGAACACGGACGCGAGCATGGAGACCATGCTCGTCAGATTGCGATGCGAGAGCATTACGCCCTTGGGTCGCCCGGTCGTTCCCGATGTGAAAATAAGCGAGGCCACGGATTGCGGCGAGATGCGTTGCGGCAGCAGCGCGATGCGCTGGTCTTCCACCTCCTGCGTGGGCAGCTCAAACACTTCATCGAACGTCCAAACGCGAACATCTTTCAGCCCGGCCGCGGTTAGCTTGTCGCGCAAATCGGAATGCTCTTCGAGCAGTTTCGCGCTGATGACAATCGCCGCGGCGTCACCGGCGCCGGAAAAATTGACGACTTCACCCGTCGAACTTTCAGCGTCGATCGGAATACACGTCGCGCCGGCTTTCAGCACGCCGAAGTAACTCATGCCCCACTCGGGCGCATTGTGACTAAAAAGGATGACCCGATCGGCTGACTTGATTCCGTGACTCGCGAAGAAGGCGGCGGCGCGTGTCGCCAGCTCGCGCAGATCGGCATACGTGTATTGTTCTTTGCGCCCATCGCGCTCGATACGCATCGCAACGCGGGTGGCGTGGCGCTTAGTCGTCGTTTCAAACAGCTCGACCAGATCCCGATATGTGTAGATACGCTTCGGCTGCGCGCGCATATCTTCTTCCAGCGTCGGCAGCACCCACTTCGTAAGTCCCGGTAGATGCTGGTTCAGCCAGTAGTCGTACCAGTCGAACTTATCCGGGTTCCACGTCAGAAGCTGTCGCTCGTCTTCGCTGATGCGATTGAATAACGCCCGCACATTGTCGGCCCGGAAAACGTATTCGTTGTTGACGGTGAAGGGAAGGAACATTTCGAAGGCTTCTTGTGCTTCACGCGTCTCCTCCACGACGCGATCGACAGTCTGCTGCATTCGATTGATCACGCCTTCACAACGGCCGCCGCCCCAACGCGGACGCGCGCGATCGAGCAGCTCAGAAGTTTTCTTCGCCGCCTTGTTCATGAGCGGAATCGAGGTCGATTCAAAGCGCTCAGGCGAGACCGGAAACGGCTCGAATCGCGCTGAAATCTCACGAAACAGGCGCAAGCCGGTCTCTTTCTTCAACTCTTCCTGCCGGCGATACAAGCCGACCAGGCCGATGATTCGGTCCATGGTGTTGGGATTCGAATCGCCGGTCGCGGCCTGATAGACGAGCTTGGGCTGCTCGACGCAGGCTTGAGCGGAGACCGCGAGCATCACCGCCGCGACTTGATCGACCGGCGTGATGTCGAGGATCAATTTCTTGTTCGCGGGAAGCTGGCGTTGTCCTTTGAAAGTGAGAAAGACGATCGGCGCAGTGGTCGTGAAGCCCTCGTTCCAACCGGGGAATGGATAGTCTTTCGCGGACTCGACGATACTCGGCCGCACGATGCTGCGAACCATTTCGGTTTCCGCGGCCACGAGCTGTTCACCGAGCGCCTTTGTGTAAGTGTAGATGTTCGGCCAGCCCCAGAACTCCGCGCGCTGCATTCCCATTTCGGTGAGGCGAGTGCGGACCCAGACTTTGCGCTCGCGCGCGACCGCGAGGCCGAGCGCGTCGGGATCATCAGCGTCGCGCATCTCTTCGTTGAGGCGCTTGCGCGCCTGCTCGCGAAAGTACGCCGCCATCATCGCGTCTTTCGCTTCTTCCCGCGCGCGTTCGGCCATCTTGGCGCAGTCGCGGATCTCTTCCTGGACCGAAAACTCGACGCCGGTTAGTTCCTCACGGCGCGGGAAATAGCCCATCACTTCATCGTCTTCCCAAACCGAGCCTGAGCGATTGCCGGCGACGAAACAGGTTGAGATGTGCACGAGACACGGCCGCTTCATGCGCCTGGTAAACGCGATGACGTTTTGCGTGCCGACGACGTTCGTGCGCAGCGCACTCTCCAGAGTTGGATTAAACGTGACGTTGCCGGCCGAATTGAGAATGACATCGACGTTCTTGGCGATGCGTTCGGCTTCCTCTTCGGTGAACCCCAGGTTGGGTTCAGCGATATCGCCGCCGACGATCGCGACCTTGTCGCGAATGAAACCGTCGAGCGCCGATCCATAACGCTCGCGCAGCGGATTGAACGGCGGCGCGCTGATCACGTTGTTCCAAAAACGTGTTTCGGATTCCTCCTGCGAGCGAGCGCGCACCGTCACGTAAACCTTGCCGATATTCGGAAAGCGATGCAGCAGCATGCTGAGCGTCACTTTGCCAAGAAAGCCCGTGCCGCCGATCAGAAAAAGGCTGCGGTCTCTAAAGATTTCGGTTGGCGAAAGTGTATTGGTGGTCATCGCTTTTCGGATCCGTTAGCAATCCCCGCGAAGCTCGCAGCCGCGCCTGGCGCCGTAGTGCTTCAACAACTCAATCGCTGTCGCATGATTAGTCTGCATAGCGACGTCGAGCGGAGTGCCCGCGTCCGAAACCGCGTTCATTTCAGCGCCGCGCAGAAGAAGTTCCCTAATTACAGAGGCGTTGCCGGAAAAGGCTGCTTCAGTCAGTGCCGTCCGGCCACCATATTCGCGCGCGTTTACACTCGCACCCTGGTCGAGTAAGTAGCGCACTGCATCCAGTCGCCCTTCGCCGGCTGCCAGAAACAGCGGCGAACAGCACGCTCCGTGCGAGTTAACGCTCACTCCGGCCATGTGCAGGAGGCGCATCTGCCTGAGATTTCCATCCGCCGCCGCTCGCGCGAAGTGTGTCTGCCGCCGCACCCGCGCGCTCGGCAGATAGTTCAGGACTACAAAGGACAGGAGCAGCGCGCCTGAGAAGGCAGCTGCTCTCGAAATAATTGCCGCAGTACCTAAGGTAAACATTTCCTTCCAGCTTCTCCGAAAGTTGAACTATTCCATGTCGGCGATGCCGATCATCGGTTGATGCAGCATCGTAATTTCCGCTGAGTTGCCCATGTAATTTCGCGCCATTGCGATGGCTTCGGTCAGGTTGTCGGCGCGATCCCAACCGAGCATGGCGGGCACGTGCGCGTTTTCGGCGCCGGCCGCGATTACTTTGCCAACGTGCTGCCGTCCGTTCTCGCCCCAATACCACATGAAAAACGGGTGCGCTCCGTGATAGGCGTTGCCGCGGCGATACATCTCGACGTAGCTTGGATTGTTCGCAAACTCACGCTCGTATTTTTCGCGCAGATAAAAAGCATCGCGCGATTCCGGCAACAGCCGGTTAAAGAACTCGATGTAGCTGGGATGATGGTTGTGATCGAACTGGTCGTAACACGGGTGATGAACGATCATCACTCCGCCTTTCTTCAGCAAAGGCTTGTTGCGATAGAAATTGAAGTGGTAACCGAGCGCCATGACCTGCACAAGCAGCGGATTCAGAATCGAATAAACGTTGTAAGGCGAAATGTCGGGGATGCCCGTGATCAGAATGTCGCACTGCCCGCGCACCGGAATGGCGTACTGCTGAAATCCCTTCTCAACGATCTTCTCGTGCACCGGTTCCGTCTTACCGGCATAACACGCGGTCATTTCATATTGCGCCGGCCTGGAATGAAGCAACTTGCGTCGCGCGGCCCGTGGCAGCTTGCTCATGGTGTAGCGCATGGCTTCGAACTTCATCCGATCAAAGGCGGTGAAGTCGTCCTCGTTCTTCAGGAGAAAGTCCATGTCACTTCCGTACATGCGATTGTTGATGGCCGTTTCGATGTGAAAGACGTTCAGTTCCTTGTCGACAATCTTCCCGAGCCGGTTGCATTTATTCGCCAGCTCAGAGCGCGCCGGATCCATGTAGCTGTCTGAGTCGCGAATCGTCTGCGGGTCATGATGAGCACGCAGCGATTCGTAGTCGCAAAGCCCGACCGCGACGGATTTGTGTCCGCCGTCCATCGGAACAAAGTTAATATTGCAGTAAATCAGCAGATCGCTTTCCGCCGCGCGACGGTTAAGAACCAGCGGTTCTTTGTGACGCGTCTCACCGATCTTGATCAGGCCCTCTTTCCACTCAGCATCGTGGTTGTAGTACCGATCCGGGTAGTACGCATCAAAGATCGTTTGCCCGACCATGCGCTTCATTTCCCATGCGGTCATTTTCCGGTGCAGGGAATTGGCGATGATGATGTGCACGTCGTCTACCGCGTTGGCGCCCAGGAGATCGAGCACGACCTCGAGCATCGTCTGACGAATATCGGGCGTAGCCATTGGCGGCAAAGGTAAGCTGATGTCGTCAATGGCGATCGTCACTTTCATGCCGGGCTCAAGTTGCGCGTAGAGAGGATCGCAACCGAGCGGATGATTCAGCGCATAGCGAATCGCCGCCTCGCGATTGGGCAAACCCTTGAGCGGCGGATTCGGATATAGCACGCGCGTCCCGACGGGAATGTCTTCGAGGATAAAGTCCTCGCCCGAAGGCATGATGCGCGGCGCGCTGTCGCTGTCGATGTAGACAATCGATTCGTGAGTCTTTTTTCGCAGTTGAAGAGCCATAAGTTTTTCGCTACTTCAAATTCAGTATCGGCCAATCGTGGTGCAGGGCGGTTTGTCGTAAACGTAAATCCGGGTTGACGGCTGCGGGATGACCAACAATCGAAAGCATCGGCAGGTCGCTCATGCTGTCCGAGTACGCGAACGATTCGCTCAGGTTAATTCCTTCACGTTCGGCGTACGTGCGAATCCACGAGGCCTTAGTCGCGGATGCGAGCACCGGCGGAAGTAATCGTCCGGTCGCGATTCCCTTAACGAACTCCAAACGATTTGATACGTAGTCGTCGATGCCCAGGTATTCCATCAGCGGGTTTACAGAAACATCGAGCGCGCCGGTGACGACGACTTGACGATGCCCCAGGCTGCGCGACTTTTCGATCAATTCGAAGGCACCGGGAAAGACCGCCGGCTTGAGCACCTTCTCGAACAATTCATCAGCGAAGTAACGCATCCGGTCTTCTGATTCGCCCTTGTACCGTTTGAAGAACAGGTCGTTAAAGACTTTTCGGCTATACTGGTCGCTCACGGCGAACAGGGGGACGCTCAGAAGAGTGGCCGCACTCTTCTTGAAGCTGCGGAATAGATCGGGTTGGTTGCGCGCATAGAACCCGAGCGTATGGACCAGGTTCGTACTGACGAGGGTCCCTTCGAGGTCGTAAAATGCCGCGGCCTTCACTGGTTTACCGTTGTGTTCGGATTGCTTCAGGGCAGCCAATATACATGAGACAGTCAGAATTGGGAAGCACGGAAATTCACTGTATGGCAATACTAGACAATATTCGCGTTGGCGCGATCTGTAAACGCGACTTTCCAGCAAAACTGGCCGTTTTAGCCGAAGCGGTATTGTTCATCGCAGCTCTGTCGGGCTGTAGTAAGCCCGTCGAACAGGGCGTTTCGGCGCCCTCCAGCGGACGTTCGGCGGCCGAAAGCATCGCTCGGGCTGACGAACTCTACGCTCAGCGGGCCGACGTCATGAAAGTGCGGCAGGGCCTGATCGCCTTACGCCAGGCGACGGCCGAGCACGCAACGGACTATGAATTGGCTTGGCGGGTGGCGCAGTACAACTATTACCTGGGCAGCCACACATCCGACGAGACCGAACAAGCGAAGGCTTTTCATGATGGGACTGAAGCTGGAAAGCTGGCCGTCAAGCTGAACAATGATCGGCCTGAAGGTCACTTTTGGCTGGGCGCTAACTACGGCGGCAATGCGGAAATCAGCACGCTAGCGGGACTTGCCGAGATCGAGGACATCAAGCGGGAAATGGAGGCAGTGCTGAAAATCGACGAGAGTTTCCAATCAGGTAGTGCGTACATGGCCCTGGGCCAGGTTTACTTGAAAGCGCCGCGCATTCTGGGTGGCGATGTCAGCAAAGCGATCGAGTACCTTGAGAAGGGACTGAAATTCGGTCCGAACAATGCGCCATTGCGCCTGCGGCTGGCGGAAGCATACGCAGAAGCTAAACGCATACCAGATGCACAGCGTGAATTGAAAGTATTGTTCGAGAGCCAACCGTCGCCGGGATACGAACCGGAGCATACCGATGCCGTTAAAGAAGGACGGGAGCTTGAGGCGAAATTGAAATCGTAATTATGGCTTGCCGGCCGCGCGTTTCAGTTCTTCCAGCGTGCGCTTGTGGTCTTCAAGTTTCTTTCCCGCCTCAGCATACCTTCCGGCGGCCATCAGTTTCTGATAATCCTCAAACTCCTGAACTGCACGGTTGATTAGCTGCTGCGTTGTGCCGGTCGTGGTTGGTGCGGCTGGTGTGGGCGTCGGCTTACTCTGATCGCCGGTAGGCGGCTTCTGCTCTGAGGGTTTCTGTTCCGCTGTTTGTTTTCCCGCGTCACCAAACAAATTGGCCAGTGCTTCGTCAAACGATTGACCAAACGCCAGCCGCTCCTGTGTGGCCAACACTACCAGGCGCAATTCAGGCATCGGACTATTTACTGCTTGAAGGTAGATTGGCTCAACGTAGAGAAGGGATTTTCCAATCGGAATCACCAGCAGGTGACCGCGTAGGACGCGGGAACCTTGCTGGTTCCAAAGTGAAAACTGCGCCGAGAGTTGGGCATCCTGATCGATGCGAGCCTCAATTTGCAGCGGGCCATCAATCAAACGTGATTTCGGAAAATTGTAAGCGAGCAGCTTGCCGTAGTTCTCGCCGTCCGAACGTCCCGCCATCCAGCCGATCATGTTGTTACGATTGGCCGGTGTGAACGGGAGAATCAATGCAAACTCGGCTTGCTTGTCTTCACCAGGTAACTGCATCAACACGAAATAAGGATCGATAGGTTGATTCTGTTTCTTGTTCTGCTGATCGACGGTCATCTGCTGGGCGATGCTCCAGGCGTCCTCTTGTTGGAAGAAGACACGTCCGTTTTGCACGTGATAGAGACCGTAGACGTCGCCCTGTGCCCGCAGGAGGGTTTCCGGATAACGGATGTGGGCGCGCAGGTCCGCGGGCATTTGGCTCGCATCGCGGAACAGGCTGGGAAACGTTGCGCGGTACGCAGCAATCAACGGATCCGACGTGTCGAACACGTAGAAATTCGTCGTGCCGTTATACGCGTCAATAACGACCTTGACGCTGTTACGAATGTAATTGACGCGGTTGCTTTCGATTTGGTGGTGCCGGGAATACGGATAATTGGCCGTTTCGGTGTAAGCGTCCACGACCCAGAATAGCCGCCCATCGCTGCTAATGACGGTATAAGGATCGCGGTCATAGATTAGAAATGGCGCCAGGCCGTTAACGATTTCGCGAATGTTCCGATTGATCAGCAGCCGGCTCTCGGACGTTACATCATCAGAGAAAGGCAGCTTAGTCATGTCACCGACGGCCCACGCCAGTAACAACCGCCTCAGTCCGCCGCCGAGTTGGATTCCGCCCGTACCTTCGTAGCTGGTAAAGGCTGCCTCAGTCTCGCTTTGGGGAAAATCGAACTCCTTCTGCTTTGTTTTGACATACACGGGAGTGTTCGTTTCCTGCCCAAAATAAATTTGCGGCCGCGTTAGCTTGATGTCGGCCTTTGCCTCGATCGGCATGTTCGAAAGCAGAAAACGGGGCCGGCCTTCAGGTGTGAACTCGTTGGCGGTATTCAGCGTCACGCCGTAGCCGTGGGTATATATCAGGCGTTGATTGACCCAGTTCTTCGACGTTTCAGGCAATCGCTCGATGTTCAGTTCGCGGGCGGCCACCATGACCTGCCGGGTGCGCCCACCGGTTTGATAGCGATCGACATCTACGTCAGGAAAGTCGTAGTAGATGCGAATCGCCTGCATCTGCTTCAGCGTGTCCTGAAGCGCACGCCAATCCCAAAGGCGAATGTTGTCCAGCGTTTCGCGATTTTCCTGCAGTGAGAACGACTCGACGGTTGTTTCTGCCTCGAAGTTTCGCAGTTCGATTTTGTCGAGACCGAAGGCCCGGCGCGTCCAGGCGATGTTGTGCTCGATGTAGGGTGACTCTCGGCCTAATTCGTTTGGCTTAACAACAAAGTTTTGTACATAAGAAGGAATGAAAACGACCGCGACGAGATAGACCGCGAGAGGAAGCGCGATTCCGGCAGCGAGCACGCGCACCTTACGCAGCGTGAAAGCGTTAACTACGGCCACCAGCGCAGCGATTAATAGCCCGATGGCGACCAGGCGCAGGCCCGGCAGAAGGTGGTTCGCTTCGGTGTAGCTGACGCCGGAAAAAATCTGATGATCCTGCCAAAGATAAGGAAAACGCGAGAGCAAAGTCTTCCACGCGAGGATTAGTAAAATCGCGCCCAGGACCACGGATATAATTGTGATCGCGCGTTGTCGGACTGATCGGCTCCGGCTGTTGGCGAGCGTCGTCTCTTGCGTTCCTGCCAGTAAAGCGTAGGCGATTACGGCGATAAGAATAATGACCGCGAGGTACAGCAGCCACGAGCTAACCGCGTCGTAGATTGGCAGCGTGAAGAGGTAGAAGCTGACCGGCCGGTTGAAAATCGGGTCGTTGAGTGGCGTCTGCGGCGCGTGAAGATAAAGCGCGAAGTCACGCCATGAGGCACGCATTCCAAGCCCGAACATCAAACCGGCAACAATTGAGACTATCCAGGCCAGGGGACGTATGAATCGTCCCGGCGAAATCTGCACCGGCTGCTGATTGATCAGTACGGTGCGCGGCCCGATGGTGAAAGCCCCAAACGCTCTTTCAATCACCCAAAAACCGGCGCGCAGAATAACAACAGTTAGGACCAGGAAGATCAGAAACAATGCGAGTTTCAGCTTGAAGATGTACCAATAAACATCCGAGTAGCCGAGCGAGCCAAACCACAGAGTCGAAACGTAGACAGACAGCGCGCGCGAGGCAATGAACAAAAGCGCGAGAACGGCGAGCAGAATCCAGGGCCACCAGCGTCGTTTTCGTCGCGGTTGGTCGGGCGTGACGTCGATGATGTCATCGTCGTCGTCGAAATCTATGGGCGTGCTCAAGTACGCCTAGGATACTCACATTCGGCGGTGCAGCAAACCCCACCGGGCCCGGCGCTCGTCAAAGCGAAACGATTTCTTCGCGCGGTCGGGAAATGTTCAGGGGAATCGTGATTAAAGGTTAGCGTTGCCTGACAGGGCAATGCTAGACTTCCCGGCGAATTCAGGGTTATTGGATTAACGGATGCTCGCGCCAGAAACAATTTTACAAGGTCGCTACCGAATTGTGCGGCAGCTCGGTCAGGGCGGCATGGGCGCGGTTTACGAAGCAGTCGATCTGCGTTTGGACACCGTCGTCGCCTTAAAAGAGACGCTTTTTACCGAAGAGCGGCTGCGAAAACAGTTCGAGCGCGAAGCGCGTCTGCTGGCGCGGCTTCAGCATCAGGCTCTGCCCCGCGTTAGCGATCATTTCACCGAAAATGAAGGCGCGTTTCTGGTAATGCAGTACGTCCCGGGCGAAGATCTGTTCGAGATGCAGGGGCGGCGCGGTAGTGGATTTCCGCAAGCGGACGTTCTGCAATGGGCGGACCAGCTTTGTGACGCGCTGGACTATCTGCACACCCAAGACCCGCAAATTATTCACCGCGACATTAAGCCGCAGAACCTGAAGCTGACCGCGCGGGGGCAGATTGTGCTGCTCGATTTCGGCTTGGCGAAAGGTTCGGGAGGACAGATGTCGGTGGTGACGACTTCCGCCAGCATCTTTGGCTACACGCCGAATTACGCACCCCTCGAACAGGTGCAGGGACTGGGAACCGATCCGCGTAGCGATATATACGCGTTGGCAGCAACTCTGTATCACCTGATGACGAACGTGAAGCCGCCCGATGCGCTCAGTCGTGCAGCGGCGATGGTCAACGGTCTGGAAGATCCGCTGGCTTCGGCTGATTCGGTCTCGCCGAATGTCAGTCGCTCCGTCGCTCAGGTCTTGCAAACGGCGATGTCGCAGAAACGCGACGATCGATACGAGTCAGCTGAGACTATGCGCGAAGCGTTACGTTCGGCTTCGACCGGTGCGCTTGGCGAGATGCCAACGGTTTTGACCTCGACGGGCGCCACGACGCGCGCCGACACCGTTGCGCCTGCCGCTGGAACTCAAATGTTGGGTCAGCGGACGCAGGGTGGCGGGGACGAAGCGCAGACTTTGCTGGCCGATGAAGCCACGAAGGTTCGCAGCGAATCGGCTGCTGCGGTGGCGGCGAGTCAATCCGGTTCACGAAATTCGCGAGGCATGTGGTTGGCCGCCGCCGTCGTGCTCTTGATGATTGTCGGTGGCGCGGCTGGATTCTTGATTTATCGTGCGCGAAAGTCCGACGCTGCGGCAACTCTGCCCGCGGCGACCCCGGCGCCGTCCGTAGAACCGGCGCCGGCCACGACAACAACGGCGTCTGATGTTCAAGTCGAAGAGCCAAAGGACGCCAACCCGAATCCCGGCACTGACAAGAGCGTGAAACAGACGAGCGCAACCAAACCGGTTGTAAAGCCGACGCCCCAGGTTGCGAATGACCGCGACCCTGGCCCCGATCCGAATCGCCGTCCGTCACCGCCAGAGCGACCGTCATTTGACCTGCTTAATCCGGATCGTCGTCCTCCACCAGAACCTCGCGTCCGGGACTTTCCAAATGGGACAAGAGTTGAAAAGCGCGCCGACGGCACGACGGTTGTCACTTTTCCGGATGGCCGCACGCGCGTGTTTCCCGCTGGGACGCGACCCAATTTTCCGCGACGGCGCCCGGGGCGGCCTTGATACTCGATCCGTTTCTCCTGACCGCAAGACAATCAAGAAATATTTAGAGGTTCATCGATGAAGACACTTCGCCGCACATTTTCCCTGCTGTTTGTTATCGTTCTGGCGGTAGCAGCTCTGGCTGCACCGCTCCCCAGTCGAACTTCTGCACCCCCCGCTGAACCGCCGGTCATTCGCGTTGCTCCACCAGCGCCGGTGTTCGATACGGCGAAGCGCGTGGCCGAGTTAGCGACCCGTCGCCAGAAAGTCGCGGAAGCAATCGGACCAAAGTCGGTCATGGTTCTCTTTAGCGCTGAGCCGCGCGTATATACAAACGACGTCGACTATCACTTTCGGCAGGAGAACAATCTTTTCTATCTGACGCACCTGAACCAGAAACGATCTGTGCTCGTCCTGATGCCAGGTACGTCAACGCCGGAAATACTTTTTCTGCCGCGACGTAATGCTTTGCGCGAGACGTGGGACGGTTACATGTACAGTCCGCAGCAAGCCAGCGAACTGTCCGGCGTGAAAGAGATTTGGGAAACGAGCGAGTTCGCGCCGTTTATCGCCGCGTTGAGCAAACGCGAGTCCTATCACCCGAAACCCGAAAATGTTTTGCTCTCGTCCACCCAACCAGCGACGACAAACGGCGAAGGAATGGCGGCGTTATTCGCGGCGGCGCAGAAAAATGAAGGCGCGCTCTACCTTCTGAATTTCCCGCGCGAAGGTGAGAGCCGCGAGTATCGACAGGAGCAACGATTCGCCGGCGCCTGGCCGAAAGAGTCGGGCTTCAACATGCAGAACGCTTCGCCAATCTTTACACAGTTGCGTCTGCGCAAATCGCCGATGGAACTCGCGGTGATGCAACACGCGATTGATATCAGCATCGAGGCTCATCAGCGCGCGCAGGCATTCGCGCCACAGGCGAAATGGGAATACGAAGTCGATGCGCAGGTGCTTTACACCTTCAAGCTGCGCAACGCCGACAATTGGGGCTATCCCAACATCGTAGGCTGTGGCAAGAACGCAACTACGCTTCATTATCAGGAGTCGCAAGCACCGGTCCATCAGGGGTTGCTCATGCTGATGGATGTGGGCGCGGAATATCAGCACTACACGGCGGATGTCACCCGAACGTTTCCCGTCAACGGCAAGTTCACGAAAGAGCAAGCCGAGATTTATCAGGTCGTTTATGACGCGCAGGAAGCGGGGGCGCGCGCGACAAAACCCGGCGCCAATCTCACGCAGGTTCACAATGCGGCCACGGAAGTCATCAAGGATGGACTGCTCAAGCTCGGGTTGATTACCGATCGCAACAGTGAACAGTATCGAGTCTGGTTTATGCACGGCACTTCGCACTGGCTTGGCATGAACGTTCACGATGTCGGCGGCGGCGCGACGTTTGAGCCCGGCATGGTGTTCACGAACGAGCCGGGTATCTACATTCGCCCGGACGCGCTCGACAATTTGCCCAAGACCGCTGATATGGAAAAGTTCATTGCTGCCGTGCGCCCGGCGTTCGAAAAATACAAAGGCATCGGGGTGCGCATCGAAGACGACATGCTGGTCACCGAGACCGGCGTGAAGTGGATGTCGGCCGCTCTGGCGCGCAGCATTTCAGATATCGAAGCGTTCATGGCGCGCGCGAAACGTGAAATGAAGTAGCGATCTTCATGAGACTTCCCACAATTCAGGGTGTAATCCGACGTCGCATCCTGGCAAACTTTCGGGTGGATGCGGATGTAATGCAGCGAGAGATACCTTCTCGCTTCCGGCCTAAGGTGCACAATGGTTTCGCCGTCGCAGGCATTTGTCTAATTCGTTTGGAGCATGTCCGGCCCAGGATGATGCCTGAAATAGTCGGACTGAACAGCGAAAATGCCGCGCACCGGGTTGCAGTCCTTTGGGATGAAGACAATGACGTGCGCGAAGGTGTGTTCATTGCCCGGCGTGATTCCGATTCGCGGATTAGTCATCTGTTGGGCGGACGAATCTTTCCCGGGGAACATCATGAGGCCACCTTTTCGGTTGCCGAGTCAGAATCTGAAATCAGCCTTCAAATGGAATCGAGAGATACCTCGGTCAAGGTCGAGATCGAAGGAAGTATCGCCTCCGATCTGCCGGAGTCCTCAATCTTCAAGTCCCTCGCAGAGTCCTCCTCTTTTTTTGAAGGCGGTTCCCTTGGCTATTCAGTTACCGGCGATTCCGGGCGGCTGGATGGGCTGAGGCTGCAAACTAACGAATGGCGCGTCGAACCCCTGGAAGTTTCGCGAATTAGTTCGAGTTACTTTTCGAATCAAGAAAAATTTCCCGCCGGCGCAATCGAGTTCGATCATGCGCTAATCATGCGCGATATTAAACACGAATGGCACAGCGCTGACGATCTTTACGTGTAGTTGACGATTAACTGGAGGTAGAGATGATTTGGTTCACCAACCGCTCGGCCGAAAAAGGCTCCGTGATTGTGTTGCTGCTCTTTGGGTTTTTTGTAGCGCCGCTAACCTCTTCGATCCAGGCACAGCAACGCGTCGATAACGAACATCAGGTCGGCGGCATTCTTTGGACGCAGACTTCGGGTGAGTGGCGAGCGTTGGCATATCAGGCGTTCGCGTTGGCGCGTCTGCGGCTGGATCAGGATCTGCGCGCAAATCGTAACCGGCGTATCCGGCGCGCGGTGATCGTTGACGTTGACGAAACTGTGCTCGACAACAGTCCCTACCAGGCGATGACCGTTAAGACAAGAACGGCCTACGAGTCGAAATCCTGGCTCGCCTGGTGTGAAAAAGCTGAAGCCGCCGCGATTCCCGGTGCTGTCGAATTTCTCCGTTACGCGAATTCGCGCGGCGTGCGCGTGTTCTACGTAACCAATCGCCGTGAATCTGAGAAGCGGTGCACGGCGCAAAATCTGAAGAAAGTGGGCTTTCCCGACGTCAGTGACGAGACCGTGCTCGTGCGAACCGACGTCTCAAGTAAACAACCGCGGCGAGACAACATAGCCAGGAAGCATCGCGTCGTGCTCTTAATGGGCGATAACTTGAATGACTTTGCTGGGATCTTTGAGACGAGCAAGACGATCGACAGCCGGCTTGCCGCCACGCAACAGAACAAATCCAATTTCGGTACACGGTTTATCGTTCTTCCCAATGTGATGTACGGCGCCTGGGAAGAAGCGATTTACGGCGACCCGTCTAAATTGACCGAAGAGCAGAAGGCGGAGAAGAGAAGGAACGCGCTGAAGGATTTTTAGCCGGCTCAGCCAAGAATGATGTCGACATCGAGCGTTAACCCTGGGACGCTTGCCGATTCAAAGCGTTCGCCACGGTTGATAAAGCGGTTAGCTTGATACACGCCCCGGTCTGGCCGCGAGAAATACTCAAGCCGACCGTCAGGCAAATTGAACAGCAACGATTCGGCAATTCCAGCCCGGGCGTAAAGCGGCACTTTGACGTTCCGATCGTATGAGACGGTGGTCTCAGCAACTTCGATGATCAGCAGAACGTCATCCGGTCGCGGATGCGCAGTCCGATAACGGTCGGGGCGGAATCTCAGCACAGCAATGTCAGGCTGCGGCTCAGAAAAATCGTCGAGGACGATAGGGTTCTGTGTCCGCACGAGGAATCTGCTTTGCACCCACTCGCGAATCAGTTCGGCGACCAATTCAACACAGGCCGCATGGCGGCTTCCGATGGGAGACATTTCGATGATCTCTCCTTCGATCAGCTCGAAGCGCGCGTCTGGCGAAAAAACTCCGGTTTCGCCCATGCGCTCGTACTCACTGACCGTGAAGTGATGTTTGTCGAAATTGACTGACATTTTGCTTTAAAACGGGCGGAGTATAGCACGGCGTCAAATGGCTGCCGGTCACTAGCTCCTTAATGTTTATTGTTCTTGCGTTTAGCCGACGCTGCTACTTCTTCCTTAATTTCGCTTTCCAATTTCTCGGTTTTGATATCGAGCCGGAGCCGGTTGTAAACGCTCATGTACTGATTCGCAATCCACACAAGCGAAAAAAAGGCGATCAGATAGCCTCGCCAATCCGGAAACAGCAACTTAAAGCGCGTGATGATGAGGAACGCGGCGGCGATGTAGTGACTGAAGCAGTACTCGCAGGTGAAGAGATAGAAGAACTTTCGTTCATACCACCGGCGGCAATCCTGACTCCGACGCAAACAATACTTACGCGGCTCGCGAAAGACCTCTTCGTGCGTCACAGTCCAGGCGACACAGGCAATGGGAATCGCCAGCAGAAATAGCTCGATAATCTGAAAACGTAACGAAGGCATTGAGTTATTATCCCGACACCGGTCGGGATAGCCGGTATTCTTCCTGGTCTGGGGAAATTGCCTGGGGAACTGGAGGTTTTACGCGCGATTCTTAACTTCGGCTTCGAGTTTAGCAAAGAACTGCGAGGCCATCATCTTGGCCGCGCCTTGAATCATGCGCTGCCCGACCCCGGCAATCGTGCCGCCTATCTGCATCTCGCCTGAGTACCTGATCAGCGTACCGTCGTCTTTCTCTTCCAAATCGAAATCGGCTGAACCCTTCGCGAATCCCGCGCCGCCTTTGCCTTGCACGACTATGCGGTAGTGCTCCGGCGGACGCATGTCTTCCAGGCGGACTTCGCCTGTGAAAGTTCCTTTGATCGGGCCGACACCGGCTTTCATCGTGGCGTTGTAGTGATTCTTGTCAACCTTCTCGAGTGATTCGCAGCCGGGGATGACCAGACGAAGAACCTCGGGGTCAATGAGCGCTGCATAGACGCGTTCGCGCGGCGCTTTGATTTCGTAGGTGGCGTCAACTTTCATCTGAAGAGATTATCAGCAGAGCGCTCAAGTCAGAACCGCCTGCGGTAGCCGGCGGTTGAAGAGAAGTCGGCGAAACGTTTTGTTCAACCACCCGCTACCGCAGGTGGTTCTGACAGTAATCTGCGTAATCTGTGGATACCTATCCGGCTCTTTCCATTGCCGCTGCAATAGCACGCCGCACGTAAACGGCGGCCAGATGCTTACGGTATTCGTCCGAAGCAAACACGTCACCGTTAGCGTCAACGCCGTCAGTTGCGTGGCTTGCCGCGCTCAAAATCGTTCCGTCGTTCACGGTCGCGCCCGCCAGCGCGCTTTCGACGGCCGCAGCGCGATAGGCTTTTGAAGAAACGCCGGTGATGCCAATGCTTGCCGATTTACATTCGCTGCCGCCATTGAACGATAGATTCGCCGCGACGCCGACGACCGCAAAACCCGACGCGGGGTGCGGCATCTTCACGTAGGCGTGTCCCGTCCGGCCGTTCGCTTTGTTGATCCGAATCTCGCGCAGGATTTCGCCAGGTTCGAGTGCCGTCGTCAACATATCAATAAAGAAGTGGTCCGCTTTGATCGGGCGTTCACCGTTCTTGCTGGCAGCGACCATCTCAGCGTTGAGCGCGATGATTGCCGCAGGCCAGTCACCCGCCGGATCAGCGTGAGCGACACTGCCGCCAATTGTGCCTTTGTTTCTCACTTGCATGTCGCCAATGTGTGAAGCGCAATCCGGCAGCAGCGGACAAATGTTTTTCAGAAGATCCGACGATTCGATTTGATAATGAGTAGTCATCGCGCCGATTCGAATCTGTCCGTCTTCTTCGCGAATGTACGTCAGGTCTTTTATGCGGCTGATATCCACCAGCAGGGACGGCTGCGCCAGTCGCAGCTTCATCGCGGGAATCAAACTGTGTCCGCCCGCGAGAATCTTGGCGTCTTCATTTTGCGATAGCAGTGACAGAGCTTCGTCGAGCGTGTTCGCGCGGACATAATCGAATTGGGCTGGAATCATGATGAACTCCTGTTAATAAGCTCCCACACTTTCTCTGGTCGAATCGGCATATCGATGTGTGTGACGCCGTATGGCGACAATGCATCGACCACGGCATTCACGACTGCGGGAGTCGCCCCGATTGTCCCTGCTTCGCCTACACCTTTTACGCCGAGCGGATTCACCGGCGAAGGCGTCTCAGTCCGATCAAGTTCGAACCAGGGCATCTGCGAGGCTCTCGGTAAGGCGTAGTCCATCAACTCGCCGGTGATCAGTTGGCCTTGCTCGTCGTAAACCACCTCTTCGTACAGCGCCTGACCAATTGCTTGCACGATGCCGCCGTGGACCTGGCCATCGACGAGCAGCGGATTGATCACTTTGCCGCAGTCATCGACGGCGACGTACCTGATGATTTTGGTCTCACCGGTGTCCTTGTCGATTTCGACGACGCAGACGTGCGTGCCGAATGGGAAAGTGAAATTCTTCGGTTCGAAGAAGTACGTTGCCGACAAGCCTGGTTCAGTGTCCGGCGGAAGTTCCTTCGCGATGTGCGCGGCGAGAGCGATTTCCTGAATGGTCAGCTTCGAACGTCCATTCGTCGGCGTGGGAATGTCGTTCAAAGCTCCGGCGGGCCCTTCGCCGACCGGAACGACAGGCTCGGATTTTCCCGTCTCCGTCGCCGCCGCCGCTTGTTCTTTCGAGTAGCAACCGGCTTCGAATTTCATCCCCGAAGCTTCGCATTGCATCATGTGGGCGGCGATCTTCGCAGCTTTCTCCTTCAGTTTCTGAATCGCGATCAGCACCGCCGTGCCGCCGACCGCGGTCGCGCGGCTGCCAAATGTGCCGATGCCGTACTGGACGATGCCGGTGTCGCCGTGAATGACAGTCACATCGTGGAGATCAACGCCGAGTTCATCCGCCGCGATTTGCGCGAACGAAGTTTCCTGTCCCTGACCGTGTGGTGACGCGCCGGTGAGAACCGTGACTTTGCCGGTGGGTTCGATACGCACTGTTGCGCTTTCCCAGCCGCCGGCGGGCATCGCCTGTGACGGGCCCAGCGCGCAAATCTCGACGTAGCTCGACAGGCCGATTCCGATCAGCTTGCCGTTGTCACGCGCTTTCTTCTGTTCGTCGCGCAACTTTTGATAGCCGGAAAGATCCAGCGCCTTCGCCAGAGCGCGTGCGTAGTCGCCGCTGTCGTAATCCAATCCGGTGGCAACATGGAAAGGGAATTCGCTTGCGGCGGGAAAGTTCTTTCGACGCACCTCGACCGGGTCCATGTTCAGTTCGCGCGCGATGATATCCATCACGCGTTCGACGACGTAAGTTGCTTCCGGCCTGCCTGCGCCGCGATATGCGTCGGTGGACATCTTGTTCGTGAAGACACCGGTGACGTTCATCTGAATCGCGGGTATTCGGTAAGCGCCGCTCAACATCAGTCCCGTGAGGGTCGGAATCGCCGGTGTCAGCAGCTGGTGATAAGCGCCTAGATCGGCAACCACGTTGTAACGCAGCCCAGTGATCGTGCCGTCGTTCTTCACGCCGACTTCGATAGTGCCGATTTGCGCACGGCCATGAATCGTCGCCTGCACATTTTCGCGCCGCGACTCGATCCACTTCACGGGTTTACCGAGCTGAACTGAAATCCAGCCGAGCAAAGCTTCTTCCGCGTAAACATTCAGCTTCGATCCGAAACCGCCGCCAACTTCCGGCGTGATCACGCGCAGCTTGTTTTCCGGAATGCCGATCATGATCGCCAGCTGAGTTCGTAAAAGGTGCGGAATCTGCGTCGATGACCAGACGGTGAGTTCTTCTGCGCCGGGGAAATAACGAGCGAGCACACCGCGCGGCTCCATCGCGATGGGCGCGAGTCTCTGGTGAATCATCTCCTGGGAAACGATTTTGTCGGCGGCCTTCATCGCGGCGTCAATGTCGCCTTCGCCGGAGGTCAGTTTGTAAGCAATATTGTCCTCGAAGTGTTCGTGGATGAGCGTGTTGGTGTTTACTCCGTCGATCGGATGGCTGACGAAAGGCAACTCTTCCACCATAACCCCTGGGTACATGACCTCGGCGGCATCGCGAGCGGTGTACATGTCTGTCGCGACAACCGCGGCTATCGGATGACCGACGAAGAGCGCCTTGTTGGTGGCCAGCACCCGATAATCCGGCACTTTCAAACCGGGAAGCGCCGCGGCGCAGGGAACCGGCCCAACTTTTTCCGCGATTTCCTTGCCGGTGTAGACCGCGACGACGCCCGGCATTTTCAAAGCCTCAGTCGTGTCAATGCCAGTGATGCGCGCGTGCGCATAAATCGATCGCACGAACGCGACGTGCAGCGTGTCCGGCAAACGGATGTCATCAACGTAATGCGCTAAGCCTTTGATTAAGCGGGGATCCTCTGTCCGCTTAATTCGCTGTCCAACGTACTTGTTTGGCATGCTGCCTCCGTATGTGCTCCTACCCCGGATATTTCTTGCAAGTTCGGTCCCAAACTCGGGGCGGTATCTCAGGAGATTCTGACGAGAGTGAATTCAGTCGTTCCCGAATGCTATCGAGCGTCTCAGCAGAAACTGCTAATGCACTGACGTCTCGGTGTAATGCTCCATATCGGCTTGCGGCTTGACGATGTCGTTCGGCACGCTCCTCAAGACGCAAGAACATTTGTAGTAGCGCTAACATGAAGGAGACAACGCTCAAAATAGTCACCAAGAGTTTGAAGTTTGGCTCTACGTCTTTTTCGAGTGTTGAAAAAATCGAAGCACCTACAAAGCCCGTGCACAGAATTAGAGGGATGCCTATTGCGTAGTTGCTTCGACGAAGACTCTTCGCTGTTTCGTAATGGCCAAACTGTGCTCGCCGTGTTCTCCTCTTCCAATCTTCTACGAGGGAGTCCTTGTCTTTGGATTTAGTCGTCACTTGCTTACCGTCTTCTTCGCCGCGTACTCCACCGCTTCAACGATGTGCTGGTATCCGGTGCAGCGGCAGAGATTACCTTCCAGTCCGTGTCGAATCTGTTCGCGCGAAGGGTTCGGCTTACGATCGATGATCTGGGTCGAGGTCATAATCATGCCCGGCGTGCAGAAGCCGCATTGCAAGCCATGACACTCCCAGAACCCTTCCTGCACGTGATGCAACTGACCGTTCGTTGCGAGGCCTTCGATCGTGGTGACGTTAGTTCCGTCCGCTTGCACGGCGAACATGGTGCACGATTTCACCGCCTGCCCATCGAGCAGCACGGTGCATGCGCCGCAGATGGAGGTTTCACAGCCGACGTGCGTACCGGTCAGCGCGAGCACATCGCGAAGAAAGTGTACGAGCAACATGCGCGGCTCGACCTCTGATGCGTGATCGACACCATTGACGTTGATACTGATAGCCTGCTTCATGAGCTACCTCGCTTTTTATTCTGTTTTCCGGAAGGCGAAACTTGGACGGTTTTCTATGCCAGTTCGTGAGGAATGTCAATCGGATGCGGCAAGCGATCCGGAAGAGTTTAGAGGCGGGCTACTGCCCGCCAGCTCTATCGGTAACGATTGAAGGCGAACGGTAGCCCGCCTCTAAACGGGTGGGGTCTGAAGATCACACTGTCGCTTTGTGAATCTGTCGCTTCAAACGGTGGATGGATCGCCGCGCGTTTTTTAACTGCGCGCGATCGTGCGCGGTCAGCGCCGCGTCGCGCTTCTTCTTAAGTTCTTTAATGCGTGTTTTGATCGCGGCTTTGTCGATGCCGACGACATCGTGGTGCTCGTGCATGTCTATGTTCAAGGCCTGGCAGATAGCCACGACGAGATGTTCCTTGTTTAGTTGCGTGTAGCCCTGCACCGCGTCGTGCTCGATGTCTTTCGCGATGTCACGTAGCTCGTCAACTGTTTTGTGCTTCAGTTCGTTGTGTGTGTAAGCCATGTCCGTCCTCTCAAAAATGGATCTCACGGCAGCGCCTTTTGTAGCGACCGGCCCGTGAGCCATGGAATTATTATCAAAAGAAGGTACGCAAACCAAATGGAGGCTGCGGCGAAATAGCCTGCGCCGGCCTTCAAAAGCAGCACCAGCACAACTAGATCGAGAATGAAATTGGTCGCGGCGAAGATCAGGCCAAGCGTGAATCCTTCCCGATCGGGATCGTTGATCTTCAACAAGTGCGCTCTCGTCAGAAAATAGGTCAGCGGGATCCAAATTAGTAAAATCGGAATGCTAATTGCCGGGTTATTTGAAATGTAAGGAATGGGCGGAGTGGCTTTCAGCGCCGGCGTCATGAAGACGATGCTGCCCCAGACAAACCCGACAATCCAAATCAGAACGGCGAATCCAATCGCTTTGAAAGGTTTCTGCGGCATCGGGAGGCTGTCGGTTGTCACGTGGGCCGACTGGCGTCGAGTTAAGCGCTCCGTGTCTCAGCGCGATCTCAGTATCTCCGTGGTGAGTTCTGGTTTAGATATTTCACCACAGAGGCACAGAGTACCTCACAGAGACACAGAGAGTAGAACGATGACTTCACGGCAGAAAGCTATACTTCCCAGTTGCCACCGTTCGCGGGCTGATCGTTAGTCGAATCGGGCGCACTGGGCAAGCGCATCAACGCGAGTCGCTCAACGACGCGCCCGTTTACCAGGTGTTCCTCGATGATTTCGGCTATGTCCTTTGGCTGTACCTGCGCGTACCAAACCCCATCCGGATAAATCAAAACCGTCGGCCCGATCGAGCAGAAGCCAACCGACGCGCATTCAGTGACGATGATGCTCCCATGCGGGTTCTTACCCTTCGCTTCTTTGCCAAAAAGAATTCCTCGCTGTTTTAACTCGTGCTCAAAAGCCTCAAGCACCGCCGCACTGTCGCGAGCCAAACAGGACTTGCCGGTGCAGACGAACACGTGATGACTGAGCGGCGCGGCCGTCACCGGCGCGAGAGCGCGCAGCCTTTCGAAATCTCCGATAAACCCACTTTGCGCCATGGCCTCATCCTACCATGAACGATTGCGCTGTTTTATTTGGCAAACAGCGCCTCCGCGCGCGTCTTCCGGACGGCTAAGTTCTTTGCGTGCACCTGTTTTCATTGTAAGATTCTTTTGCAGACAGGCGACCACTGACCGACGCCGCGGATATAGGGCGGGGACGGGTGGGTGGACGCCTGATTTAGTAAGCGGATGCAGACTTTTCGCAAAAACACTGAACGCAAGTCCGACGGCGTGGTCATTCACATCTCGTCGATGAATGATCGTTCGACCGAGGTCGTCATGGGCGATCGAATTACAATCGGCGGGACGGACGAGTGCGACGTGAAGATTCGCCTGACTGAGGCCGCGGCTGCCAAAGCCGCCGGTCCGGTGATCGAGTTGGCACGTGCGAACGGCGTTTATCGCATCGCCGGCTTCGATTCGAATCTCGAAGTGACGTTTAACGGCCGCCCGATCAGATCGAACAAGACGATCGACGACGGCGACGAAATTTGGATCGGACCCGGTGGCCCTTCGATTCACTTTTTTCCAATTCAAGCCAACACTGCGCTCGTCCCAGGCCGTCGCGGCGGCGCGCACGTTGCGCCCTTCATTGAGCAGGCGGCGATGGAAGCTTCGACTTCGTCCCGTCGCGATGACGCCAAGATCTTTCTGCGCGAGTTCACGCGCGAACTGGTGCGCGAGATAAATCCAAGCACGAAAATAATCGCCTTCGCCATTCTGATCGCTTTGGTAATCGGCTCGTTATACATCGGCTTTGGAGTGGTGAATGAGCTGCGCCGTACGCGCCGAATCAACGACGACCTGCGCGCGCAAACGGAAGCGGCGAAAGCTGAGCTCGAACGAACCAACCAGCAACTGAAACAGCTGGGCGAGTCGAACAACAACATCATCCGCAGTCTTTCGCTGGCGGCGAAGCTACGCGCCGATTACGGTAGTGGGGTTGCGCTGATCTACGGTTCTTACATGTTTGTCGAAGCCGGCACTGGCCGGCCGTTGCGCCATCCGGAATCACAAGCCGACGAATCCGGCAACAATACTCAATCAGGTTCAGATTCGTCGACACTCACACCCGAAGGCAACGGCGCGATCGCGGAATACGATTTCGTTGGGACAGGTTTTCATGTGGGCAGCGGTTACTTAATCACGAACCGTCACGTCGTTCAACCGTGGGACAGCGACGATCGCGCGCAAAGTCTGAACAGTACGGTGCGCGGTCAGCCGCGTCTGAAAAAGTTGGTTGCATACTTTCCGGATCAAGCACAACCGTTGGGGCTGAAGTTCAAGCAGGCATCAAACCGCGATGACGTTGCCGTGTGCACCCTCGACGTGAAAGATGTCCCGCAGAATGTTCCTGTGCTGCCGCTGGAAGGCGACGCAAACGAAGTCGTCGGCAACATGGTGGTGACAATGGGCTACCCGAACGGGCCCGATCGCTTGTTGGCCTTGCTTGATGAGAATGAAGCGCGTGGAGTTTTGGCGCGCTACGGGTCAGTCGAAGCGTCACTTGGCTATCTCGCGCAGACGAAACATATTCAGCCGCTGATGACTCAGGGCAACATCACGGATCTCAACGCGCGAAAAATCGTTTACGACGCTCGGACCGGAGAAGGTGGCTCAGGCGCCCCCCTTTTCGGACCGTCGGGACGCGTGATTGGGGTGACGTTCGCAGTTTTCACTGAGAACACTGCGTCCAATTTCGCCGTGCCCGTGCGGTACGCTTTGACCTTGTTGGAACGCGCGGGATGGAAGGCGCCGCAAACTCCCGAAGCAGAGCAGAAAGAAGTCTCCAACTCAGGACCGGGGAGTCCTCATTGAGACAAACCAGTGGGGACGGCATGGTGATTGCCAAACGAATTACCGAGCCAATCGAGAATCGATTAACTGAAAGTCCAAAGCGCAGGAACTTTGTTAAAATTGGAGCGTTTTTCCGGATAGCAGCCGCAGAATGATAAATCGAAGCTGGCCCCAATTCCCACGGCGCGACATTGCACGCGTAATCGTTTTGCTGGCAGTTGTTTCGCTCGGCTGGAGCGTTAATCCTGCGCAGACCCCGGAGCAGACCGCGATCAGGTTAGCACCCGCGGTCAAACCTTCTTCCATCGACGAACCAACCGTCAGCCCGGTTGTCACGAATACCGACAAAGAAAAGACCGAAGAGAAGGCCAACGCGGCAAACAAAACGGCGCCTCAGTTCCGGGTCGAACGTCTCCCGATCTCAAGCGGCGCAGAGCTTTTGACGATCTTCGGCCGGCTCGACGGCCTGGCAGAGAAGAGGAAGCCCGCGCCGGAAGTTCCTTTGGTAAGCGTTCTGCGCGACACCTTCGGCGATGATAATCCGGAAAATGATCGCTTGCGTTACGTTTGGATGTTGACCTACACGCAGCCGTCGATGACAAAACGAATCGCCGCGGCGATCCCGTTCTTCTACAAGCGCGTCGGCAACAAGAAAAATATTTCGGGTCCGCCGAATCCCATCCTCAATCTCGCGCACGCCAAGCGCGCTACTTGGAATCGATTCTTTTGGTGGGGCGTGCAGAGCACGTTCTTTGACACGTTCGGGATGCCTTTGAAGGCATCGAGCCGCTCTTACCGGCAGAACCTTTCGGATTATCGGAAGGCACACGTCACTCAAGCGCTATCGATTCTCGGCACATTTGAGAAGTTGCAACAGCGCTCGCGTGATGAGAGTGAGTTCCTCGCGCGAGGTGTCGATGAACCGCCCGCAGCAAGCGAAATCAACGACGGCAGCACACCCCTCCTCGATGTGCGATCGGCGTTTGCGCCCGGTGAGATGCTTGAGCTGCGCGCGCGCCTCTTACTTTCGAACAATACGTTCGGTGGGTTATACGGACCGGACAAGTACGAATCGACCGTGACGGGCTACGGCACGAAGTCACTCGATGTCAGTGGCCACAACTGGGAGCTTCTGCGGCAACAAGCCGAAGCTGACGGCCTTTATTTCGAGTCGTTGACGATGCCGGACGGGACTGCGACACACGCGCTGCTGTGGATTTCGAAAGATGATGTGGCCGCGCAAAGCGGGCGTCGCTTCAGCGGACGTTTCCTGAACATCTCGAATCCGTGGAAAGACAAGCGCCTGAAACAATGGAACGGCTATTCCGAAACGCGTTATTTCGACGCCGAGAATCGTCGCACTACCGACGGGAATGCAGCCCGGCGCGTCGAGATGATTCCGCTGGCGGTTTACGGCTTGAATCATCCTAAGATTCCGGCGCTCTTAATCGATTTCCGCGCCAGTATGAATCCGAAGAAACGCGAGATGTCTCTCCGCGTTTTCAATGACCTCACTAACAACGTCCTTTCGGTGTCCAGTTTTGGTAACTGGCCGTACTTTGCCGGCCGCAAAGTTTACGCTTTCCTGACCGGCCGGCGGGGCATCGACATAAATCAGCCGTCGCGCGTGCGCAGCTATTCTGAACTGAAGCTTCTGCTGGCCTTTAATTCGACACTTGATCCCAAGCTGCGCGATGAACTCGAGCGGCGCCTGGAAACCGTCTCGCTGAATCCGATGTCGAACGACATGAACAGCGAGATTGAACTTGCGCGCAAGCAGTATGCGGCGCTGATCGAATTTGCGCGGCGTGAAAACGGACTGCCGGCTAAGGTCGAACGCGATCGCCGCGAAGAGATGGTTTCACTCGCGCACGGGCCGGGCATGCGGTTTCTCTTTGGATTGGGGAACATTGTGACCTTTGGTCGCTATGTTCATCGCGAAGAAGCGACGCCGGAACTTAAACAGAGGCTGGAGTTGGCGCGGCGCGTTCGTTACCACACTGAGTTGCTTGAACGAGTCGCCAGGTCCTCTCCGCAGATCGAGGTAGCCTGGGAGCTGCCGAATGTGCGCGCGTCGCTGCGGTTCCTGGCGGACAATGCGCACGCCGCGAACGGTTCTGCGGCCAAAGTCGCGGCCAGGGTGTTTGAGCGAACGGCTGACAGCGAGTCGCGCACCTTGTGTCTGGACGTTCTGTCGCGCATTAACGACAAGACGGCGCGCAAAGAAATGCTGCGGCTGTTCCGCGAGCAACAGGCGAATTCAGAATGGCGAACGTCGGTGGCTGAGCGCCTGCGGAAAGCCGTCAGCGAGGGCGAGCGTATTAAACCAGCCGATGTGAAGACGGTCTTGGCAGAGATTGGCCAGCCTTAAGATTTAAAATTATCCGGCGTTTAGACGCGGGACTTGTCCCGCGAGTGTAGGCGGACAAGTCCCGCCGTATAAACAGTGGCTTAGGCGTTCAGGCCTGGGACCCGAAATTCGAGATTCGTTTGTGTTATGGCCGCGTAGCGGCCAAATGTTTATAGATCGATGATCTCAATTAGTGGTTATCTTCGCGCGAAGCGAAATCGAAATTTCGCTTCGCGCGAACAATTTAAGGAAAGGCTCGCGTCGGGCTATAAACGTCTCGCGCCTACGGCGCTTGGTTGCGCCTGGCTGATGAGGTTGAACGTGCTCGCCGCCGTCATTTTCATCGGTCTTTTACTAGCTTCACCACTTCAAGCCCAAGCCAAACGTGTCGTCCTTCTGAAAGTCGACGGTCTCCCTTATCAGACAATCGATCGCTTTGTGCGCGAGCGCGATCCGCAAACCGGCAAGAGCCGCTTACCCTGGTTTGAACACATCTTCTATCAGAACGGGACGCGGCTCACGAACTTCTATGTGCGCGGAATGAGCTTATCGGGACCTTCGTGGTCGTTAATCGACACGGGGCACCATTTGCAAATCAAAGGCAACGTCGAGTTCGATCGCTACATTTTTCACACCTACGACTACCTGAATTTCATGCCCTTCTATTTCAAGCAGGCGTATCGCGGCAATGTGGATATGCCGGGCACTGAAGTGATCGATTTGCTCGGCCTGCCTCTGTTGATGGACGCTTACGACAATTATCAAAGGCTGCCGGGCCCGCAACTTTACGGTCGCGGCGCGCGACTCGGCACTCTGCAACGGGCCGGGCAGGCACAGATTTCCAGGAACCCAATTCAGCTTGCGCAGGAGTTCTATGTCGGCCTCGATCTTCGTCACGCAGTGTTCAGTCATTTCGAACGCGAACTAGTTGAAGCATTGAACGATCCGCGCGTACGTTATCTCGATCTGTTTGACATGTCGTTCGATCACGCGGCCCACCACACGAATGATCGCGAATCTCACCTGGCCGTGCTCCGCAAATTTGACGCTTTGCTGGGACGAATATGGACAGGCATTGAAAAGAGTCCGCTGGCGTCTGAAACGGTTCTCGTGGTCGTCTCAGACCATGGCTTCAACACCGACGAGCGGGTACTCAGCCAGGGATTCAATCTGGTAAAGCTGCTCGGCACGCGCGAAGGCGGCGGCCATCACGTCATCACCAAGCGTCGCCTGTTGCTGGATTACTCGATCAAAGGTATCAATCCGTTTGTGCCGCCGATTGTTACGACAACTTCGCAAACGTATTACCTGAAAGGGCAAAGCACTGATTATTCGACGGTGCTGCTGGATTTCGACGGCAACGAACGCGCCGGCCTGCACCTGCGGAACAGCGATTTGAACGTGCTGCACATTCTGCTTCAGGAGTTGCAGCGGAAAAACCTTACGACTGAGGAGCGAAGTGCGGCGACGAACGCATTCTTTGCGGTGATTGCGCGGAATCGAGCGGGTTTGGCTGAAGAACTCACGCAGATTGATCAAGAAGTGGCCGCGTTGCGTCGCGCGACTGAGGCTGAGCGCGCGCGCTGCGAATCGCAGCCGAAGAAGTTCACGGTCGAAGATCGAGAGATGGGCCGCGACGACAATGCGCGCCGCATCTGTATCCACGTCACCCAATGGACTGAGATGGCGGCGAAGTACGCCGCGTACGTCGGCGCGTTGCGGCGTTTGCTGTCACTTCATGCTGAGACATTTGTGCCGGCTAAGCTGAAGATCGAAGAACTGATTCCGAAGAACTCGATGGGCCGGCGGAATTCGATCTACAACCTGCAGAACTATGTCGTGGGGCTTGGGAGCGCCGGCCTGGTCTTGAAGGCCGATGGCTCACTCGACGTTGAGCGAAGCTTTGTGCGCATCAACTATTTTGATTTTCTGAAGCGCCAGACGGTACGAAACAATGTGCAGCCGGGCATCTCGAACACGCCCATCGATTTTCTGGCGACACGCATTCCGCGCGAGTGGCTCAGTTCAACGCTCTCGGACGACTTGCGGCCGGATGGCGATCCCATCTGGCTGTATGGCGGTCCTGATAGGCAGGTGCTCATTCTTCCGCGTGGCGAAGGGACAGGACAACTTCACTTGCGCTATCTGCCCATCGCCAATCTGACTCAGGATGAACAGGGGACCATTCGTTTCAAGGGCCTTGATTGGCGAGCCGACTTGCCTTTACGCATCTTCGAAGATGCCCGGTTGGAAACGAAGGGGGGCGATCGTACGGCGTGGCTTAATACCTGGCACACCGACGTCGAGTGGTTGCGCGCGCTGCACAAGACGCAATACTCTAACGCCCTGATTGGGTTGCACGAACAATTCACTCTGCACGTCGCGCCTAACACCGACGTGAACGGCAACGGAATTTCCGAAGACGAGCGGTTGGTGCGCGCCTTGCGCCGCCGCCAGCGACGTTTAGCCGAAACCGACTTTCAGGTTTTCGCGAACAACCACTGGAATTTCGACGTGCGCGGGTTTAATCCCGGGGGTAATCACGGTTCATTCTTCCGCGTTTCGACGCAATCAACGTTCATGCTCGCCGGCGACGGCGTGCCACGCGGACTGGCGGTGAACGAGCCTTACGACAGCTTAAGTGTCGTGCCGACCATTCTGGCGTTGACTGGAAATCTTAAAAGCGACAACAGCCCAAGTGAAGCATTATCAAAGCGCGGCTTCGTGAAATTTCCGGGACGGGTGGTAATTGAGATAACCGGTCAGAACCACGTGCGGTAGAGGGTGGTTGAACTTCTTAGCTACGGGGGTCGGGACTCCCTCTCCCTCTGGGAGAGGGCCGTGGTGAGCGAGCGAAGAGTGGCACAGATTTCAGTCTGTGTTGCTTCGAAGAAATCACAGACTAAGGTCTGTGCCACAGTAAAATGACTGACTCGACGAAATCGGCCCGAAACAAGCGCATCATCGCATGGGCACAAGCGGTCGCATTCGTGCTTGGCGCTTTGCTGCTGTGGTACGTCGTGCGTCGCGTCGGTGTGCAACCAATCTTCACTGCGTTGAGTCGGGTCGGCTTTGGTTTTTTCCTCATCGTGGGGCTAAACGGTCTTCGCCACGTGCTGCGAACCATCTCGATGCGCATTTCAGTGCCGGCTGAGCATCGCCGCTTCACCTTCATGCAGGCGTTCGCCGCGAGACTCGGTGGCGAAGCGATGAGCTTCCTCACATTCGCCGGTCCGTTGCTGGGCGAGCCGACGAAAATCGCCTTGCTTCGAAAGCGAGTCCCGTTGGTGCACGGCGTGCCGGCCCTGGTCGTCGATAACCTTTTGTACAACCTCTCGGTTGTGCTGATGATTTTCGGCGGCGCGATGCTGCTGTTGCTTACTTACGCAGTGCCGCCGGTCGCGCGGGAAGTCTTGATCCTGATCGCTGCGGTTGCATTCCTTGGCTTGCTCGCCGCGGCGCTGGCGACGCGACGTCGCGCCATGCTGATCACCTCGCTGATCGACAAGCTGGGCCGCAAAGGCTTTCGTCCAAAATTTCTGCGCACGCGCCGGCATCATATCTCTCGGGTCGAGCTGACCATCTACGCTTTCTTTAAGCGCCGGCGGGCCGCGTTTTTGACGATGATTGGGCTCAATGTCGCCGCGCATCTCAGCAGCGTGGTTGAGGTTTACATGACCCTGCGCTTGCTCGGCTTCTCGGCCAGCGCAGGCGCGGCTTACATCATTGAGTCGCTGACCAAAGTCATCAACTTCGCGTTTGGATTTGTGCCGGGCACGATTGGCGTGTACGAAACCGGCAACGGAATCATCCTGGCGACGCTCGGCTATACGACGGCGATCGGCCTGGCGCTGGCCATCGTGCGCAAAGCCGCAATCATTTTCTGGACCGTAATCGGGATGCTCGTGCTGACCTCGCGCGCCGTGCCTAACGCCTGGGCGAGCCTGCTGCACCGCAGTCCGCGTCTGCGAAGGCTTGCCGACAGCCTCGTGCTTTCAAACATCGCCCATCGTCCCGCCCGTACGGCGGTCAGTATCGCGGGGATAGCGCTCGGTGTCTTGCTCGTAGTTTTCACTGTCGGTCTGGCGCACGGCGTTTTGCGTGAGCGGGGCCGTCGCGAAGCAAAGATCGGCGCCGAGATTCTTCTGCGGCCGGCCGGAACGCTCGGACTGAGCGGCGCGCAGTCGTTCACGATCCCCGTTGCCCACGCGGACGAATTGAAAGGTGTCGAGGGCGTGCGCACAGCGGTGCCCATCGGCCAGAGTCTCGATCGCAGCGACAGCGGTTTTGGTTCGCGGCTGATCGATGGCATCCCTTTCGGCGAGTACGCAGCGTTATCTGGTTTGACGATTCGCGAGGGGCGCGGCCTTGAAAAGGGTGATGAGGTGATTATTCCCCCGCAATGGAAAGCCGATAACCAGGTTGAGGTCGGTTCGACAATTACGCTCTACGAACGTCCTTTCCGCATCGTCGGAGTTTATGAGCCAGCAGGCGGTGGAAGCTTGAAGATTCCTTTGACGACGATGCAGGATCAGGTCGGCAGCGAGAACCGCTGCAACGCAATTCTGATCGCCTGTGACGATCCAGCACTTCAGGATCAGGTCGCCGCCCGAATCAAAGAGAAGTTTCCCGACGATCAAATCATCTTCACCCGCGACCTGCCGGAGATTTATCTGTCCAGCGTGCCCGCGCTGAACATTTTTCTGAAAGTGGTCATTGGCGTCGCGGCGACAATCAGCACGCTGGTGATTCTGCTGGCGATGTACACAACTGTGACTGAGCGCACGCGGCAGATTGGCATCCTGAAATCGCTCGGCATGTCGAAAGCTTCCATCGCCTGGGTCATTGAGCAGGAAGCAATTCTCGTCAGTGTGCTGGGAGTTTTCTTCGGGGTAATTCTCACTATGCTTTTGCGCGTTACCGTGATGCGGTCGACGTCTCTGATCGTTGACATCGAGCCAAAATGGATCGCGATTTCGCTGGTCGTCGGTTTGATCGGCGGCTCAATCGGCGCGCTTTATCCCGCTCTGCGCGCCGCGCGCCAGGATGCGGTTGATGCATTGAGTTATGAGTAAGTCCGGCGCTCTTTACGAAACTATAAGTGAAGTGATGAGAAACGTTTTGAAAAATAAGCTTGGGTTCGTTTCGGTTTTTACTCTTTCGGTGCTAGCCATTATCGTCCTGCTTTACCCTGCAAGAGTCGCAGGGCAGGATCAAGCCACCGTCGCCAAAGACTCTATTCAGGTGACGGCCTGGACGAATAACTCCTACAAAGGAAATTTCGATGTCTGGAGTTGGGTGCCCAGGATCAAGTTCCGGGTCAACGGTCCCATCCCCAGCGGCGGCCGGCTCTACGTCGAGTTTACTCAGCCCGGCGCGACCACGCCCTGGGTGAAGTTTGATTGCGGGACGCAGGAGATACAGAAAGGCCGCTGGTGGGAGCCTGAGGAGTGCGGCGTGCGGCAGATCGAAGACAAGAGCATTACCGCCGTCGGCGTGGTCAACTTCGCCATCAAGTTGCGAAATGAGTTGGCTGGAGGCGATACCACGCTCTTCACCGGCAAGGCGAAGGTCGAGAAAACCCTCTCGAACGAGCATGGCCCGAAGGCGGTCAACAAGTTCGTCTACTTCGTCAACCACGACTGGAATCTTCCTATTGGCTACATCTATTACACCCCCGACAGCGTGTACGGCTGGGACTACTCGCACTTCAACGTCGCGTTCTGGGTGCGCGGCGAGCCGGGGCGCCTCGAGCCGCATATCTTCTACAAAGGGCAGGAGGTCGGCAAGATTTATATGGGCGGCGAGCAGGTCGGCAAACCGAGTTGTGACACGGAAGTTGAGAACAGAACTACGCACTTTGTGAACGACGGTGTGCCGCAAAAGGCGCAGTGGGTGCGCGTCGACTGCGTCTTTCACACCGTCAAGCGCTGGGACAAGACGAATGACGGGCAAGGGCAGCCCAACACCAACGAGATGTTTAAGACGGCTTCGAACCCCGGCGAATACGAAGTCAAGGTACTGCGGAACAACCGTCTGGCGCGCTTGATCAAATTCACGGTCGGCCCCGAAGGCAAGCTCGATTGGAGCATCACCGACGCCAACAAGCTGGGCAACGACCGCGGCATTGTGCCGGTTACAATCATCGGAGATCAGGACGGCACTTGGGAGCGGATGGCGTGGAAAACCGACGCATTCTACGGCAACCCGCTGACCGGCTTCATGCCGCCACAGTGAGCCAAAGGCCGCTCACTATTCGGAACTTAGTTCGGTCGGTGCTCAGGTTAATGAAGCCTCCTCCGCAAGTAAGCTAATCGCATGGCAACTCGAGGTCGTTGTTAATGCTTCTTAACCTTTGTGGTAAGCTGTAACGCGTTCTGACTCCAATGTGCCGCTATTTTGGCAGACACCTCTCTCCAGCTGTCTGAATACGTCCAGGAATTAATGGGAGGTTTAGTGATGAAGACCCTAAAAATAGGACTTTTGATGACTCTGTTGGTTGGGACAGCCGCTGCTCAAGGCTCAACTGCTCAAGTCTCAACAAATAAAGACGCTCCCGACCTGGTTGTTATCAAGACGAGTTGGCGCAAGGTGGAACGCTTCACTCCCACAGTCAACGAAGCCTCGGGCGGCAACCCCGAATACGCTGCGAGAATGGCGGTCAATACAGCCAGGATCAACGAGTTCAACTCGGCCAGGCAAAGTGGAGCCGATGTGCCTCCGCCGAAGTTATTGTCCGTACCTTCCACTCCAAGCTTACGACCCGCGGTGCACTCATGGTCGGGCTACAGATACGAGTTTACGGTGAAGAACACCGGAGCAAAACTAATCCGACAAGTGGTCTTTGAGCACTCGTTCATTGACCCGCGCACACAGAAAAAGCTCGGGCGCCGCCAGTACAAGAGCAATGTTAAGATTCGACCAAGCCTGACGGCGAAACTGGTTGTTTACAGCTCGCGACGTCCCATCGGCACAATCGATGTAACCCAAACGGGACAGCAGGATCAATCTCAGGAACAGGTAGTGATCCAGAGAATTAAGTATGCTGACGGCTCTGTATGGGAACGCGCTGCGCAATAGGCCAGGCTTGCAGTAATAATTCGTGCTTCGTTAGGTCACATCGAACGCTATCCAACAAGGAAGCGGACTACATTATGGGGCCGCTCCGGCTCGTTGACACAGCAACAGCCTCGACCTTCGGTCCAAGGTCGCATTAAGATGCCTTTGGAATTCAAATTCCGAGGAGAAATCTAATGAGAACTCGACTGACCGAAATCCCATTTTTGCTCTCTGTCTTGTTAATTACCAGCACAGTTGCCGCCGGTCAGAGTACAGGCAACAACCCCGCAACTGCTGCTTCCTCTGACGATGTCGCCAAGCAAATCAGCATGCTCCGACAATCGGTGCAATCCCTCGACGCAACCCTGAACGACATCGCCGACAAGCTGATTCCCGTATTCACAAAAGCGAAGGACGCGGCGGCCGAAACGCATGGGCGAATCTCCAGCAGCTTTACTCTGCTGACCCAGGCCGAACAGCGAGCTGAGATGCTGCGGCGGCAACTGCTTGAGCTAATCGAGAAAGAAACTCTCTATCGCACGCGCATCGCGCAACTCGATGAAGACGCGCGGCCTGAGAACGTCGAACGAACGTTGGCACCGTACGGGACGACGCGCACCACCGAGTTGCGCGACACGCGTCGCCGCGTGCTGGAAACCGATCGCCGCGGCTATGTGAGTTTACTCGCGCTCACCACCGAGGGGCGTACGCGTCTGGAAGAAGAGGTTCGCCAGGCTGACGCGCTGGCTCAGAGATTACGGCTGCGGCTGAATCCACTGATCGAGAAAGAGATTGATAAGCTCACTCCTCAACCGTGACTTCGATTTACTGCCGCGAGTGGTGGTATTAGTGCGTGGCGCTGGGTCGGGCTACCGCCACGCTTGGTGACTCGTCCTGGTCTCCACTGAATTTGTCGCACTGAGTTTGTCCCACTACTTTACTTCCGCTGTGCCAGGTTGATTGTTCGCTCCCCTTCGGTACAATTAAGATTCATCCTAACCGCATGACTCGTCACAAATTCGCCACCGCCATCACCTGCATTGACGGGCGGGTACAGCAACCAGTCGCCGACTGGATGAAGCTGATCACGAACGTCGAATACGTCGATCTGGTTACTGAACCTGGTCCCGACAAAGTCCTGAGTGAGGAATCAACCTACGTAGTCGATGAAATCATGCGCAAGGTCACCTTTTCGGTGAAGCATCATGCGTCGCCGGTAGTAGCTTTGTGCGGCCACCACGACTGCGCCGCCAACCACGCCGATCGTGAAGAGCATTTCGAGCAAATACTGACAGGCGTGCGCGTGCTCCTTTCGTACAATTTGGGTGTGCGCGTGCTCGGGCTGTGGCTGAACGAGTGGGGTTCGGTCGAATTGGTCTGGGACAGTCAAGAGAACCAGCAGGCCTCGGTGGGTTTGTGAAGTTTTGCGGTTGCGCGCCAGTGATTTGGAGTGCGGCGGCTTGACGCCACTTTGGATTTCTTACGGCACCGAAGCCGAGAGAGAAAAAAAAGCGCCGTCAAGCCGGCGCACTCCAAACCCCCGGCAACTCCCCAACGCCTCGCGCTCATCTCTCCTTTGGCCTTAAACTAAAGCAGCCATGAACCTCGCTCGAAATCTAATGCGCACCGTTTTCTGCCTCGCCTTAATCGCAATCGCCGTGACTGGAGCGAACGCGCAGGCCTGGTCGGCCAAACTCGACGAAACCATTCGTTTCTATCAGCCCACCGATGTCGGCGCGATCATCGTCGGCACGAAAAAATCTGTCTACGCGGTGGATGGCGCAACCGGAGACGTCCTCTGGCGCCGGAAAGACGCAACGATGGATGAAAACGAGATTGCGCCGGTGCCGGGAACGGATCTGGTACTGCTCAGTTTTGAGAAAGACAAGCGCACGCGCATCGAAGCCACCGACATTCTGTCTGGCGATGCGATTTGGCAGAGCGAGAAACTGAAAGGCGCGGTCATGCAGATGGCCGTGGATATCGACGCCAACTTGCTGGCGGTAGTGCTCGCGAGGGACGCGAAAGGGAAGGCGAGCAGCGGGCTGAAACGAAAGCCTATGGTTCATGTGCTCGATCTATCGACCGGTGAAGAGATTTGGAAACATGAACTAGGCAGCGAAATCGAGATGATGCCCACGCGTTGGAGCGAGAGCGACGACGTTGGATTCACGCTCGACAACTATCATCCGCCGATGTTCATCAGCGGCCGGCTTTATTTGTTCTACGAAGGCGCGACTTCGTTCGGAGCGCGCAACGGCAAGGAACGCACGCGCGAAAAATACAAAGTTAACGAAAGCGGATTGGCGCTGACCGAAGCTGCGCCGGTCGGTGACGAAGCGTTCATTTACACCTCGGGCCGTGGCCATATACGCGCGATCAGTCGCGACAGCGGGGAGGTCGAATGGGAAGCAAAAGATATTGGGATGACGCCGGAACTTGTGCTCGCCGGCCGCGTCATATACGCGCGCACCGGTGGTCAGTTCACGCGTCTGAAGGATGGTGAAACTGTTGAGCGCGGGCCCTACGGCGTAAGTGCCATCGATTCGCGGACGGGAAAGATCCTTTGGCGGTATAAAGGCGCGGACAAGGGAATTACAAACGTCGTTCTGCCGGACGCGAGCACGATTGTCATCGCGGATCGCGACGACGTAATCCTGGTTGAGACCGCAACCGGCAAACGACGCAGTCAAGCGCCGCACAAAATCAAAGGCGCCGCATTCGTGCTTCTTAACGAACGGAACGAAGTTGTTATCGGCGGACGTGAAGAGATCGCCGCCTTCGATCACGCATCCGGTCGAAGCGTCTGGCGCGCAAAGTACCCGCCGCCGGGCCGAGGCCTCTTGCGGACGATTGCCGCGGTGGCGGCGCGCGCGGCGTCGGTTTACTTCCGCTACGGTGGCCTCGCCACCAGCGCCTTTCGCGGCGTGCAGATCGCGCGCGGCTTGTCTTCCCTGAGCTCGTCTTTAAGTTGGTCTGGATTGACCGGCCGCTCATCGTTTTCCAACTTGCAGGCCCTGGCCACGAACTCAGCGCGTTCATACGTGACTAACCGGTTCCGTGCATTCGGGGTCGCGTCGCGAATGCGGCCCAACCTCCCAAATGTCAGTGTGCGCGACCGTTTCACGAAACGGCCTTCAGTGAATATCGAAGAACGCCTGCTGGATCGACTCGATCCCGCGCGGCAGCTCGAGCGGCTGTCGCGGTTCCTCTGGCATCGCGAGCGTTTGGCGGCGCTGCGTGGCGATCGAATGTATTTCTACACCGATCTTAAAGGTGTTGATGGAAATGGACTGGCCGGCGTTAACATTCACACGGGTGCGACTGATCGCGCCGTTCGCATAAAAGACCTGGACGAGCGGTTCGTTACGGACGAAGTTGTTGGGATCCTCTTTTCGGCTAGTGGGAACCGTTTGCTTGGTTACTCGGTGGCGTCAGGTTCGTCGAAGTTTTCACTGCCACAGCCAGAGAATGCCATGACTTCCGCAGCAGCTCGGTAATCTTCGACCAATCTTCTTCAGTCATGGCGGCGCCGGTCTCCGCTTTCGTGTCGCGTATCTTCATCGCTTCCGCACGCAGCCGGCCGTGCTCCGACACTTGTTCGACCGGCACTCCATAAATAGCTGACTGAAGTTCCGCGAGCGCGCCGGGCAGTTCTTCGGCTCCGCGTTTCCAGCGTTCGCGATGGACAATCCACCATTGCAATTCCAAGCGCGCGACGCGATCGACGTCGAACGGAATGTCGCTCATCTTGCGAATTGCGCCGTAGAACCTCACCAGCTCAGGCAGGGCCGTTTCATAATCAGCCTGCGTCTTACCGTCTTTGAAAGCGAAAGCCGCGTTGGCGGCGTAATAAGCAACCTGGTTCGAGCGAACCAGCGGCATGTGATATTGCGTGCGCAGCAGTTCCGACAACTGATTGAAAAGCTGCACCTGCTTCTTGTCGTAGTACGAACGCCACATCGCCGTCTCGAGCCGCGCGACCTCGTTTGGATCGAACTCGCGCATCTTCGCCGTGCGCGGGTAATAGAGATCGTACAGCACCGCGCCGACCAAAAGCGCCAGCACAATGGCAATCGAATGAAACACGATCCGTCTCATTTAACTGAGTAGCTCAACTTGTAGGTGGTGTTGCCGCGCGTCGGGCCGACGACGATAACGTATTCTCCATCCGTCGGAACTTTGCCGGAAAACTTCTTCGCGTCATCCGTCTCGCCGGCGCCGGGAAGCGTGCCTTTCTCGCCCGGCAGATAGATCTGAAATACCGCATTGTCTTCCTCAGAGGTGACGTTCACCGCCAGGGTCTGACCGGCCCTGGCATTCACTGTATATCGCGCACGCTCGCCGCGAATGACTGAGCCGCTGACGGTCTTTGATTCTTTGGAACACGCAACCAGAGATAGGCAAACCAGAGTCAGCACTACAAAGTAAGCTGTGGCTCGTTTCATCACTCCTCCTGGTGAGCCCGCAGAGCGATGGCGACGGGGCCCTGCGAAACTCAACAGTTCGCTCGGTCCGGTCGCTACCGCTCGCGGTACTGACACGTTTCGAACCTCACACCTCGTACGGGTCCTTGTCGGTCAGATACGCAATTAACTGTTCGCGATTTGTTTTCGTGTCCAGCCAGTGCCGGATACGACTGATTTCGGCGTAGTCCTCTTCGCCAAACCGGTCGAGATAGATTTGCCGCAGACGCTTCTTTCTCTGTTCGCGGTGCGCGCCTGCTTGCCAGAACGAAGTGAGGATGGCGTGCAGATCGTCGTGCAGGTTGCGCTTCTTCAGCGCCTCCCATTCGTTCCGGTCCAGCCAGATTCCTTTGCAGCCGGCGCAATGATCGACCGTAAAGTCGAGCCCGCGGCCGACGAGATACTTCACCGTCCGAAAACGGCATTCCGGACAATCAACCGGCACGCCGGGTTCGGCAAGTGAAAGCGTCTCCTCATCATGCAGGCGCTCCGCATCGTTCGTGGCGTGCTCTTCGAGCCATGCCCAATACTCTTTGCCCCGAATCCAATGGCCTTCACATTCGAAACAACTGAACGACGAGAGATTAGGCTCGAGCTCAGTGCGTAGCAGTTCGGCGTTCTTATCGACCGGGCAATTCAATTTATTTTTTGAATCCATAAAACTTTGAAGTTATTGAAAGCGAATGGGCGGCAACTCTCTGATTGATCCGGCCGAGAGCATCCACGGCCCCATTTCAAAAACGATCCGGTGGACGCAGTTGGGTTGGACGACAACATTGATTGATGCGTCACCGCAGGTCGGCATCCACAAGTAGTGGAAATAGATTCTCACGTTGTGCAGCCCGCCGGTAGTGTGAAAGCTGTGTATGCCCCAGGCGCGTCGCGTCGGTTGCCCATCAATGATGATGGTTGGCGTGCACGCGTAAAGAATAAACGACAGCGGGAAGAAACTGGTCTCGATTTGGATGCCGGTCCAGGGTTGTTGCATAGACATTTGAATTTCCTGAGGCTTGGTTAGATTAGCCTTACCTTACATAACATTGCCGGCGCCCGGAGTATAACTCGCGCTCACCACACTATTGCTGATCATCGTGTCGCATTGCACGGCTCCGGAAAACCTGGACATACCGGCGTCGACGGTCAGCATTCCACAGCTTATGGTAACGGTCGAGGCCTGCACGTTAACCTTTGCGGAGGACGTGACGGTGATGCCACTTGCCTCGAGCCGTAACGAGTTGCCATTCGAGTCGCTTATCTCAATGGCGCCGAATCCGTCCCGCAGCGTCACCTTTTGCCCGCCTGGAGTTTCAATGCCAAGACTCTCATTTCCGACCTGGTCGTTAAGCGTAATCTCCAAACCATTGCGGGATCGCACCACCTTCTTGTCGTTGCCGGGGTTCACGGCCTGAGGTGGCGGATTCATATCGTTCCACAAAGAACCAATAACAAATCCTCGGCTCCTGTCAGATTCGCTAAAAGCCACCAGAACTTCGTCATCGACGTCAGGTATGAAAAATGTGCCGCGATCTTTTCCCGCCATCAACGTCGCGACGCGCGCCCATAGGTCTCCGCGGTGACCATTGGGCGAACGGCCCTGAAACCGAACCTGGACGCGACCTTGGCCGAGTGGATCGACGTTGTCGATTACGATCGCCGTCAACACTCCATTAAGTTGGGGCATATTACCTCCGTTGATGTTTGTTTATGAGCGGCAGATGCAAAGGTTAGGACGAATCACCGCTCGCCATAACTTTCAGTTCTGATTGGGGCGCCGGCTTCCAGCGCAGCACTGGCTTGCGCGCGGCGCCGGCTTCATCCAGGCGGCCGATGCGAGTTGAATGCGGTGCATTTAAAACAAGTTCGGGATCTTCGAGAGCTTCCTTCGCAATCGAACGCATGGCTTCGATGAATTGATCGAGTTCCTGATGGCCGACTGATTCCGTGGGCTCGATGAGCATGGCGCCGGAAACGATCAGTGGAAAGTAAATCGTCATCGGATGAAAGCCGTAATCGATCAGACGCTTGGCAATGTCGAGCGTGTGCACACCTTTCCGCGCCTGGCGTTTGTCGGTGAAGACGACTTCATGCATCGGCGCGCCATCGAAAGGCTTCTCGTAGTCGGAGACGAGGCCATGCGCGATGTAACGCGCGTTCAGCACCGCGGCTTCAGTCGCTTCGCGCAGTCCGTCTCGCCCGTGGGTCAGGATGTAAGCGAGCGCGCGCAGCATCATCCCGTAGTTTCCGTAGAATGCTTTCACACGGCCGATCGATTGCGGGTAGTTGAAATCGAGTTTGAAGATCGGGTAGCTCCCGGTAGTGACAACGCGCGGCACCGGCAAGAATGGTTCGAGTTCTTTGGTGCAGCAGCAGGGACCTGAACCCGGACCGCCGCCGCCGTGCGGCGTCGAAAAAGTCTTGTGCAGGTTAAGGTGAATTACATCAACGCCCATATCGCCCGGCCGTGCGACACCGACCAGCGCGTTCATGTTTGCCCCATCCATGTAAACCAAACCGCCGGCGTCGTGAACGATGTCGCAAATTTCGCGAATATTTCGTTCGAACAGGCCGAGCGTGTTCGGGTTCGTCAACATCAAGCCCGCGACGTCGCCGTGCGCGCACAACTCGCGCAGGTGATCGAGATCGGTCAGGCCTTCGGCGGTTGATTTAATTGTCCTAACAGTGAAGCCTGACAGGTGCGCTGAAGCGGGATTTGTACCGTGGGCGGAATCGGGAATCAGCATCGTGCGACGTTGCGCCGACTTTTCCTTACCGTCGCGCGCATCGATAAACGCGCGGATGATCATGATGCCGGTCATCTCACCGTGCGCGCCGGCGGCAGGTTGCAGCGAAATGCCGGGCAGGCCCGTGATTTCGGCAAGGTACTGCTGAAGTTCGTAAATAACTTCCAAGGCGCCTTGTGCTTCTGTCTCGGCTGCGAGTGGGTGCAGATTGGCAAAACCTGCGATCCGCGCGACCTTTTCATTCAGCCGCGAGTTGTACTTCATGGTGCATGACCCGAGCGGATACATGCCCAGATCGATCGAATAATTCCAGGTCGAGATGCGCGTGAAGTGACGAATCACGTCTACCTCGCTAACTTCCGGCATGCCCGCGAGCGCGTCATCGCGCTGAAATTCGTGCGGGATGATTTCTTCAAGTGGCGTTTCCGGAACATCCAACGGCGGCAGACTGAAGCCGGCGCGACCGGGCTGCGAGCGCTCGAAGATGAGTTGCTCGTTAGGGCTGATGTGGTTTGTGACCTTGGTAATGGACATCTATGAACGTTTGAGGCGGTTGTTCCCCGCCATCTCGTTAATTAAAACCGGCGGGCAACGCCCGCCGCTAAACAACCTTGCGCAGGCCAATAACCAGCGCATCGATCTGCTCGCGTGTGTTCATCTCTGTCACGCAAACCAGAAAATCGTTAGGTCGATTTGCGTCGTAACGCGACAGCGCGATTCCACCGTCGATTCCGCTTTCGCTCGCGAGCTTTGCCAGGAGCGACGCTGCTTCGCCCGGCCCGCTTACGACAAACTCGTTGAAGAACGGAGCGGAGAAGGGAAGCGAGAAGCCTTCGATCTCAGAAATCTTGCGCGCTGCATAATGGGCCTTCCGGGCGCATTGCTTCGCGACTTCTTCAATGCCGCGCGGGCCCATCGTTTCCAGATAGATCGTCGCCGCCAGCGCAATCAGTCCTTCGTTCGTGCAGATATTGGACGTCGCCTTTTCGCGGCGAATGTGTTGTTCGCGCGTGGCCAGCGTCAGCACGTACCCGCGGCGACCTTTCGCGTCGAAAGCTTCCCCGACCAGGCGACCTGGAATTTGTCGCGCGTATTTTTCGCGCGTCGCGAACAAACCAACGTAAGGCCCGCCAAACGAAAGCGGCACTCCGAACGACTGACCTTCGGCGACGACGATGTCCGCGCCGCAGGCGCCGGACGACTTCAACAAACCAACCGAAATGGCTTCCGTGACAACCACAATCAGCAACGCGCCAAAAGCGTGAGCCTTGTCGGCCAGAGCCTGCACGTCTTCGACACAGCCGAAAAAGTTTGGCGACTGCACCACCACTGCCGCCGTTTTGTCGTCGAGGCCAGTTAAACTTTCCGTCGATGTTGCCCCGGTATCGGGCGCATACGCCGAGTGCTGTAACTCAATGCCTGCATGCTGCACGTACGTGTGCGCCACCTGCAGGTACTCAGGATGAATCGCGGACGACGCGATGACTTTAGAGCGTTTCGTCACACGCTCGGCCATCAACACGGCCTCGGCCATTGCTGTCGAGCCGTCGTACATCGACGCATTCGCGATATCCATGCCGGTCAACTGACACACGAGCGTCTGGAATTCAAAGATTGCCTGAAGCGTGCCCTGGGAAATCTCCGGCTGGTAAGGGGTGTAGGCGGTGAAAAATTCTGAACGCGAAATCAGGTGGTCAACAATCGTCGGACTGTAATGCGAGTACGCGCCCCCACCGAGGAAGCTGATGCGGCGAGCGGCTTCGTTATGGACCGCCATTGCGTCGAATTTCTTCAACAGCTCCAATTCCGAAAGCGCGGCCGGAACTGCCAAAGGCCCGCGCAGCCGCAGTCCTTCGGGAATTGAATCGAATAAGTTTTCTATTGAATCGACGCCGATTTGGCGCAACATCTCGGCGCGTTCGTCGGGTGAGTTGGGAATGTAGCGCAACGCGTTTACTCTTCGGCTTTCGTGAAATCTTCGTACTCGGCGGCGGTCAAAAGGCTGTCCACCTCGCCGGCGGCGTTCATCTTCATCTTGATCATCCAGCCTTCGCCGTACGGATCCTTGTTCACTTTTTCGGGCTCGTCGTTGAGTGATTCGTTCACTTCAGTGATGGTGCCTGAAATCGGCGTGAAAATTTCCGAAACGGCTTTGACCGATTCGACTGAGCCGAATGATTCATGCGCCGGAAACGTTTCGTCCACCTTCGGCAGTTCGACGTACACGACGTCGCCGAGTTGTTCCTGAGCGTGATCAGTGATTCCAACCACCGCCGTGTCGCCTTCGACGCGAACCCATTCGTGGTCCTTGCTGTAGTGCAGATCATCGGGAACGTTAGCCATTGACTCTCCTGAAACAGTTTTGAAGTTTTAAGTTTCAAGCTTTCAGTTTTGAGATTGCGAACCGAAGCGCACCGAAGATTCTAGAGTCTGAAAACTCAAAACTCAAAACTGAAAACTCATTTAGCTCGCTTGTAAAAAGGCAGCGGCACAATCTGGGCACCTACCATGCGTCCACGCACATCGATCTCGATAGCTGTGCCTACCGCGGAAAGCTCCTTAGGCACGTAACCCATGCCGATGTTCTTCTTCAGGAAAGGCGCGGGGCTTCCCGAAGTAGCGCGGCCGACACGTTCACCGTTTACCAAAATATCCTGTTCGTCACGCGCGATGCCGCGATCGGTGACTTCAAAACCGATCAGCTTACGCTTCACGCCTTCTTCTTTTTGTTTCGCGAGCGCCTCGCGTCCGATGAAGTCGCCCTTGTTCAGTTTCGTGATCCACCCGAGGTTCGCTTCGAGCAGCGTCGTCTTCTCGTCGATCTCATGGCCATACAGGGCCATGCCCGCCTCGAGCCGCAAAGTGTTTCGCGCGGCGAGGCCACACGGCATCACGCCCTCATCGGTTCCATAGTTTCCCGCGTCGAGAATCTTGTTCCAGAGTTGTTCAGCCTTTTCCGGCGCTGCATAAACTTCGAAACCATCCTCACCTGTGTAACCCGTACGCGAAATAATCGCGTCACTGCCATCAACCTCGCCCGAAGTGAAATGGTAATACTTAATCTCTGCCAGATTGGTTTCGGTTAATTGTTGGAGAATTGAGATTGCATCGGGACCCTGCAGCGCCAGTTGGCAGTACTCAGCGCTCGCGTTGCGTAACTCGACGTTTTCTCCGGCGTGGTGAGATTTGATCCATTCCCAGTCTTTGCCGGTCGTCCCCGCGTTCACGACCAGCAGCAGATGATCTTCAGCCAAACGGTAAACCAGCAAATCGTCGATCACGGTGCCCTGCGGTGTCGTTAACGCCGTGTAGTGGGCTTGACCATCTACTAACGTCGAAACGTCATTCGAGGTCAATCGATTAACGAACGCAATCGCATCGGGGCCACGGACATCGACCTCGCCCATGTGCGAAACGTCGAACAGTCCCGCATGTGTGCGCGTGCGCACGTGTTCGTTGACTGTCCCGGCGGGATACTGCACAGGCATGTCCCAGCCACCGAACTCAACCATGCGTCCGCCCAGGCGGCGATGCGCTTCATTCAGCGGTGTTCGCTTCAACTCAACTGCGGGTGCTGACAATTGCGCGCAAACCTCACTTGCAGAGGGAGTATTCTTAATAACGATCCGGTAAATTCGGAAACTAACATGCGAGTTAGCCCAAAGTCCAACGTGCAATGGCCGGTTAAGTCCAACGTCCAAGCTCCCATGTCCAAATGTCGATTGTCCTCGTGTGGCAGCCGAGACTCAAAACGCGGGACGTTTGGACGTCAGCGGTTAAAGCTAAGACCCTGGACGTTGGACTTTGGACCTCCGACTCGGGCCTAAGACCCTGGAGTTGATAGGAAGCACACTTCCACTCACTGTCACCCAAAGTTACGCCTGAAGTGCCATCCCGCGGCACAGGCGCACAAATCCCCAGCAAAAACCGCGTGAAAAGAGCTGGCATAGTCATTGCCACGTAGCAACGCCCGTCCTTATGCGACGGGCATTCGAAATGAGGAAAGGCGCCGACGACACATTATGAAAAGAACGGCCTTCAGCAACGCGCGCGGATTCAGCACTCTACAACTAGTGATCACGGTTGCCGTGATGACAATCGTCGCAGGCTTCGCGGTGGTCGGCATCACGCGGGCCCGCGATCACGTTCGGCTTATAAACTCGGCGCGACAGTTCTCGGCCTACGTCGAAAGAGCGCGGGCAGACTCCGTACGGCGGCATGCTGAGGGCGGCAATAGAGCGACAGTTTCAGTCCTCGATAACGACACTTACTCCATCACTATAGATTGGGACGGATTCGGCGCGGTCAGCACGCGGAATTTCGATCTCGAGCAGGGTGTCAGGTTCACTACTATAAAAACCATCGCGTTCGACTGGCGCGGCCGCATCCCGAATGAAGAATCCTTCGGGTTTGACAACGGCAGGAACCAGGTAAACATAAACATAACCGGATCAGGTGATGTTACCTTTGATACGGAGTGGTTTTTTGACCGCTTGATTCCAACCACAACGGTAACTGGCACGGGTGGAGGGGTGACGCCTGAGCCCGGCGCGTCGCCGCTGCCTCCAGCACCGCCATACGCGACGCCGACACCGACGCCGGATCCTAATGCCACGCCGACACCGACGCCGGATCCAAATGCGACGCCGACACCGACGCCAACTCCAACGCCGACACCGACGCCCGATCCACAGCCTTGTGTGCTAAACGCCCCGGATTCGATCACGATTGTCAGCGACGGTTCGAGCACTGTGAGCGTGAACCGCACGAACATAACCGGCACGGGAACAATCAGTGCGAACTCGAGTAACAACGGTCAAATTCAGGTTACTCCTGCTTCCCGAACCGTCAGCGGCACCACGACAGGCTCATTCACAATTTCGGTCAAGAAGAACTCCGGTTCGGTCACGTTCTCATCGTCCGGTTGCACATCCAAGACCGTTGAGATAACCGTTCCTTAACCTGGGAGATTAATCGTGATTCGTAAACTTTCACATCCGAAACTTAAGGTGGAACGCAAACCCAGCAGCAGCGAAGCAGGGTTCACGTTACTCGAGACGACCATCGCTATGGTCATCTTGGCGATAGCCGGTTTGGGAGTGGCCGCGTGCTTCTTCTACGCTGCGCGAAATAACAGCAGCGCCCGCGACCGCGAACTGTCAATGGCGGTGGCCCAACAGGCGATGGAGCAACTCAGAAACGCTTCATTCACTGATGCTGCGTTAAACGCCACCGGCGAAGTCTCAAGCACCATTATACGAGGAGGCCGGAGCTATGTGGTGCTCACTACAATCACCGACACGAACGTCCAGAACGGAACCGCGCGGACAAAGACAATTCAGATTCGCGTCAGCCCCTGGAGCGACAGCGGAACATGGGCGCGAAATATCACGAGCGTGTTTGGTTCGGTCACGATTATTTCTCAGCGGACAGCCCCGACCATCGGCCCTAATCGCGCACTATGAGGAGAGGCAAACTTCATGAGCAAGAGATTGACTGAAAAAAAATCGCAAGACGGCTTCTCATTATTCGAACTCATCATTGCGATGACTATCACGCTGGTCGTGCTAACGGTCGCCACGACGCTCCTGGCGCAATCGCTTAACATGCGCACACGGTCAAACGAGAATATTGACGCGCTGGCCGATGCCGAGCGTGCGCTCAACATCATGTCGCGGGAGATTGCCCAAGCTGGTTTCAATCTCGACGACAACGGCATCGTGCCCGAGGATTCTTTTGTCGACGCCAACGGGAACAGCACGATTCGGATACGCGCGAATCTGAATAGATTTGATACCGGCGCGGGTAATGATGCGCGTGAAAATATCAGCCTGGCGGGTGCGGATTCAGGCGAAGATGTAAAGTACTTCATTCACCCGGCCGGGACCACCACCCTGCTGGCACGTTATGACCGCTTCGCGCCGGCCGGCAGCGAGTCGACAGTTCTGGCAAATCGCCTGGACGGCCTGCGCGTCCATTATTTTGCGCAAAGAGTCACTTACAACACTGCTGGTTGCGACATCAGCGCCGCGTCGGCAGCTGAAGTCTCGCCGGCCGCCGCGAGATATGTCGTAATCGCGGTGTGTGTGCGGCAAGCGGCCACGGGCGCGCCCGGCAGTCCGGGTTACCACCCGGCGCACAATCTATTATTGACCAGCGATGTCGCACTGCGAAATGCGAACCTGGAGAACTACTAGTTGGAGATTGCAATGAACACTCAGAACCCGCAAACCAAAAGTCGAGACAAAAACCAACGCGGCGCAGCGCTGATAACGGTGCTGATGATGTCAACGCTCATGCTTGCGACCGGTGGTGTATTAGTGCTGGTGACGGGCCTGTCGAACCGAACCGCGATCGACGCTACGGCCGAGAGGCAGGCGTATTACAGCGCTGAATCCGGCGTTCAGGACACGCTGAATGTTTTGCGCGGCAACGTGAACCCCCAGGCCGGCATGCCCGCGGGTAGCCAAATCGATTTTCTTAAAGCTGTCACGGCCGCTGATTCGAATCGGCCGGGTGACAATAGCGGATTACTCCGACTCTCCGGATGGCTTAACTACAGTTACACGGCTGCCGATGGCGAGCAACGTGTACCCCTGACAAACAATTACTCGCCATTGAATGGCTTGGCATACTCGGTTCTAATAAGCGACCCGGACATCGGCAGCACGCCTGTCGGCACGGAACCAACTCGCCTGCTAATCCGTGTTAGAGGCTTTGGACCCAAGGGAGCAGAAAAGCGTCTCGAAGCCATCATTCGGCGGACAACCTTTGATTACTCACCTCCGGCGATGCTGATGATGCGCGGCGCCGACGATTGCGCCGCGATGAGTTTTGAGATCGGCCAGAGTAACGCCAAGGATTATTCGGGTCATGATCGCAACGGCAGCGGAATTCTTCCGGCGTTCGGCTCGACCTGCGATGGTGACCTGGCCATCGAACAGAGTTCCGACGGGAAAGAGACGGTTGAACTTCCAAAGGCCGCCAAGTTTGACAATCCGACGTTGCCGATCTGGTTGCGTTCCGCGAACGACGCACGCACCTTTGTTCAGGAGCAGCGCGAAGACGCCGAAAGGCAAGACCGCTATTTCACGTCGTTCGACGGGAATGCCGCGGGTTTTACCTTTGTCGATGGGGATTGCGACCTCGACGGCGGATCCGGACTGCTGATAGTCACGGGTACTCTCACCATGAAGGGCAACCCGAATTTCGATGGCCTGATTCTCGTTCTTGGGGAGGGGCGAGTTGAACGAGACGGCGGCGGCGAGGGCGATATTTATGGGGCGATGGCTGTCGCCCGTTTTAATTCGACGGGCGGTTTTCTCCCGCCATTCTTTGACACCGCCGGCGGTGGCAATTCGACGATGCGTTACGACTCGCGAGCTCTGCGAGAGGCCCTGAACGCGGCCGGACCGCGCGTCGTCGGTATTCACGAATACTAAACAGCGCTAGAACCTTGCTCATCTTCATCCCTCATCACTCCAGAGAAAAATAACATGGCCAGAATCGACGACCTTCTCAAACTAATGCGCTCGCAAGGCGCATCCGACTTGCACCTGACCAGCGGCTCGGCGCCGTTCATGCGCATCAACGGTGAAATGTTCAAGCAGAACTACAAGAGCGTCTCAGCCGAAACGTGTAAGAGCTTGATCTTCGAAGTTCTCAGCGACAATCAGCAGGAACTCTTCACTGAGCGGATGGATCTGGATTTTAGCTATCCACTTCCGGGCGTGGGACGTTTTCGCGTCAATGTCTTTATGCAGCGTCACGGGATTGCCGCTTGTTTCCGGCTGATTCCCGAGCAGGTTAAAACAATTACCGAATTGAACCTCGCTGAGCAGCTCTCGGATCTGATTAATATCTCCGAAGGCCTAATCCTGGTGACGGGGCCCACGGGTTCAGGCAAGAGCACGACGCTGTCTGCGTTTATCCACGAAATCAACATGCGACAGCAGTCTCATATCATCACGATCGAAGACCCGATCGAATTCGTCCACGAGAACCAGAAATGCCTGATCAGCCAGCGCGAAGTCGCCAGTCATACGAAATCTTTTGCGGCCGCGTTGCGGGCGGCGCTGCGCGAGGATCCGGACATCATTCTGGTAGGCGAAATGCGCGACCTCGAGACAATTTCACTGGCCATTACCGCCGCCGAAACCGGGCACCTGGTGTTTGCGACGTTGCATACCAACAGTGCCGTCAAGACGATCGATCGTGTCATCGACGTCTTTCCCGAGACTCAACAGTCGCAGATTCGTGTGATGTTGGCGGAGAGTTTGCGCGGCGTGGTAGCCCAATCGTTATTGCCGCGTTCTGGTGACAAAAGTCGAGTTCCGGTCATGGAAGTGATGGTCAACGTGCCCGCAGTCGCTAACCTGATTCGCGAAGGCAAAACCCATCAAATCACGACCGTGATGCAAACCAGTCGCGGCCTTGGCATGGCGACGTTTGAAACGGCCACCCAGGATCTAATTAACAAGGGACTAATTTCGAAGGAGGACGGGGCGAGCTTCCTGCGCCGGCGCAGCGCCGCCCAACAAATGTCCGGCAGCGGCAATCACACGCCGCGAGTCACCGGGAGTTTCGCTGTCAACTAAACGCAAACCGGCCGCGCCGATCTGCTCATTCGATCGCCGCCAACTCACTTCGTCTGGCGTTCAATCCACACGTGTTCTTCGATGTAGCCCACCGAGAACTCGTAATAGTAGTGATATGTAAAGAGTTGCCCGCACTGCGAGCAACTCTTTGTAGTTTCATACTCCTTGCTAGTATCCCAGAACCCGTCTGGAGTGGGATAAGCATCAACCAGGTCGGCGACGGCGCCGGGCAATGTCTCGCCTTCACGCAGGTTCGCGGCGGCAAAGTCGGGAATGGTTTCGCAGATGTCGCAGACTCGCGTTTCCAACTAAAGTACGTGCGGCTCGCCGAGACTCGGATAAGGGTTGCCGGCTGTCGCAGGCCCCGAACCGAAAGGCGTAGATGTTCCCGGCGATGACGGCGCGTCATCCTCCTCAGCGTGAAGATTTGACGGATTGTCCACGCCCTTGAATATCGCCTTGGCTTCGGCGACAACCTCGGAAGCACGATCGCGTATGTCTTGAGACATCTTTTCCGCGTATTCGCCAGCCTTATTCGCCGCGCCCTCGGCCTTCTCGCGAATTAGCTCGCGCCGGCCACGGCCACGATCGGGATCCAACAGGTACATTAAGGCAGCGCCTATTCCAAGGCCGCCAATCAACGCAATCTTTTTATTCATAGAAACTCCTTCTTTGATTTGGTTCTTTGACATTCACTCATCTCGTTTTTGATCGCCGCGATCGCCCTGGCCGGGTTCGACTTCTGTCTCGGCATGCTGACGACGATCCTGGGCCAGCGATTTGCCGACATCCACTACGTCGTCGAAGCGACCCTGATCGTCGCGTCTGACGAAACGTTTGTCTCTGCCTGTGTCGATGAGCTCTCGTTTATTGGTTTTGTCTGAAGCCATCTTCCACTCTCCTTCTTGAAAAATCTGAAGTCCGCACATGTCGCCTTGGCGAACACAGTCGGCGAAAGTGTCCGCGAATGATCCACTGCGCCTTATAAAAACGCGATCAATTTGAATGCAGTGCAATCCCGATGCCGCAAGGCGAGACGCTAGAGGCTGGAGCTAGAGGTTAGAGGTTAGAGTTTAGAGGTTAGAGTTTAGAACCTAGGGACCAGGGCTGGGACTAGGGACTGGGACTAGGGACTGGGACTAGGGAGCTAACCTCTAGCCTCTAGTCTCTAGCCTCTTCGCTTTAGTGCGTAAGTCGTGAGACCGTCGTGGGAGACGCGGTTGATCCGGACTGATTCAGGTAAGCGCGCACTTTCGGCGGCACGCGTCGCCGTAAAAGCGCGTTGCGCGCCTGCCATTCTACGGCCGCGTCCATCTCGATAAGGAAACGAATTTCCCTGGCTTCGAGGACGGCGATGGGAACGCCGTCGCGATACAACAGACGGTTTGAAGCAGCCTGCTGCAACCGCGATCCGGGAAGAAGAATGCCCAGCATGTTAAGCGGATCGGCCGCGCTGATCGCGATCATGGATCCGTCGGCTTCGGTTCGACGGATCGAGCGGAGCAAGTGAACTGCGTCTGCGGAGGCGAACTGTTCACCGGTGAACCCGGCGAGGAAGCGACCACCGCGAATCTCACCGCGCGCCTCCAAACGACGATAAACGCGCAGTAGGTCTCGCCATGGAATGTTGATCGATTCGCGATCGAGCAGCTTTCGAAACACGACGCCATACCGTTGCAGGAGTTTCATTGCGATGGCTTCGAGCGATTCGCGATCGACTTCGGCACGCATGCCTGGGGTACGCACGCCTCCGGCGTCCTCTTCGGCCTGAGGCAGGCCGGAGGCGTGCGTACCCGACCGGAGCACAACCCAACGTCCCGCCTCGTCCATGGTGTAGACAGGTTTTCGGCGGCGACGACGGCTCTCAATCGCTCTACTGGTTGTCTTGCTCAAAGGCGTCAGCAGCGCACGCAAACCCGTAAAGCTGTCAGCGGTGAGCAACCCACGAAAGACGAGCTCACCCAGAGCTTCTTCAACCATGCTCGGCAGAAGGTTCGTGCCGGAGACAATGTCCACGAAAAACGATGCGCCGTGCTCTTTCAGGTAATCGTAAACGGTCTGCGTGTTCGTGCTGAGATTCGTTCCGTTCTCACGAGCGGGAAACGCTTTGGCCCACGTCGGAAGGTTCTTTCGATTGAGCAGCACCACCGGCGTGCTGCGCACCGGCGA
>DATEPC010000024.1:0-32079 GCA_035273405.1 Pyrinomonadaceae bacterium | reverse complement strand
CCGGTGGTCTTCGATCACCGGCTACTTGCTCTCAGCCCTCCGGACTGAAACCTGCTCGCGACCGCAGGTGGTACTCACCTCATCGGGCCCACTGCTCACTGCTCACTGCTCACTGATCCACCGGCTTATCCGCGACGGTTGCCGGGCCCCCACCTTTATCGTCACCGCGCACGACTCCGGACTGATCGATGAAGAAAGAACGCTTGCCGGATTTGCCGTACTCAAGCGGGGTGGCGACAGCCTCGAAGCCGCTCGAACTTGTTGAGATCACAAACCTGTAGCCGTACTTGTCCAACATTTCCTTGCCTAACATTTTGTGCTCAACCAGCTCGTCGATGCTGCCATAACTTCCGTTGCCCGCGGTCTTTTTGTAATTCTCTTCTCCGTTCGCGATCAAATGCAGAACGCTGATCGCAATCATCTCGTTCATTTCCGGCGAGCCTTCCTTCATCGCCGACATTGTCGCGCTGGTGCCGGCGACCATCGCCAGAATCAGGTTCTTTGGCAGATGCAATTCATGGAGTGACCCAAGCCCGTCGTGCGTAAGCGTGTAAGTAATCGCACTCGCCTTTGGACTTAGCTTCATCAGAAAGTCGCGCATCGTTTGATCCATCGACGCCGCCTGCTTCCCGATTTGTTCCTGATACCCTTCCATCAGCACGGGCGAAACATAAATTTCACCCTGCGTTTGCCGGGGCTGCCAGTGCCGCGCGCTGCGGAAGGTGTTGTTCGCGCCCAGAGTAGTGCGGTTCGTGTTTGCATCCGCAACTTTGCGCACGGTTTCCGAATCCGAGAGCACCAGAAAGTTGCCGACGAACGCGTACGAGAAGATGCCGGCGTAGTTCACAATCTCACTGTCGCCGCGTCGCTCGTTCTGGGCTAGAAAGTTCGCTTCGCCAATACCCAGACCTTCGAACACCCGCGGCATCAGCCGCCGCGCCGCCTCTCGATTCTTTATGCCGATAAGAACGATTGGCAGGGGCTCTGGCTTGTCCTTATCTTTCGGATCGCTGGAAGTCTTCGCGGGCGGTGCCGGCACGCCCATCACGTTCGCCATGTTGGCCTGCTTTAACGACGCCCCGATGGCCAACTCGTTTCCGAGGACCGGCAATAGCTCGTCAGTGATTTTTAAGCCCGCCTTCTTTTCGAATTGCGCGAATGCGTCCACGGCATTCTCACTCGTGACGGATGCAGCCAGCTGTCTTGACTGCTTCAGATTCGCCTCGGCCTGCTTCTTCATTTCTTGATAAGTGCCGCCGAAATCGATCGAGGCCGTGACCAATACTTCAGTGTCGTCGGGAAGAATGGACGCCGCTTCGGAGGCCACCGCCGATCCTGAGATCAACTGCGGGAGGAAGGGTATTGGCAGAGTCTTCGCGTTTTCCTTCTGAATCAGAATTGCGCGCACAGCGAATTCATCGCTGTCGAGCACGAGCGCGACGCCAATCGCTTCAGGCCATTGCGGCTGTCCCTGGCCCAGCATGCTTAACATGCTGCCGATTTGGTTCGAAGCCACCGTCTGGGCTTGCTGCTCTTTTGTCGGCGGCGGCGTCGGAAACGGCGACGGGCCGGCTGAAAGTACCGCCTGTACCTTGGGTCCTTGCGGCGAGATATCGATCGCCACGCCTTCGGTAGTCTTCTGCTGGGAAGCGTTTACCTCTTCAGCCAATCTTTGAATCTCGGCTTCCTGTTCGCGTTCGATGCGTTCGCGTTCTTCGTCTGAAATAACCGGGGTCGGCGAGGGCTTCGGCGCGCTTCGGTCTTCCAAAGCGACATTGAAAAAGAGAAACAGCGGCTCGGCCCCGAACCGATCTCGCGCCACGCGGAAGTTCTTATCTTCGGAAAGCAGCGCAGCGTCCGGCGGATGCAGCTTCTCGATCTTGAAAGCTCGGTCGCTGATCAAAACCAGCGGGCCCGCTTGCGTGAGTACAAACGGTGAGCGCATCTCGCGGGGCACTGGAGAGGCTTTGGGTTTCGCCGCTGCGGGAGGCGCGGGCTTAGTTTTCGCATCGTTCGATTTCGCGGAAGTTTCAGGTTTCACGTCCGCTGGCGGAGAGCTCTCCGGCGTTGGCTCCTCAACCGGGACCGGCGGCAGGACCGTCGGCAAAAACGTCTCGAGCTTCGGCGCGAATTTCGCAGCCTCGTCCGCGGATGCGAATTCGAGCGCGGCCATTGTTGAGGGGATGTCACGGCGCACCGGCCAGGTCGCAATCATCAGTCTCGAACCTGCCAATGGCTCTGCATTGTCCCTGAGAAATTTGAGCAGCGATTTCAGTTGTGGTCCTGGATCAGCAAGTTTGACGATCGGGTCGATTATCTCGCCGGCGCCTCCCGTGGTCAGCAGCGTCCCCACGTTGCGCACTTCTACATACATTTTGTAACTGTCTGCCGACAGCAAAGTATCGAAGGTGGGCTCTGGCTTGGTTGCGGCTTGCGGTTGCGATGGCGGCGGTGAAGCGGGTTGCTGCTGCGCCCGTAGCGGTGCGGCAAAGAAAGTAAGGGCCAGTGCGCAGGAGATGATTGTTGAAGCACGGCGGCGGAAGCAGGAGGAGTTCATTAGCGAACCTCGCGTACGAACATTCGAGCGGACGGAGCATATCAGATCGCGGGAAGGCGCGGAATAAAGCTCAGTCGCTAATCGGTGCCGTAACTGATTTCCATCCGGCGAATGCGCGTGCCGGCGGCAATCAGAACCAGCGCGGTGACAATCAGCAGTCCCGGGACAGAGATATAGGCGGGTGTCGGCTCAACGATGACGGCGAATGGTCCTTCAGAGATCGGCACCGGCACCAGCGAGTTCAAATAATGAATGACGCTGATTTTCTTCAGGACCGGGGGCAGCAGAAAATTGATCCATTCCCAGCCGTACAGCATCAGTGATGGAATGATTGGGTTACGAAAGAACAAACCGACGACGATAAAGAACGCGCCGTAGCCGATGCATGCGAGCAGAGTGATTCCGGCGTAGGTCAGCAGTTGCGACATACCGGCGCCTTCAAAAAAGAAGCGCATGCTCGCGGAATAGAAGTGCGGGAAGAACATCAGCAGCATCGATAGAATCGTGACGCCAACAAACAACACTGCGGAGGTCACTAATCCCGAAAGATACTTTCCGGTAATAAGAACTTCGCGATGGACCGAAGAAAGAAAATAATAGTGCAGGCTGCGATCGACGATCTCACCGCGGAACAGGTTCATGAAGATCCAGGCGCAGCCGAAGAAGACAACCGTTCGCAGGATGAAGCCGTTGTAGAAAACTGCGAAGACCGTTGGATACTGTGTAAAGTCGAGCCATTGGCGCGATAAACCGTCCCCTGTCAGCACCGCAGCGCGCAGGATCGCGATTAGGGTGAGAAGTCCGAGCGGCATCAATGCCAGCAGATAAACCAGCACCGCGCGTTTGCCAAAGAAGTTCTTCTTCAGTTCGAGCCGCATAATGGCCGCGATTTGCCGCAACCAGAGGCGCACCGGGGGTTGCGCCGTTCTCTTTGTCGAGATTGTTTCCTGGGCTGAACTCATAATTTCAGTGGCACCTTCAGTCTGTGATTTCATCAATTCAAAGGCGCAACGCAGACTGAAGTCTGTGCCACACTCACTGCGATCCAATCAAATATTCGTAAACCGCGCTCAGATCATCATCGACCGGCGCGACAGACTCGACTTCGACTTCGCCTTCCGCCACGACTTCATTCATAAGCAGATAGAATTTGTCGGGATCGCGGGTCTTCACAAACAACCCGTGACGATCATCGTGCACCCGCGCTTCGACCAGGTGATTGCTGGCGAACATGCGCGCCGCCAGGACCGCAGGCTTGTCGCAGCGAATCAGGACCTGCATCGGATGCTCAGTGTCCATCTCGTCGCGCACCCCGTGAATTCCGCCTTCGGCGACAACGTAGCCGTTGTTCAGCAACACAACGCGGTCCGACATCATGTCCACTTCGTGCAGGATGTGACTCGAGATGATCAAGTGCAGACCTTCCGCCGCTAGTTGCTTGAACAGCGCAATTGTTTCCGCGCGCACCATCGGATCGAGACCGTTCAACGGCTCGTCCAGAATCAGGACGGATGGCTGATGCGCGATTGACTGCGCGAGCCGCACGCGCTGCCGCATGCCTTTGCTGTAGGCGCCAATCTTTCGATCACCGGCCGGAATAAGATCGACGCGATCCAAAGCTTTATTCGTTAAGTCCTCCGCTTCCGTTTTTGAATAACCAGATACGAGCAGAAACGAGCGAATGAACTCGCGTCCCGTCAGTCCGCGCGGAAACGAATCGAATTGCGAGCAATAGCCAAGCTTCCGAAATAACTGCTCCGGTCGATCGGTCGGGATGCCCAGGACGTTGACAGAGCCGCGCGTCGGCCGCAGCAAGCCCGTCATCAGATTCATCAGCGTCGTCTTCCCTGCCCCATTCGGGCCGACCAGACTGGTGATGCCGGGCGGAATCGAAAGCGTCACGCGATTCACGCCGAGTATCTCGCCGTAAAACTTCGAGACGTTGTCGAAAACGATTGTTTGTTCAGAAGCCTGTGTCATTAACAAGATTTGCTTTTTGGAGGCGGGCGTTGCTCGCCTTTTTCATTGCTGCATTAATCCTCAATGGCTTTCATGATTCCTGCGACGGTGGGCAACGCCCACCTCTAAACCTCAACGGCAGCATGCCCGCGCTCCCATCACTTGACGACCTCGTACGCTTTAACTTTCCGCGACAAAAGCGCCAGGCAGGCCGCGCAAATCAAAAACAGCACCAGCCACGACGCCCACAGCGGTGGCTCAGTCACCAATATCTGGGAGTTTTCGACCCCACCACCGCCGAACTGAACCGTCTGCCGCTGAAACGTGCCAAACAAACCCGCCCAAACGTTCCAAATCAATGCCTGCAAAGAAAAGATGTTGGCCCAACTGGTTCGAAAGATCTCATTAACAATCGCCGCGAACGTGGACGGAATGAAGAACGCGGCGAGCAGAGCAGCACGCGACGCGACGCGCCAACGCACCCAGGCCGAAATCGCTTGTGTCATCAATGCCAGCAAAAGGATCCAGACGAGGCTGCCCATGAAAATCGCGCTCGCGATCGGGATGTTCTGCGTGAACCACGTCCAGCCCTCGAGATAGCTTTGCAGCAGGAACAGCAGCAACCCGGGAATCCAGCTCATCAACGACAGCAGAATAATGACGATTGACATTTTGCCCATGACGTATTCACTGCGAGTGAATGGGCGGCAAAGATAGAGAGGCAGGGCGTTGTTCGTCAGATCGCGCGAGACCTGGGATGGCCCGATCAGCATCGCCAGAAAGAAACCTAGATAGCCTTGCGGAACGACCACCCAATATTGAAAGAACGCCGCGTCGATCGGCAGCAGGTCGCGAACGTTAATCTGCCACATCGCCAGCACGTTCGCGTTGTGATGCAGGTAAATCAAAATCGCGCACACCAGCGGCCAAACAAACGACAAAAGGAAGATGCCGGTAAAGATCTTTGAACGGAACACGTCGCGAAACGCGTGACGCGTAATGATCAGGAAGCGGCTCCACTCAGGCGAAGTCACGCCCGTGTATCGTTTGTATGTGCGTTCGATTACCGCCATGGTGGTTGTGTCAGAAGCCCGGGCGTTAGCAAGGGCAACTTTCGTAATAGCTCACTCTTTCAAAGTCGAACAAAGTCGCACCTGGCCCTGCCTCACGGTCGGGCTTCTGACACGACTTCACCGTTTTCCATCGCTTTCAAGAAGATGTCTTCGAGCGAATCACGCTTGTAGCTCAGCCGCCGAATCTGCAAATTCGTTTTCGCAGCGAGTCGATACAGATCGCGAACCTCTGTGCTGTCCTGAAGGATCAACTTCACGCGGTGATCGCCCGTCACCGCATACTCGCAGCCAATCTCGCTTACCGCCGCGACAAACGGCTTCAAATCGCCGCGGGTCTCAAGCATCAGAAACTTCTTGTTCGCGCGCCGCTCTTCTTCCAGGTTGCAGTAGACGACCAAACGTCCATCTTTCAGAATCAGGATCTCTTCGCAGCACTCTTCAACGTCGCGCAGCAGATGCGATGACAGAACGATGTTGGCCTGGCCGCTGTCGCGAATCTCGCGGATCATCTTGATCATGCGCAAGCGCGCGGGTGGATCCAGACCGTTCGTCGGCTCGTCGAGAAAGATTAGTTTCGGTCCGTGCACGATCGCCTGCGCAAGTTTCGCCAACTGCTTCATGCCGAGCGAGAACGTATCGACATTGCGATAGCGGGCCTCGCCCAGTCCGACAAAGAAGAGCGCTTCGTGAGCGCGTTCAAGTGCCGCGGCCGGCGGCAACCCCGACAACTCAGCCATGAACCGGACAAAATGGACGCACGACATCTTCGCGATGAACGAGTCGCGTTCAGGCATGTATCCGATCAGGCTCTTGATTTGATTGGCGTCGGCGCGAATGTCGCGCCCAAAGATGTGCGCCGTTCCCGAAGAGGGCGCGTAAAAGCCCAGCAGGGTGTGAATCAGCGTCGTCTTGCCGGCGCCGTTTGGCCCAAGCAAGCCGATCGCGCGACCGCGCAGTTCACCGTTCAGCTCGCGCAGTATCGGCCGCCCGCCGAACGTCACCGACAATCTCTGCAGATCAATAACCGGAGGTTCGGCGTTCGTAGTTTGTCTGGGAGCACGGGGCGGGGTCCCCAAGCGGGCAGCCCGATTGGGGTGCTGGCCATCCTGCCCGCTACCCCCTTGCAGATCAGTAGCCGGAGATTCGGTTTGCGAGACTGTGTTTGATACCGCGTTGTCTGCCATTCGTTTTGAGCGTCCGCAGCGTGCGGACAAGACCGGGGCCGTTCAGGAAAAGTAAGAACGAAGTCCAGAATAACCCTACGAACAGCCAGACGAAAAGGTTTCCCCAAGTATCGAGGGCGAAGATCGAGATTCCGAGCGCGATCAGCGTCAGTCCGTTGATGAGAACTTTCCGATCGGGAAAGGATCGCGAAGGTATAGTGATCGGCATGATTGGCTCCGTGAAATGAAATGCCAGAAGCCCGAGGAGTCAGGAAAACTCCTCGGACCTCGTGACGCGATTAGAGCGTTACTTTCCGGTTCCCTTTTCGAGCACGCGATGCAGCTCGAATGCGTTGGGCATTCCGAGCAGCGTCGCTGGACTCAGGCCGAACGGTCCGCCATTGGTGTTCGCAGAGACTTCGATGTGATCGCCATACGCGTATGCGTAAAGCAGCGTTGGCTCCATCGTCGCGGCCATGGCGAGCGCCTTGCCCGGGCCGGAGGGCAAGTTCCCTCCTGCCTTGGCAAAAGGCTGCACCAGCGGCGCCAGGTTCTGATAGACAAACGCTGAGAAGTTCACGTTGCCGTCGGCCGGAAGACCTGCCGTGAACTTCGCCGAGCTCTTCAAAGTCGATCCCGACTCGTTATACCTCAACGCCTGTTCCAGCAGAGCGCGCGTTGGGCCGGCAATCATGTAGCCGTTCACGATGACGTAATTTGCTTCGACTCCGAAGTCCTGCGACTTCAGCGTGTAGAACGTGCGGCCACCACTGTCCGCGCGCTCCCAAACCAGGCCTTTCTTGCCTTCCTTCGCAGCCTCTTTGTTGATTTCGACGACGATGCGCTCGAGCGTCTGCTGCAGGCGCGCCGGGTCGTTGACCTGGATCACCAGCTTCCACGAAGGCGTCGGCAGAATCGGACCGTCGATTGCGAAGGCGTACTCACCACCCAGCGGCGCCGCGATATCATTGCGCACATTCAGGCCGTGCTCGCGCTCTAACTTGTCGAGATGCGTTTTGACATCGGGCGAGACAGAGCTGATTACACGCAGCAAGTCGTCAACCACCGCCGTGGGATTCTTGATAACAAAGCCCGCCACCAGATTCGCGTCAGGCGAGATGTATTCCAGCGAACCCATCGGGCCTGGTTGTGCCAGCCACGAAGTGATGCCGCGGTCGGTCGGGTCGTATGAAAGCACGGCGCGTGTGTGCGTCTTTCCGTTCGTCACTTTCTGATCAAGCACGAACGAATTCAGATTCATGACGCCAAGTTCGTTAAGCGCCTGGCCGTGTTTCTCGGCGCTCGCGGTGTCTTTCGGCTTATGGGCCGACCCGACGCGGGCGACGACCTTTTCAAGGTCCGCAGCCACCACGATGCCGGCGCCTTCGCGATAGACATCCGCAATGCGGTTGCGGAACGCGCTGGTCGCGAAAGAGGTCTGCGGAGTCGACGCGACCCTCTGCAACTGATCGAGCTTGGGAGAGCCGACCAGCACGTCGCCATTGATCCACACGAAAATCTGTTTGTCGGAATTCTTCACCGCCGGGTCGGTCGCAGTAGCCTGGGCCGTGCGCGGATCGTCGATCCACTGAATGCTGGGGCCCTTCTTACCTGAAGCGTTCAACTTCTGCACCTGCGCATCGACGGACGCGCGGAAGCCGGGGGCGTTCTTCAACTCGGCGAGAACCAGCGGCTGCGCCGGCTCGCCCTTTTCGTCCATGGCCGCGCCGACGGCAATCTCTTCACCAAGCTGCTCGCCGAAATCGCGAATGGCGGCGATGGTGTTGTTCATGCCTGGCCCGCGGTTGTTCTTAAACCAATCGCTCAGCGCCGGATTCTGCTGAATCTTCTCTTCGATGATGCGGTTGGACTCGACGATCGTCGCGGCCAGATTCGGTACCGCCGCGTATAGCACCGTGTTCTCGGGCATCATGTCGAGCAGACGTGTCGAGTGACGCACGCCGGGTTGCGCCACGGCGTTTAGCTCCTTGTTCAGCGCCGACAGCGCTTCCAGAGTCTGTGAATACTTGGCGGCGTTGCGACTCCAGGCGACCTCTTCTTTGACGGGCACCGTCTGAATCGCGGCACTGGTTGTTGCCTGCTCGCCGGCTTGCAGCACGCGCTCCTTGCCGTTGTGATCGAGATTGACTGAACCCTCGACCACGCTCACGCGCGAACCCTTTGTGCCCGCATTCGCCGAAAAGATTGTACCGGTGACGGCTACCAGCGAATCGCCCGTATCGAGGAACAGACGATCCTTCTGCTTGGCCGCTTCGACAATTACGCTTCCCGAACCAAGATGAATGGTGGTGCCGCGCAACGTTTGATTGACTGAGAATTCAGAGCGATCCTTCATCTCGATCAGAGTGCCGTCGCCGAGCCGCACGACCGCGCGCGCGTCTTTCGCGGTGCGAATTACCTGCCCACGCGCGAGCTTTGCGCCGTTTGCCAGCGGCTGCGTCTTCGCGTCCTCGACCAGATACACGGCGCCGTCAGCGGCTTGCACCGTCGCGTCGATTGAGCCAATCGGCATGTAACGTTCGACCAACGGCCACGCGACGAGCCCAAGACCAATCACGAGCGTGGCGGCGATTCCCCAACGAAGAACGACCGGATTCAAACTGTAGCGAGAGGCCTTCCGCGTTTGACGGCGTGGCGCAACTGCGGCCGCAACCCGCGTGGTGCGTGCTTCCTTCAAGGCCCTGCGGCATGGAATGCACTCATGCGTGTGATCGACGAGTAGAAGCGCGCGTGCTTCTGACAACTCGCGGCCCACATAAGCCGGCATCAGCGATTGAAAATCGGCACAACTTTCCATGTGCTCAGAGGCGCTCGCGGTGACCGAAGCTTCGCTTGCCGTAACGCCTGACTGCGAAGACATTCGCATCCAGACGCGCTCGGCAGCGTCATTAACCGTCGCCGATTCAATCTGCTCGCCACGAATCTCTGTTGCGACCTTGTCCAGTATGTTGTCCAGTTCTTTATTCTTCATAACTTTCACTCCAAGTTGAATCCAATCTTTGTTTAGTGCGCGGACTTGTCCGCGCAGGCGGCACAAGTGCCGCCTCTAAACGTTAGCTCCCGTGCTTCTGCAAGTAACTTCCAATCTCTTTTCTCAAGCGCGTCCGTGCACGATGTAGTGTCACGCCCACGACCAGCGCCGAAGTCTTCATCATCTGCGCAATCTCGCCATTGTCGTATCCTTCGAAATAGCGCAGCGCGAACATCTGTCCGGCCGTCGGCCCCAGTTTTGAAACCGCTTCGCGAATCAAGTGCCGCAGCTCGCGATCTTCGTGAGTCGCTTCTGGATGACGCCGCGACACTAATTCGATTGCCGCCGCGCCGTTCTCAACGTCATCGAAGGCAACGGCTTTCGAACGTTTCCGCGCGCGCAAAAGGTCGAGCGACGCATTCACTGCCGCTCGCGCAAAATAACTTTCCGGATTGTCGGGGACCGTCACAGCTTCTGACCCGCGGGCCAACCGCAGGAAAACCGTCTGCAAAACGTCTTCAGCATCCGCCGCGCTGCCCGTGACCCGGTGGGCCGTTCGAAACACGCGGTCGTGATGCTGCTGAAAAAGCGTCTCGAGAGAACTGTTGGCTTCGGCCGACATGGTTTGCATTGCCGTGGAACCGGCTGCCTTTATGCGATTCCCCAATATGGCATTCTCTGCGTAATCGACGGATGGCGTTACAACTTTGAGCGGTTTCACGGCGGCTAACATGTTTGTAGAAAATCCCCTTCCGCCCATAAAACGCCGCGCGTCCGCCGATTATTAACATCCGTACGAATAAAATCGAAGAAAAAGTTGCATTTGCGGCAGTTACGGCCACTTTGACGCTCTCGGCCGAGGTTCTATAGTTACTCAGTGACCTTCATTATCAACGCTTTGGCGTCGGCCTTTCCGGCTCTTGCGCTTCAGGACAGCGTTAGTTTCATCGCGCGGATTTGGCGGTATCTCAATGAGCCCTACCGAATCGGAAGTGTCGAAGTTTCAGTTACCCGATTAATTCAGGGTGTTCTGATCCTTGCTGTTGCACTTGTCCTGTCTCGCACCCTCAGCCGTTTGCTTAAGCGGAGCATTGAAAAGAGGGCCTACCTCGATCCGGGAATCCGTTACACGCTGGGAAGAATCACGCAGTACCTAATCGTCACAGTCGGTGCGTTGCTCGCGCTGAAAGCTGCGTTCAATCTCGACCTTACCTCGCTTGCAGTGATCTTCACCGCGCTGTCAGTCGGCATCGGCTTCGGTTTGCAATATATAGCCGCCGATATCGCCTCCGGCTTTATCCTGCTTTTTGAAAGGCCCGTACGCGTGGGCGATCACGTCACGATCGTTGACGACGAAGGCGATGTTCAAAGCATTAATCTTCGCACGACCGTGGTGGTTACCAACGACCGCGTCTCGATCATCGTGCCGAATTCGCGCCTCGTCAGTCAGCGCCTGATCAATTGGTCGTATGGCGATCCGCGTGTGCGCATCGCGATTCCGGTCGGCGTGGCCTACAGCTCAGATGTCGACTTGGTAACTGGAACTCTGCTGCAAGCAGCCGAAGATGTTGATAATGTCCTGACAGATCCGCCCCCGAAAGTTCAGTTCCTCAAGTTCGGAGACTACTCGCTCGATTTCCGTCTGCTGGTTTGGACCCGTCGCCCGCGCCTGCATCCCCAAATCCGCAGCGACGTGAACTATCGAATCGAAAGACTGTTCCGCGAAGCCGGCATCGAGATTCCCTTTCCGCAGACAGAATTGCGCGTGCGCGAAGGCGCGTTGCCTCTCGATACCGCCGACAAGCTCGTTCCTGACAAATCGGGAGATTGACGCATCGTGAAGTGTCAGTACCCCGAGCGGTAGCGAGATGGATCAATAATTCGACGTTGATGTGCAGATCCGGTCGCTAACACCACCCCACGCGGGCTGTCCGCGCGGGGACCCGGTCCGCGCTCGGTACTGACACGCCTGCAGCGGCGCCACTCCCACTTGCCCGAACTTCCCCAACAAGCTACGCTGTTCGGCGTCTACTGAGTGATGATTCATTCATTCCATGGCCAGTCCCGCTAAGCGAGTTACTTCGCGCAACTCGAGCACTGACAAACGCGCTGCGATTTTGCGCGCGGCCACGCGTGTCTTCGCGGGTAACGGCTATTTCAATTCAAAAGTCGCCGACATCGCACGCGCCGCAGACGTCGCTGATGGCACGGTTTATCTCTATTTCAAAAGCAAAGAAGAGATTCTGCACTCGATCTTCGATCAGAACATGGCGGAAGCGATCGCCGCCGCGCGTAAACTGATCAAGGACGTCAGCGACCCCCGCGAGAAACTTAGACGGATCGCTTCCCTGCACCTGCAGAGGCTCGGCGCGGATCGTGATCTCGCCGTGGTGTTTCAGGTGGAGCTGCGCGGCTCGACGAAATTCATGGAAGAATTTTCGGCCGCCGGCTTTGCTGAGTACCTGGGGTTATTGCATGACATTTTTGAAGAAGGTCAGCGCGCCGGAGTGTTTCGCAAAGACCTGAACGCTACCATCGGCGCAAAGATTCTGTTCGGGGCACTTGATGAGATGGCCACCAACTGGATTATCTCGCACCGGAACTACAAACTTGAGCCGATGGCGGATGTGGTGATGGATGTTTTTCTAAACGGAGTTAGTGACTAGCTCCCTCCCTTTGGGAGAGGGCTGGGGTGAGGGGCGCAGCTGCGGTGAAGAAGAGAAAAGAGATTTTGTTTTTTTCGTCGTGCTAAGCCCTCACCCTAACCCTCTCCCAGAGGGAGAGGGAAAAAACCAAATGACCGAAACCGTCCCCCAATCACCCTTCAGTCCGCAGCGCGTGCCCCTCACGTCCGACGAACCGGCGACACTTCCCGAAGTTTACGAGCGCCTGGCGCGCCACCACCCGAAACCAACCACGCTGAACTACAAACGCGACGGAGAGTGGCATTCGATCTCAGCCGCGAAGATGTTGCAGCGCGCGAAGCACATCGCCCTCGGGCTCTCTTCCCTGGGCATCGGCAAGGGCGAACGTGTCGCGCTGCTTTCCGAAAGCTGCGCCGAATGGGTTTTAACCGATCAGGGGTGTCTGTTCGCGGGCGCTATCACGGTCCCAATTTATCCGACCCTGACGCCGCCGCAGGCACAATACATTTTGAAGGACTCCGGTGCGCGAGTTCTGTTTGTTCAGTCGCGAGAGAAATTAGCGCAAATGGAAGACGTCTTGCGTAATTCTCCCGAGGTTTCGCATGTCGTGCTGTTCGAAGAGAACGCCGCCGGCCGCGCCCATACGTTGAGCCTCTTAGATCTCGAAAATAAAGGCAGTGATTTGGATCAGCAGAAACCTTCGCTGATCGAAGAACTCGCTCGCGCGGCGAAGCCTGAAGATCTGGCGACAATCATTTACACCTCCGGAACGACGGGCGAGCCAAAAGGCGTTATGCTTTCGCACGCGAACATGGTTTCGAATCTGATCGATTCGTCGAATCACTTTGAGTTCGACGAGGAAGATACGGCACTTTCTGTCCTCCCTTTGTCGCACGTCTTCGAACGGCAGGCCATGAACATGTACCTGCACCACGGCATGAGCGTGTACTTCGGCCAACTCGACAGCCTGGGCGACTATCTGCGCGAAGTTCATCCGACAGTCTTTGTCGGCGTGCCGCGCATTTATGAAAAGATCGTCGCACGGGTGCAGGACAAAGCAGCTTCCAAAGGAAAGCTGAACGGCGCGATGGCGCGATGGGCGATCGGCGTGGGCCGAGAATGGGCGCAGCACAATTCGGATCGCCTGCCCGTTCCGTTTCCGCTATCGTTGAAACACAAACTCGCTGACGCGGTGTTATTCAAGAAGCTCCGCAACGCGATGGGCGGGCGAATTCGCATCCTGGTTTCCGGCGGCGCGGCGCTGTCGAACGATATCGCGCTCGCATTTCTCGGCGCGGGTTTGCCGATCGTGCAGGGTTACGGTTTGACCGAAACTTCACCGGTGATAACGGCTGGTCAGCTACAATACATTCGCGTGGGCACGTCTGGAAAACCCATTCGCAACGTCGAGGTGCGCATCGCGGCGGATGGCGAGATCGAAACGCGGGGGCCGCACGTAATGCAGGGCTATTGGCACAAGCCTGAAGAAACTCGCGCGGTTATGACCGACGACGGTTGGTTTAGGACCGGCGACATAGGCTGCCTGGATACGGACGGCTTTCTGACGATCACCGATCGGAAGAAAGAGCTTCTGAAAACGTCCGGTGGGAAGTACATCGCGCCGCAAGTTATCGAACAGTTGATCAAAGGCTCGCGTTTTGTGAACCAGGTAGTCGTCATTGGCGACGGGCGCAACTTTGCTTCGGCGCTGATAGTTCCGGCTTGGGATCAACTGCATGCCTACGCGAAGCTCAAAGGCCTCGATCTGCGCACGCGGGCTGATTTCTGCCACAGTCCGCGCATCATTGATTTGTTCGAACGACAGATTGCGGCGCGCACTGAACAGCTCGCGCAATTTGAAAAGGTTAAGAAAATTGCCGTGCTTGAGCACGAGTTCACCGTTGAGAGCGGCGAGCTAACGCCGACGCTGAAGGTAAAGCGGCGCGTGATCGATCAGAAGTATCGAAATGTGATAGATCGTCTCTACGAAGACAACTCTAAACGGGATTCGTAACTCGCATTGGTGTTGTCTCAAAAACCGTTCCAATGCCGAGATCGTTTTCTCATTCACACCTCGCTTCAGCGAGGTGCCTGGGGCAAACATTCTTTGGGAAACCGTTTAAACGGTTTCCCGTGAGCGCGCCGACCGATTGCCACCTGGCTGAAGCCAGGTGTGAATGAAATAGGCAGCGATCTTTTGAGGTAAGGCGCGCGCATTAGTACAAACACTCTTCAGGAGAACCTTTATGTTCAGAATTCACCGCCAAGTCATTGTCAGGTTGTTCTTTTTCGCCGCTGTGCTGTGCGCGCCGCTGCACTTGTCGTCTGTCGCGCATGCACAAACGAAGACGCCAATCAGTCACGAGACGATGTGGCAGTTGAAGCGCGTGGGAGCGCCGGCGCCGAGCCCTGACGGCAAATGGGTTGTCTTCTCGCTGATCGAGCCCGCCTATGACGAAAAGGATCAGGTGTCCGACTTGTGGATCGTTCCCGCGGACGGCAGCGCAAAGCCGCGCCGGTTGACGTTTACCAAGAGCGGCGAGAGCGGCGCCTCATGGAGTCCCGACAGCAACCGCCTCGCATTCTCAGCCAAGCGCGAAGGCGACGAGGTCGCGCAGATTTACATGATCAACGTGGCTGACGGCGGCGAGGCCGTGCGGGTTACTTCACTTTCGACCGGCGCGCGTTCGCCCGAATGGCGACCGGACGGCAAAGCTCTGCTCTTTACCAGCACAGTTTTTCCCGGCGCGGCGGATGACGAAGCCAACAGGAAAATTGCGGCCGAGCGGAAAGCGCAGAAGTATCGTGCACGCGTTTACGAAGGATTTCCGATCAGGAATTGGGACAAATGGCTGGAAGACAATGAGGCACATCTGTTTGTCCAAAGCCTGGAGCCGGGCGCCAAAGCCAAAGATCTTTTCGCCGGGACGAAGATAATTAACGAGCCCGGCTTTTCCGGCCCCCTCACTGATTCCGGCGAAGAGTTCAACGCCGTCTGGACGCCGGACGGTGAATCGATCGTGTTCGTCGCGACGACCGTGCGTAACGCGGCGGCGTACGCGCCAGTCAACCACGCGCTCTTCAAAATCGCCGCGAAAGGCGGCGAGCCGGTTCGGCTGACTACGGGTAGTGACAGTTTCTCTCGCCCGGCGTTTCGCCCGGACGGCCGAGCGCTGTACGCCATCTCGACCGTCGAGTCGAACGGCAAGGTTTATAACCTCGATCGGCTGGCTAAGTTCGGCTGGCCGAACCTGGGCGCGCCTACAGTACTCACAAAGGATCTGGATCGTTCGGTAGGTGTGTTTGCCTTCTCGCCTGACAGTCGATCGATTTACCTTTTGGCCGAAGAAGCCGGCAACGAGAAGCTCTTCACAATGCCTGCTGATGGCGGCGAAGTTCGGCTGGCGATGGATATGACGCGTGGCGTCTACACGAACCTGCGCATCCCGCGAAAAGCTGCATCCACGATCGTTATCGCTAGTTGGGAAAGCGCGATGAATCCGCCGGAAATATTCCGGCTCGATCTGAATGAGCGGACTCAGAAGCCGCTTACTGAATTCAACGCTGAGCGCCTCGCGCAGATCGACTGGCAGCCGCTGCGGCACTTCTGGTTCACCAGCCGCGCGGGCAAACGGATTCACAACATGATTGCTCTGCCACCCCGATTCGATGCGAAGAAAAAGTATCCGCTGCTGGTGCTGATGCACGGTGGGCCGCACTCGATGTGGCGGGATAACTGGGGACTCCGCTGGAACTACTACATGCTGGCGCGGCCCGGCTACGTCGTGCTGCTGACGAACTATTCAGGCTCGACCGGATTTGGCGAGGCGTTCGCGCAAAGCATTCAAGGCGATCCGTTGAAGGGCCCGGCAAACGAGATCAACGAAGCAGCCGACGACGCCATCCGTCAATTCTCGTTCGTCGATGGAACGCGACAAGCCGCGGCGGGTGCGAGTTATGGCGGACACTTAGCGAACTGGCTGCAAGCAACGACGACTCGCTACAAAGCTTTGGTGAGTCATGCGGGTTTGATCAATCTTGAATCTCAGTGGGGCACGAGCGACACAATCTATCATCGCGAGGTCGGCAGTGGTGGGCCGGTCTGGGAACAAGGGGCGGTTTGGCGGGAACAAAATCCGATTCGATTTGCCGCGAACTTCAAGACACCGATTCTGCTTTCAGTGGGCGAGAACGATTTCCGGGTGCCGCTGAATCAGACGCTTGAAAACTGGAGCGTGCTGCAACGCATGCGCGTCCCGAGCAAGCTAATCGTTTGGCCCGACGAGAACCACTGGATTCTCAAAGGCGAAAACAGCAGGTTTTTCTATCAGGAAGTTCACGCCTGGCTGAAGAAGTATTTGGGGGCGCCCAGCGAACGGATTGCTGAATAGTCAGAACTACACTGATGAAACGCGCGTAAAAGACTTCGTTCACCTGTTGATCCTGATCTCAAACGACGCCAGGATTTTGTCGGCCGCTTCACGGGCCAACTCTCTGATTTCGTAGTCGGAATAAACTCCACGCCCAGTTGTTGGTCGCCTTACGCCGACGTTTCCTATCTGGAATGGTTTGAAATACGCGCGGCCTGTGTTCTTAACGTTTGCGGTCCGCGGTTCAAAGATCGTGAAAATAACGTAGAGCTCGTTAGCGTTAAGCGCTGAGTCCGCGCCGAAGTCATCTTGTTCGTGGCGGACTTGCAGCCACACAACATAGCTCCCGGTTTCCGTCGCCTTGGCGGCCTTAATAGCTTCGCCGCGCGACATGCGTTGCGGGGCGGCCTTCGTTATGACTCCCTTTGCCTCGGCTAAACGGCGAATACAAGTGTCCACAACGGTATCCGCCACACTTTGAGTCACGCGGTCCAACGCGGTGGGGTCGTCGACGCCGACGAGCAAGTGAAGCCGCGGAGAAGTTTCCGATGTGGATAGGACTTCCGGCGCGCTCGGAGTGGGATGGGCCGCGGGAACATTGGATTTAGATTTGCTGCGCCTGCCTGACTGACCGGGGACAAAGGTCGCAGATAAGGCCACGATTGCGGTTAACAAGAGAAGCTTTCGCCCGGAAAAGATTGTCATGTTGCGTCGCATTCTAGCACCACCTCCAGTTGTCATCGATACGATGCGGCATCGCCACGTGTCGGGTGTCTGGGAGTGAACTTTTGCGAGCCGCGTTTTTCGTCGTGAGACGAATCATCTAGACTGTTCTCGATTCCTGAATGACCGAACAATCCCGCCGCAAGCTAATCGTGACTCGCATGCGCCAACAGGCGCGTGAAATTCGCTCGTTTGATCTAATCCCCGCCGGCGCCGAAAAGTCGCACGAGATCGCTTTTCGTCCGGGCCAGGTGGCAATTCTAGGTGTCGATGGGCACGAGCCGGCTTATTTTGCCTTCGCGGGCGCGCCGGAGGATCGCGAACTGGAGATTCTGGTTAAGCGGACTATTGGCGCAAGCGTCGCGTTATTCGATCTGGCAGAAGGCGACACCATAGACCTGCTCGGCGTAGCCGGCGACGGATTCGATTTGGACGCGCAGGTCGGACGTGACGTAGTTTTCGTTGCGATGGGAACAGGCGTGGCGCCCCTGCGCTCAGCGCTGAGGCACGTGCTGAACCGTCGTGAAAGATTTGGCCAGCTAGTCGTGCTGTACGGCGCGCGCACGCCCGACGAGTTTTGTTATCGAGACGAAGTCGACGATTGGGAAAAGGCCGGAGTTGAGTTGCGCCAGGTGATCTCGCGCCCCGACGGACATGATTGGTCGGGACCGACTGGCTATGTACAGTCGTTACTCGACCACGTGTTGGCCGATCTGAAATCGCCGGTGGCTTTGGTGTGCGGCTCGCGCGAAATGATCGCGCAGACAAGAGATCGTTTGGAGCAGATGGGATTTGCTCGGGAGGATATTCTTACGAACTACTGAATTATGTCAGAACCACCTGCGGTAGCGGGTGGTTAATGTGGCAGGACGAGTTTATTTCGGTTCCAAGATCACCCACCGCTACCGCAGGTGGTTCTGACTTCATATCTGAGTAATCTGCGTAATCTGTGGATTGATTCCTGCTTTCAACTTCCCGCCAGAGTAGCCCGACCGTCAAAGAGGGCGTCTTGGTTGTTAAGGGCCTAACGGCCGAGCTACTCGCCACCACTTACCGCTGCATTTCACTCAACAATTTCTTATTCAGATCCGCGTCGATCGTCGCGAGCATTCGGCTCTGCGTCATCGCTGCAGCGCGATCACCAATTTCCAGATAAGCCAGCGCGAGATTGTAATAGGCCTCGCCATCTTTCGGCCGCAGCCGCGCAGCTTCATGGTAAGCGTCGATGGCTTCCGTGAATCGGCCGGCGTAGAAGTACGCGTCGCCCAGTTTGTTGTGCGCGTCGGCTGAGTTCGGCCGCAACGCCAATGCTCGCAGGTAAGCGCGAATCGCTTCATCATTTCGGCCCTGCTTCACTTTGCAGAAGCCAATCTGAATCCACGTTTCCACGCGTCGGGGATTCCGATTCGCTGCGGTCTCGAAATAGTTGAGAGCATTCTCGTAATTCCCCAGCCACATCGAATCGATCCCACCGCGGTACCAAAGATCGGCGAGCGCCTCTGGCTGATTGGACCTGTTTCTCGATCCAACCTGATCGAACGAGACGAGTGGCCCGGGCTGAAGCGAAGCAACGCGCGCCGCACCCAAAGCGAGATTGATGTTTTGGCCATTAGTTACCTTGACGGTAACGATCCCGATGACCTGTCCGCGCATGTTGAAAAGAGGGCTGCCACTGTTGCCATGCGAAACGGGCGCGGTGATTTGAATGATGCGACCTAACGCGGGCACTTCACGCACGGCGGAAACGATGCCATCGCTGATCGAACCTTCCAGACGCAGAGGATTGCCAATGACGAAAACCTGTTCGCCTTCTTCCGGCAGAGTCGTTGAGAGCGGTAACGGTCTCGAGCGTTCGGCCGGCAAGTCGACACTCAGCAACGCCAGGTCAGCCTCATCATCGATCGCAAGCGCGCCCCGAACCGGATACGTTCGCCCTTTGCCGTCGAGAGTGCGAATCTCGACGCGGTGCGCGTTCCGCAAGACGTGCACGTTTGTTACGACCTCATTCGAACGGATGAAGAACCCGCTACCGCTGATCAGCGGCTCACCCTTCGAGTCGTAAGTTAAAACCGAAACGACGGAAGGCTTTACGCGACGAACCAGATCGGGAAGCGAGTTTCTGTCAGAATCCCGACTCGTCGGGATCGCGGGCGGGCCCACGTGTGAAGCCGTTTGAGCAGAAATTGACGAAGCCCAGACAAGCAGAGAGAGAACAACTACGAGGCGGGGGAAAGTTCTGTTCAAGGGGAACCTCCTCTGTGAAAACCGAAAACGACTGAAGGTGCCGCAGTCCCGACGCGTCGGGGCTGCCGTTGATTTCTATCGGGGAATAAACGCTGCTCGGGAAAGCGTCGAGGCCACAGGGGCGGCAACCTCGGGCGGATAATAGCCTAAGGTCAAAAGATTGGGAAGTAAATTCTGCTGGTTCATAAAAAGCAAAACCGGCGCGACTAGGGTGCCACGCCGGTTTGAATCGCTGCTCTGTGGGCGGTTAGCGTTTCTTAGTGGCTTTCTTTTTCGCTGCCGCTTTCTTCTTGCCCGCCTTCCTGGTTCCGGCAGACCTTGAGGACAGCATTGATTCCTTCTTCATTGCCCGCGAGAAAGAACTTCTTTCTGAGTGTTGGACCGGATTAATTCCTTTGGCTGCCTTTTTGGCCTTTCCGGCCTTTTTGGCCTTCCCCGAAGACCTTTCAGAATGTTGGACAGGATTGATTCCTTTGCTGGGCATGTTTTTAGCTCCTTTGAGGAATGCGCCGGCTGAGGCCGGCGGTGAAATCCAGAACATCGTAAGCCCAGAGCGTCGCTTTGGGATAGTCTTTATTTCTCTTGGGAGCGCGGGCATCTTGCCCTCTCTGAGCGCGAAGCGCGAACAAATGACTTACTGCGGGAAAATTCCTGAAGGCGCCCGATATTGCTTGTCCCACTCGACATAGACGACGTCGGTAGCGCCGATTACGTACTTTTCACCACGCGCCAACGGCCCTTCACTTTGTGCAACAACGCGCTGATGTTGTCGTCGAACATTCCCAGCCGCTCAGCCTCGGCGTAGGTTGTCTTGCTGTAGTCGAGCCTTCCACCGCCGGGCTTTCGTGGCGCGCCTAACAAAAAGGCCCAATCGTCCTGCACCTTCAGATGATCGATGTTGAAGACGACGCTATGTTTCAGCTTATTCTCGACTGGAACGCGCAAAGCGTCCGTGATCGCCTTTCGTTCCACAGATCCTTTTTCAGGTGTGTATTGGGCCAGCGCGGTAGAAACGCAGAGAAGCGTGCTGAAAAAACTCAACACGAGAATTACACAGAATTTAGAAATGGAATTTGTAGTTTTCACGAGTGCGATTTCAGCACGTGATTTGGTGTCAATTCAAGGCGGCAGTGATCTTCACGCTGAAAGCGTGAAATAGAATAGCCCAGGGTAAGCGCGAAGCGCGTCACCCTGGGATCAGATTCATTTCTAAATTTCCGCGCCGGCTTCAGCCGGCGAAAGTAGTTTAGGACTGAATAGTTTTGCGGGGAACAAAAAACCGGCGCGACCTTTCAGCCACGCCGGTTGTTCGGTCGCCGGCTAAAGCCGGCGGTGGATTTGATTGGGCGGTACGGTCGCTAAGCTTCGCACCTCACCCAACCCTCTCCCAGGGGGAGAGGGCTAACTACTCTTCGCTCGGTTCCCCGACCGGAACTTCCTCAGCCTCCGGCTCCGGTTCACCAACGATGTCGGCATCGCCGGTAGTCGGTGTCACGGTGTGCGGTGACGGAGGAACTTCGAGGCCGCCGAGAACTTCCGGAAACTCTTCTTCGCGTTCAGATTCGCCGATAGTCTCGTCGCGCTCGATATCGACGTTGCGGTAGTACTCCATGCCGGTGCCGGCAGGAATCAGACGGCCCATGATCACGTTCTCTTTCAGGCCCCGCAGGTAATCGATGCGGCCGGAAATGGCCGCTTCGGTCAGTACGCGCGTCGTCTCCTGGAACGAAGCCGCCGAGATGAACGAATCGGTTGAGAGCGAAGCCTTGGTGATGCCGAGCAGCAGAGGTTCAGCCTGGGCCACCTCGCCCTTCTCACCGCGCACCCGTTCGTTCTCGTCCGAGAAGCGGAAACGATCGACCTGCTCTTCGAGCAGGAATTCGGTGTCGCCGACTTCCTTAATCTTCACCCAGCGCAGCATCTGACGAACAATCACTTCGATGTGCTTGTCGTTGATGTTCACACCCTGCAGGCGATAGACCTCCTGAATTTCGTTGGTCAGATATTCCTGCAAACGGTTCATACCGAGGACGCGCAGAATGTCGTGCGGGTTCAAAGGACCATCCTGCAAAGCCTCGCCGGCGCGAACGCGATCGCCTTCCTGCACGTTGATGTGAGTACCGCGCGGGATATCGTACTCGCGCTCTTCACCGTCGTCGCCGGTAATGATCAATTTGCGCTTGCCCTTTGAGATGGGACCGAGCTTAACCATACCGTCGATCTCCGACATGACCGCGGCTTCGCCGGGACGGCGAGCTTCGAACAGCTCGACGACGCGCGGCAAACCGCCGGTGATGTCTTTTGTCTTCGTGGTCTCGCGCGGAATCTTGGCAATCACGTCGCCCGGCTCGACATCTTCGCCGTCGTTCACCATCAGGTTCGCGCGCACCGGCATTTGATACGTCTTAAGTATCTTGTTGCTGGCGTTGCGAATTTCCATACGCGGCTGTTTCTTTTCGTCAGGCGAATCCTTGACCACCATGTGCGAGAGACCCGTCACCTGGTCGGTCTCTTCTTCATATGTCATGCCTTCCTTCAAATCCTGGAACTTCACGTGACCGCCGACTTCCGTCAGGATGGCGAACGTGAACGGGTCCCAGGTCGCAAGCAACTGGTCTTCGGCGACCTGCTGGCCGTCTTCAACCAGGATGTGCGCACCGTAAACGATCTGATAACGGGCCACCTCGCGGTTGCGCTCGTCCATGATCGTCATCGCGCCGTTGCGGTTCATGGCCACGCGCTCGCCTTTGCGCGTCTTCACGGTTTGCAGCTCGACGTACTTAATCTTGCCTTCGACGCGAGCTTCGTGCTTCGAAGATTCTTCGAGGCGCGCCGTACCACCGATGTGGAAGGTGCGCATCGTCAGCTGCGTGCCGGGCTCGCCGATCGATTGCGCGGCGATGACGCCGACCGCTTCGCCTATGTCCACCGGACGGCCAGTCGCTAGGTTGCGCCCGTAGCACTTGATACAGCAGCCACGACGCGATTCGCATGTCAGCACTGAACGAATGCGCACTCGCTGCACGCCTGAGCGTTGAATTTCAGCCGCCAGGTCTTCGTCGATTTCCGAGTTGGTCTCGACAATCACCGTGCCTTCGACCGGGTCGATCACGTCATCCAGCGCCGTGCGACCGACGATGCGATCGCGCAGGCTTTCGATTTCCTCGCCACCTTCGATAATCGCCGACGCTCCGATTCCCTTCAGCGTGCCACAGTCCTGCTCGCTGATGATGACGTCCTGGGCCACGTCGACCAGACGCCGCGTCAGGTAACCTGAATCCGCGGTCTTCAAAGCCGTATCGGCCAGACCCTTACGCGCGCCGTGCGTCGAGATGAAGTACTGCAACACGTTCAGGCCTTCGCGGAAGTTTGACTGAATCGGCGTCTCGATGATTTCGCCCGAAGGACGAGCCATCAATCCGCGCATGCCGGCGAGCTGGCGAATCTGCTGTGCCGAACCGCGCGCGCCTGAATCGGACATGATCAGGATCGGGTTCATTTCGTTGGACGCCTTTTCACGATCGTCCATCGCCTTGAACATTTCCTTGGCGACCTTGTCGGTCGCTTCTGACCAAATCGCGATCACCTTGTTGTAGCGCTCGCCGTTAGTGATGACACCGTCGCGATACTGCTGCTCGACGGTAATAACGTCCTTTTCGGCTTTGCCGACGATCTCAGGCTTCGACGGCGGCGTCACCAGATCGTCAATGCCGATCGAGATGCCGGCCTTCGTTGCATACAGGAAGCCAAGGTTCTTCAAGTCGTCGAGCATCTTCACGGTCATTTCGTGACCGAGCCGAATGTGCGAATAGTTGACCAGCGACTGAAGACCCTTCTTCCGCAGCGTGCCATTGATGTACGGCAAGCCCGAAGGAATCGCATCGTTGAATATGACGCGACCGACGGTCGTGTTTATGACTCGCTTCACATCTTCCTGGACCACGCCGCGCAGGATGTCCTGCGTATCATGTTCCTGAGTCAGATCGATCAAGTCACCGATGACACGCAATTTGATCGGCGTTTGCGTGGTTACATATTGCGAGTCGAGCGCGAGGAAAACTTCTTCCATCGACCCGAACACGCGGCCTTCGCCCTTGGCGCCTTCCTTTTCGCGCGTCAGGTAATAAATTCCGAGCACGATGTCCTGCGACGGCACTGCGATCGGCTGGCCGCTGGCGGGACTGAGAATATTGTTCGAAGACAGCATCAGCACGGCGGCTTCGATTTGCGCTTCCGGCGAGAGCGGAATGTGCACCGCCATCTGGTCACCGTCAAAGTCCGCGTTGAAAGCCGTGCAGACGAGCGGGTGAATCTTGATCGCCTTGCCTTCGACCAGCACCGGTTCAAATGCCTGAATACCCAGGCGGTGGAGCGTCGGCGCGCGGTTCAAGAGCACCGGATGCTCGCGAATGACTTCTTCGAGGATGTCCCAAACGACCGGCTCCTGACGCTCAACCATTTCACGAGCCTGTTTAATGGTCGCAGCGTGCTGCTGTTTTTCAAGCTGGTTGTAAATGAACGGCTTGAACAACTCGAGCGCCATCTTCTTAGGCAGGCCGCACTGGTGCAGCTTCAATTCCGGCCCTACGACGATAACGGAACGACCTGAGTAGTCGACGCGTTTGCCGAGCAGGTTCTGGCGGAAACGTCCCTGCTTGCCCTTGAGAGTTCCAGACAAAGACTTCAGGGGACGATTGTTCACGCCGCGCAACACGCGACCGCGACGACCGTTGTCGAACAGGGCATCGACCGCTTCCTGAAGCATGCGCTTTTCGTTACGCACGATGACTTCCGGCGCGCGCAACTCCATCAGCTTCTTCAGACGGTTGTTGCGATTGATAACGCGACGATACAGGTCGTTCAGATCGGAAGTCGCGAAGCGTCCGCCATCGAGCGGCACCAGCGGACGAAGCTCAGGTGGAATCACCGGGATCACGTCCAGAATCATCCATTCCGGATGATTACCTGACTTCAGGAACGAGGTGGCAACTTTGAGGCGCTTTGAAAACTTTAGTTTCTTCTGTTGCGAAGTCTCTTCGCGCATGCGACGACGAAGTTCGACCGCGAGCTCTTCGATGTTGACCATCGAGAGCAATTCCTTAATGGCTTCGGCGCCCATCTTGGCAACGAACTGGCCGGGATAGTCGCGGGTCAACTCCCGATAGCGCTCGTCGGTCAGCAGCTCGCGTTCTTTGAGTTCCTTCAGATCGCCGGTGTCGATAACGATGTACGATTCGAAATAGAGGACCTTCTCCAGCTCGCGGAGCGGGATATCGAGCAAGTGGCCGATGCGCGACGGCAGGCCTTTGAAGAACCACACGTGCGAACACGGGCTCGCGAGGTCGATATGACCGAGGCGCTCACGACGAACCTTTGCCTGCGTTACTTCAACCCCGCACTTGTCGCAGATCACGCCGCGGTGTTTCATGCGCTTGTACTTGCCGCAGAGACACTCCCAGTCCGCGACCGGCCCGAAGATGCGCGCGCAGAAAAGTCCGTCGCGCTCAGGCTTGAACGTGCGGTAATTGATCGTCTCGGGCTTCGTCACCTCGCCGTGCGACCACTGTCGGATTTTCTCCGGTGAAGCGAGCGAGATGCGAATCGCCTCAAAATCAGGCGCGAGTTGCGTTTTCTCTTGATGAAATCGAAACATCTTTTCTCCCGTTTATGGGTCCCATTGGTCCCATTGGTCATATCTGTCCCATGGGACCCATGAGACAGATGGGACGTATAGGACCTATATGCCGCTCGTGATCAGCGGCTCGGCAATAACATCGTCCGGTGTGCCGTCCTTCTTCACCAGCTCGACGTCGAGGCAAAGCGATTGCAGTTCACGCACGAGCACGTTGAAGCTTTCTGGCAAACCTGGATCGAAATCCGCTTCGCCTTTAACGATCGCCTCGTAAATCTTGGAGCGTCCGGCGACGTCGTCAGACTTAGCCGTCAGCAATTCCTGAAGAATGTGCGCCGCGCCGTACGCTTCGAGCGCCCAAACCTCCATTTCGCCGAAGCGCTGTCCGCCGAATTGCGCCTTGCCACCGAGCGGCTGCTGCGTGATCAGCGAGTACGGTCCAATCGACCGCGCGTGGATCTTGTCGTCCACGAGATGCGAAAGCTTAAGCATGTAGATGTAGCCGACGGTGACCTTCTGCTCGAACGCATCGCCCGTCAATCCGTCGTACAACACAGCCTTTCCTGAAGAGCTGACGATTTCAGGCAGCCCCAGCTCATTAGCCCGTTCGCCGGCTTGGGCGAGCCTCTGCTTGATCTCCTTTTCAGTCGCACCGTCGAACACCGGCGTCGCGAAATGCAGACCGAGCACGCGGGCGGCCCAGCCGAGGTGCGTCTCGAGAATCTGACCGACGTTCATGCGCGACGGCACGCCCAGCGGGTTCAGAACGATCTCGACCGGCGTTCCGTCCGGCAGGTAAGGCATGTCTTCTTCCGGCAGAATGCGCGCGATTACGCCCTTGTTTCCGTGGCGGCCGGCCATCTTGTCACCGACCGAAAGCTTGCGCTTCATCGCGATGAAAACTTTCACCATCTTGATAACACCCGGTGAAAGCTCGTCGCCCTGACGCAGCTTGGCAATCTTCTCTTCGTAGATGTCCGAGAGAATCTTAATCTGCCGCTCAGTGCGATCTTCGTAGGATTTGACCTCGGTCGCAGCGTCCACCCGCGAACCGGCGATTTGCGCCTTGCGCAGAACCTTCGGCTCGATGCCGGGCAACATTTCACGAGTAATCGTCTCGCCCTTCGGAATCACGACTTCACGATGGTCGGTGAGGTCGGCCGAAAGTTTGCGTCCTTCGAACAACTCGTAAATGCGTTCGTTGCGCTGCTCGTGCAGGATGCGGATTTCGTCTTCAAGGTCGCGTCGCAGACGTTCTTCTTCAGTAGTTTCGATTGCCAGCGAGCGCGGATCTTTTTCCTGACCTTTGCGCGTGAACACCTGAACATCCACGACTGTGCCGTCAATGCCCGGAGGCGACACGAGCGACGCATCTTTCACGTCCGCGGCCTTCTCGCCAAAGATTGCGCGCAGCAGTTTCTCTTCCGCCGTCAGTTGCGTCTCACCCTTCGGTGTAACTTTACCGACGAGGATCGAGCCCGGTTTGACCTGGGCGCCGATGCGGATGATGCCGCTCTCGTCCAGGTCGCGCAGCATGTTCTCGCCGACGTTCGGAATGTCACGCGTGATTTCTTCAGGTCCCAGCTTCGTGTCGCGCGCTTCGATTTCCAGCTCTTCAATGTGAATCGAGGTGTAGTAATCCTCTTTCACCAACCGTTCAGACACCAGAATCGCGTCTTCGAAGTTGTAGCCGCGCCAGGGCATGAATGCGACCAGAATGTTCCGGCCCAGGGCCAACTCGCCGCGATCCGTGCAAGGTCCGTCAGCGATGACCTGGCCTTTCGCGACGCGCTCGCCTACGTGAACGATCGGCCGCTGATTGATACAGGTATTCTGGTTCGAACGCTTGAACTTGATCAGCGTGTAAATGTCCGCCGTCACTTCGCGCGAAATCGTGCCGTCCACGTTGTGATCGGCTTTCACGATGATGCGTTCTGAGTCGGTGTAATCGACCACGCCATCCCGGCGCGCGATAACGACCGCACCCGAATCGCGGGCAGTCACACTCTCCATGCCGGTACCGATATAGGGCGCTTCCGCGCGCAGCAAAGGCACCGACTGGCGTTGCATGTTCGAACCCATCAACGCGCGGTTCGCGTCGTCGTTTTCGAGGAATGGAATCAGCGACGCGGCCACCGAAACAAGCTGCTTCGGCGACACGTCAACAAATTCGATCTCATCGCGATGCGCGAGAATGAACTCGCCGGCCTTTCGCGCGGCGTTGCGCTCGTTCACGATGTAACCGTTCTCGTCCAACTCGATGTTGGCCTGGCCGACAACGTGTTTGTCCTCTTCCCACGCCGTCAGATAGAACGGATAAGGTTCGAAACTCGCTTTGCCGTCCGCGCCGACGCGCTTGTTTGCTTTCTCGACATCTTCCTGCGACACGTGATCATTCGGCTTGAACTTGGTGTCGCCGCCGTTTCGCACGCGCACAAACTCAGTCACTACGCCGTTGACGACTTTGCGATAAGGCGATTCGATAAAGCCGAACTCGTTGATGCGCGCATAGCATGACAGAGATGAAATCAGGCCGATGTTCGGACCTTCAGGCGTTTCGATCGGGCAAATGCGGCCATAGTGCGTCGGGTGTACGTCGCGCACTTCGAATCCGGCGCGCTCGCGACTCAGACCACCCGGTCCAAGCGCGGACAAACGTCGCTTGTGAGTAATTTCCGAAAGCGGATTAGTCTGATCCATGAACTGCGACAACTGAGACGAGCCAAAGAACTCGCGCACCGCCGCCGTGACCGGCTTCGCATTGATCAGGTCGCGCGGCATCGTCGTCTGCATTTCCTGGTGGATCGACATCTTTTCCTTGATCGCGCGCTCCATGCGTTCAAGGCCGATGCGGAACTGATTTTCGAGCAGCTCACCAACCGCGCGCACACGCCGATTGCCGAGGTGATCGATATCATCCGCCTTATAAATCGGCCGCTTCTCGTCATCGACGGGATTGCGGCGCATCTTCAGCACGTACTGAACGACTTCAAAGAAGTCGCCGGCCTGAAGCAAAGGATCTTCGATGCGATCCCGCTCAGGCTTGCCCATCTTAATGTTGAACTTAAGCCGGCCCACGCGCGAAAAATCGAACTTCCGCGGATCGAAGAACATGCCTTCGAGCAGGCGGTAAGCAGTCTGCACAGTCGGTGGATCGCCGGGACGCATCTTGCGGTAAATCTCGAGCAGCGCATCGACCGGCTTTGTGATGGTGTCCTTCTTCAGCGTCTGCGAAACCACCACGCCCACGTCATCGCGTTCCGGGAATAAGATTGGGAAAGTCTGCACGCCGGCTTCGATTATTTCCTGAAGCTTCGTGGCCGTGATTTCGTTGTTGGCTTCGACGACGACTTCGCCGGTTTCAGTGTTGACGATGTCGCCGGCCGCGTAGGCGCCTTCGAACTGCTGCGGCTCGATTTCAACTTCGCCGATATTGGCTTTGCGCAGACCCTCGAGGGACGTGCGCGTGACTTCCTTGCCTTTGCGCACGACCGCATCGCCGCCGCGGCCTTTGATCTCGAAATCGACCTTCATGCCGATGAGATTCGTCCGGCCGCTTTCCGGCACCTGCACCATCAGACGGCCGTCTTCGACGCGCACCTCATCAACGACGTAGAACGCGCGCAACAGGTCTTCGTCAGAGAACGATGCGTTTTTGACCAGGTCTTCCAATAACGTGTCGCCGAGCGCTCTCTTCTTAAACGCGTCGCTGAGCCAGACGCCTAACGCGCGCAGGAAAATGGTCGCCAGGAACTTCCGCTTGCCGACGCGAACGTACAGCAGGTTTTTCTGATCGTATTCGAACTCAACCCACGAGCCGCGGTACGGAATGATCTTCGCGATGAACATCGCGCCGCGTTTGAAGAAAACGCCGGGACTGCGATGCAATTGCGAAACGATGACGCGTTCAGTTCCGTTGATGATGAACGTGCCGTTGTCGGTCATCAAAGGAATCTCGCCAAAGAAGACTTCCTCTTCCTTGATGTCGCGGATCGACTTGATGCTGGTATCCGGATCTTTGTCGTAAACGGTGAGGCGAATCTTGACCTTCAGGGGCACGCTGTAGCTCATGCCGCGCTCCTGACACTCCTGCTGATCGTGCTTGTGCTTCAGCCCGACGGGCTCGCCGCAGTTCGGACACAGTTCAGGACGCACCGAATTGAAAGTGCCGCAAACGTGACAGAGGGTCTCGCCCGGGCGCAACGGATCCACTTTGATCTTTGTGGCGCAGCTCTTACAAGCCGCCCGCAGGTACTGGAGACCTTCAAGGTTGCCGCACTTACACTGCCAGTTACCGATCTGATACTCGACGAAATCCAACATCGCGGTCTCGCGGAAATCAGAGATTGGAAACACTGATTGGAACACCGCCTGAAGTCCCGTATTGACTCGCTCTTCCGGCAGCAGATCCATTTGCAGGAACCGGTTGTACGAATCGCGCTGAATTTCAATCAAGTTGGGGATTGGTACCGCCGTCTTGATCTTGGAAAAGTCCTGCCGCTCCGGCGCCTGACTCGTGCGCCGTCCCAATCCCGTGTTAGTTGCTTCGAGAAGATTTGCAGACATGAATGCTCCTGATGTCGATGTGCGACGAATTGCAAGTTGAGGTCGCGCGATTACTTACGTGCAGACACGTAATCGCGGCCGGGACGCACAATTACCCGGCCGCTTCAAAAAGTGAAACGCGCTTGCATTCGTTAAAGTTTTTCGGGAGTAACGACAGCCCTTCAATACTCCACTACGTTAGCGACTCAATGACCAAAGGTCAAGCCAAAGGCTTGATCTTTGGACTTGATCTTAGGTCTTTGAAAAAACCTGGATCTCTGTTAGCGAACAAAGATCAAAGCACAAAGACCCAAGACCGTTTTCTTACTTAACTTCAACGGTTGCGCCCGCTTCGGTAAGCTTGGTCTTGATCGTTTCAGCTTCTTCCTTGGACACGCCTTCCTTGACGGCCTTGGGTGCAGCTTCGACCAGGTCTTTCGCTTCCTTCAAGCCGAGCGCGGTGACTTCGCGAACAACTTTGATGACGTTGATCTTGTTGCCACCGATCGCCTGGAGGACAACGTCAAACTCGGTCTGCTCCTCAGCCGGAGCTGCAGCCTCACCGCCAGCCGCCGCGCCTGCGGGTGCTGCGGCAACCGCCGCCGCTGCCGCGGAAACGCCAAACGTCTCTTCCATTGCTTTGACGAGCTCGGAAGCTTCCAGCAGCGTCAAGCCCTTAATCTGATCCACAATTGCCTGAATGTCAGCCATGATTTGTTACCTTCTCCTGTATCGCTTCTGCGCAAGCCACTCTGAGTTTTAAGTTTCAGATTTGAGGCTCACGAATTTCTTTGGCATCCCTCCCGGCTGCATCGCCGCGACTTTTGCCTTCCCCGGCCGTCCACTGACAATTAGCGACGACCACAATTTAATTTCGAATTAAGTGGCACAGACTTCAGTCTGTAAGTGAAACACGTTGAAATCACAGACTGAAGTCTGTGCCACTCTCCAACCCTCTAAGCGCCCTGCGCTTCTTTCTGCGCGCGCACCTGATCCATCACCACCGCCAGATTGCGCGGCACTGCCTGAATCACGGTCACCAATCTTTGCGCCTGCGCGTTGATCAGGAACAGCATTTTCGAAATGAGCTCCTCGCGCGACGGCAGATTTGCGATTGCTTCGACCTGTTTCAGCTCGAGGACCTTTCCTTCGACGAGGCCAACTTTGAAACTGAAAATCTCAGCGTTCGCTTTCGTGAACTTTGAAATCGCCTTCGATAAGCCGACTGGATCACTTGAGCTCAACGCCACGCCGGTCACGCCTTTGAATTCATCAGCGAGCGGCTCAAGCGGTGTTCCGGCGGCAGCCTTGCGCGCCAAAGTGTTTTTGACGACTGAATAACTCACGCCTGCTTCGCGCAGCTGCCGGCGCAGCTCCTGATCCTTGGCCACGGTCATCTTCTTGAAACTGACCAGCATCGCGGCGTGCGCATTCTTGAACTGTTCAGCCAGCGCGTCGAGATTTTCCTGCTTTTGTTTCCTTGTTTTCATGGCAACTCCCTATCTCGCGAACGCGGTTTCATCGAGCAAAATTCCCGGGCTCATCGTCGAGGCCAGGTTTACTTTTTTCATGTACTTACCTTTGGCGGTCGACGGTTTCGCCTTCGCCACAGCGTCGATCAAAGCACGCGTGTTCTCGACCAGCTTGTTGTCGTCGAATGAAACCTTTCCGATGCCGGTGTGAATAACGCCGGTCTTATCGACCCGGTACTCAACCTTGCCCGCTTTAGTTTCCCGGATCGCAGTCTTCACGTCCGGCGTGACGGTGCCGGTTTTCGGATTCGGCATCATACCGCGAGGGCCGAGCACCTTTCCGAGTCCGCCAACAAAACGCATCATGTCGGGCGTGGCGATCACGGCGTCAAAATCGAGCCAGCCGCTTTTTATCCTGGCCACCAGGTCTTCGCCGCCGACAAAGTCCGCGCCCGCCTCTTCGGCTTCGCGAATCTTGTCGCCCTGCGCGATAACTACGACTGTTTTGGTTTTACCGAGACCGTGCGGCAAAACGATGGTGCCGCGCACAAGCTGATCGGCTTTGCGCGGATCCACGCCCAGCCACATCGTCAGCTCCACCGTCTCGTCAAACTTCGCAAACGCGATCTCTTTCAGCTTCTTGACCGCGTCTTCCAGATTGTACTTGCGCCCATCTTCGACCTTCTCTAAGGCGGCGCGATATT
>DATEPC010000023.1:0-24965 GCA_035273405.1 Pyrinomonadaceae bacterium | reverse complement strand
TCGCCGGCGTCCGCACAACGTAGTGGGGAATCGTCTGGAATCGAAGAGACTTGATCGAAAGTAACTTCCAAAGGCTGTTCAGGGATCCCGCCCAGTTGAGTCACATGACTGCGAATCGCAATGCCAAATTGTTCGAGGAACTGCTTTGCGATCGCGCCGCAAGCGACGCGCGCGGCCGTCTCGCGTGCCGAGGCGCGCTCGAGAACATTTCGCAGATCGCGCGCGTCATATTTCAACCCGCCGGCTAAGTCGGCGTGGCCGGGACGTGGACGTTTGACGAGCCGTGATTTTTCGGACGCAAGTTCTTTCGGCTCGACTGCCATCACTTCGTCCCAGTTCGCCCAATCCTTGTTTTCAATCGTCAGCGCGAGCGGCGAACCGAGCGTCATTCCATGACGAACTCCACTGAGGATCTCAACTCGATCCTGCTCGATCTTCATGCGTCCGCCACGGCCATAGCCTTGCTGCCGTCGCCACAACTCATGATTGATTCGATCGACGTTGATGGGCAGTCCGGCCGGCAGACCTTCGACAATCGCGACAAGCGCGCGTCCATGTGATTCGCCGGCGGTAGTAAATCGGAACATTCTCGGTGCTCAGTAGTCAGTAGTACTACTAACAACTGACTACGGACAACGCTTGACTTGACGCGGCGGCGCGCCAATTCATCCCTCCGCCTTCATCCTTCATCCTTGCAATTCACGCCCCGGCCGCTCGCGTCCAACGATTCGTTGGGTGGCGCGGGATAGGAATGCAATGGGCGCAAGCCTAGGCTCAAGTCGGGTGTCTGCGTCAACGAGTCGCGGAGCGACGACAGAGTTTAGCCCAGGGTGAGCGAGCGCAGCGAGCGTAATCCTGGGATCACGTCCTCTAAAATTCCAGAGCCCGCGAAGCGGCCGACAGAATCATTGCGCCCCTACAGGGCGCGGAAATCTTTTCTGACCTGATCCAGAGGTGGCGTCCCGACAAGTGGGCACTTGCCCTTGGCTAAATTCTGCTACCGCTACGCGGTTGGTTGACTGGTGCAACCCAACTGACCGTTCACAGGTACTCTTCATCAAACATATTTCCTCGTCCCAGAATCCCCGCCGGATCGAAGGCTCGTTTCACGGCGGCCATTTCGCGCAGGTGCCGATCGCCATACATCTCTCGCAGGTACTCGCACTTCAATTTACCGATGCCATGCTCCGCGGAAATCGTGCCGCCCAGCTTGACCGCCTTGTGAATGAAGCTCTGATAGATCTCCCTTGCCCGGCCGGCTTCTGCGTCGTCGCGCGGCAGAATGTTGACGTGCACGTGATTGTCGCCGATGTGACCAAAGATCGTGTAGCGCAAATCGCCGCCGCGCAGCGCTCCGCGATAGAAGTTCAACATCTCAGCGAATGAATCATCCGGCACGGCCATGTCAGTCGAGACTTTGCGCTGCTTGTATTTGGCGAACCATTCATTCATCAGCACCGGCAACGCGTGACGGAACTCGCGTAGCTTAACGTGATCCTGCTCGTTCGTGGCAAACCATGACTGGTCGCCCAGAGCCTGATAACGTTCGGTCAGTGCCAGCCATTCGTTCATTAGCAACTCTTCCGTAGCCGGGTTGATTTCTTGCTCAAAGAAAACAGATCCGACCGCCTCTTCGGGAATGGTGGCATATTTCTGGCGGAGAAAGCGCAGCGACTCCTGGTCAAAATATTCCAGCGCGCGAGCGTCTAAGCCGGCACCCTCCCTGACGGTCGGGCTACTGCCCCGTGTGCACAGCGATCGCTCGCGCGATTCGCGCACAAAGCCGAGCAGGTTTTCTTCACCATCGAAGAACACGACCCCACTTAGCAGGCCTTCAGGCTTTGGCAGCAAGCGCACTTCGGCTTCGACAATCACGCCCAGAGTCCCCTCGCTGCCAATGAAAAGATCGATCACGTCCATGCCCGGGGCGACAAAATATCCTGAAGCGTGCTTTCTAACGTTCGGCATTTGATACGTTGGCAGCTTCGCGTCGATCGTGCCGCCAGAAGAAAGCGGAATCGTAACCCGTCCATCGCTTTGGGCTTGTAATTCACCGCGCCGCAAATCGATTAAATCCCCAGGGGCTAAAGCAATCTTTAATCGTTCAACATAATTTCGCGTCGGACCGTATTTGAACGTGCGCGATCCAGAGGCGTTCGTCGCAATCGTTCCGCCCAGGAAGCAGGTCCGCTCAGTCGGATCCGGCGGATATAGCAGGCCATCGGCTTCAACCGCGCGCTGGATATCGATCAATCGGACGCCTGCTTCGGCGACGGCGTGGCCACCATTCTGGTCGCGAGCGACGCTCTTGATGTGATTCAGTCTGTCGGTGGCGATGACGATTCCGCCGAAGGGAACTCGGCCGCCAACGGTGCCGGTGCCGGCGCCTGAGACTGTCACCGGCGTTTTATCCCTGGTGGCCTTCGCCAGAACCTGGGCGACTTCTTCGGCACTTTCCGGAAAGACTACTTCAGAGGTAAAGCCGCCGGGCAGGTAACTCGCATCACCCAAAAAGTCGTGAATCTCGTCCAGTTTGGTCTTCGTCAACATAGTGAAAAAAATCAGCCGCCTAATCAGCCGCCGGAAGGCCCGGCCAGAAGAATACGTCCGATGAGTGGCGCCAGCGTCAATCCAATCGTGACCCAGGTGGGCCAGCGATCAAAGTCCTCAATCAGAAACAGGAACCGCGGCGTGACATAGAACAACGCAAACGCGGCAGCCGCCAAGCCCGACGCAAACAGTTTTTCGGTCAAACCGAGACCAGGTGAATCGAATATAAACAAGTCAGCGAACCAAATATTCCACATGATGGTGAGCAGGAGCACGGCGGCGACAATCAGAAGGTCAGCCAGCAATTCCATGGGCCAGCTCTTGCGCCACGCCGGTATTTGCTCGAGTTTCTTTGGCGGAAAAACGACTCGCGCCGCGAAGATAGTCGGCAGTGTGCTCAAAAGGATTACTAATGCGAGCGGAACGCCTTTCGGTGCGTGCTCGAGCCCGACAGCGACGACGGCGGCGCCGAAAATCGAGAGACCCAGGGAGAGCGAAACCCATCCGAGAAACAGACAACCCGCATAGCCGGGACTCGGGAGCGTTTTGCGTCGCGCGTGCAATGGCGCGCGCTTGAGAATTGCGCCGGCGGTGTAAGCGATGAACGCGGCCAGGATGATGAAGGCGAGTTGCCGCGCTGCCGCATCATCATTTGCGGTAAAGCCGGCGCCAAGCTTGCCCAACCATCGTGCAACAACACCGAACAGGAAAAGGTTTGCCAGGAAGACCAGCACGTCCAGCACGTGTCCACGATGTCTTCCCAGCCATGACGAAATACTCATTACGTGATCTGATTTGATCTTGGTTGAGTTTTGACGAGCATTTCAAACACAGAGGCACAGAGAAAAGCCGAAACCCGACCGTAAGGAAGGGTGCGGCACGAGCATTGGCACCCTCCCTTACGGTCGGGTTTCTGCCTCTGTGTCCTCTGTGGTTAACAATTCTTACGCTACAGCCAGCTTCCGCTCACGCAAATACTTGATGCGATCACGCAGCTCAGCAGCTTTCTCGAACTCAAACTTCTTGGCGTGCTCGCGCATTTCAAAATCAAGACGCGCAATCGTTTCACCGATCTGCTGCGGACTGTAAGCTTCGATGTCCTCCAGCTCCAGCGGCACCTTGAAGTAATCGGCTTCGGCGGCGGTGACCAGTGTTGCCTCGATTGGCTTGATGATCGTCTGCGGCACAATGCCGTGCTCGAGGTTGTACGCTCTCTGCAATTCCCGCCGGCGGGTGGTTTCATCGATCGCCCGCTTCATCGATTCAGTTATCCGGTCGGCGTAAAGGATCGCCTTGCCGGCGGCGTTGCGCGCGGCGCGCCCGATCGTTTGAATCAGAGAAGATTCGGAACGTAGAAATCCTTCTTTATCGGCATCGAGAATGGCGACCAGCGAGACTTCCGGCAGATCCAGTCCTTCGCGCAGAAGGTTGATGCCGACCAGCACGTCGAACTCACCGCGACGCAGGTCGCGCAGAATTCTTATGCGTTCCAGCGTTTCAATGTCCGAGTGAAGATAACGCACGCGGACATCTACTTCCGTGAAGTATTCGGTCAAGTCTTCCGACATCTTTTTGGTGAGCGTGGTCACCAACACGCGCTCGTTACGTTCCGCGCGGATGCGACATTCGTTCAGGAGATGATCGATTTGACCTTTGACCGGGCGGACTTCAACTTCCGGATCCATCAGGCCGGTCGGGCGAATGATTTGTTCGATTACCTCGCCGCCGGTCTTGGTGAATTCGTATGGTCCCGGCGTTGCCGAAACGTAAATCCGTTGCGCAACTCGTTCTTCGAACTCTTCAAAATTCAACGGCCGGTTGTCGAGCGCCGAAGGCAGGCGAAATCCATATTCGACCAATGTTTTCTTGCGCGATTGATCGCCAAAGAACATGCCGCGCACTTGCGGAATGGTCTGATGCGACTCGTCGATAATCACCAGAGTATCGCGCGGCAGATAATCCAGAAGCGTCGGCGGAGGCTCACCCGGCTTTTTTCCAGTCAGATGCCGCGAATAATTCTCGATGCCCCGGCAGAAACCCATCTCTTTCATCATTTCCATGTCGAACATCGTGCGCTGGTGGAGGCGCTGCGCTTCAAGCAGCTTACCTTCTTCGATCAGCTTTGGTTCCCACCACTCCAACTCCTGCTTAATCGTTTTGATCGCGCGCTTCAAAGTCGTGCGCGGCATCACGTAGTGGGACTTCGGATAAATGGGAAGACGCGACGTGTGCTTCTGGGTAATCTCACCGAGTAACGGATCGATCGTCGAGATCGAATCGATTTCGTCGCCCCACAATTCAATCCGATAAGCTTCGTCCTGATAGCTCGGATAAACCTCGACCACATCTCCCCGCACACGAAAGCTGCCGCGCTTGAAGTCGATATCGTTGCGCTCGTACTGCAACTCGACCAGCCGTTGTAGCAGCGTATCGCGCGCGATACGCATCCCGGGCTCGAGAAAAACCAGCATGCCATAATACGCGTCTGGATCGCCGAGACCGTAGATACACGAGACGCTCGCGACCACAATTACATCGCGTCGTTCAAAAAGTGCGCGCGTCGCGGACATGCGCAGGCGGTCGATGTCCTCGTTCACGATCGCGTCTTTTTCGATGTATGTGTCCGAGGCCGGCACGTAGGCTTCGGGCTGATAATAGTCGTAGTACGAAACGAAATACTCGACGGCGTTTTCAGGGAAGAGTGTCCGGAATTCCTGGTAAAGCTGTGCCGCGAGGGTCTTGTTGTGGGCGATCACAAGTGTCGGGCGTTGGGTCTCGTCGATGACACTTGCGACCGTGAAAGTCTTGCCGCTACCCGTGATGCCGAGCAGCACCTGGTCCTTCGTGCCGTCATTGACGCCACGGACGAGGGTACGGATCGCCTGCGGCTGGTCGCCACAGGGACGATAATTCGATTTCAGGACGAAAGGCATAACCAGCAATAGTAAATCGTTCGGGGTGAGCTAACAAACTACCCGGCGTGCAAACTACACGGCGTGAAGGGCAAGCCGTCACCGTCGTCGTGCTAATTGATTTTTTCCTTCCCCTTTGGGAAGGGCGTTATGAAAACAAAAAAGGCGCATAGCTGTGACCATGCACCTTTCGAAAGAGATGTGGACTGGAGGTTATCCTGCCGGCTGTTCTTCTCCCGGAGTCTGACTGCCAACCTGATAAATCGCCTCCATCACCGCCGAACGAACTTCAGGCGGCAGCGTTCCGCGCACAGCCATGCGACGAAATGCAGGCAGCACATCGGGCTGTCCGCTTAACGCGAGCAGCTTCACGACGGCGAGCCGCACTTCGGTGCTCGGGTGAGCTTCGATAGCGCGCATCAGCGGATTTATTTCGCCGGATTTCGACATCAGAAACAATAAAGAGAACGCATCGTAGGTCTTGTCGCGGCTCTCGCCGGTCAAGTTGTTGATAGCCTCGTTCGCAAGTCCGGAAGTCGCGATGGCGGCCCCAATTCTCGCGCGGCGCTCAGCCGGTGAGTCGCGCAACGCGCGCGTAAACGCGGCGGCGCGGTCTTCCTGAAAGTCGTACAACGCTTGCGCCGCCGCATTGCGAACTTCGGGCGAAGAGTCATCGAAGGCTTCGGTGATCTGCTGGAAAGCATCCTCGGTTTCCAATGTCGAGAGATTTTGCAGCTCGGCAGCCCGGGCCCGAGCATCCGGGCGCGTCGCTGACAATGCTGTATCCGCTTCAGGCACGCTAACGGGGTGAAAGTCGGATTCCTCACCGCCGAGGAACTCGCTCCTCTTAATCCCTTCGGAAGGTCGCGGTGCGTACTGTTCTCGCTCGCGCTCCTCGAGCATCGCCTGTCGCTCTTCTTCCTCAGCACGCAGTTTGGCTTCCACTTCGGCGCGAATACGCGCTTCGAGTTCGGCCCGCTGTCTTACTTCGGCTTCGGCGCGCGAACGAGCGTCTTCTTCTGCCCGTGAACGCATGGCTTCTTCAGCTCTCAATCGCTCTTCAACTTCAGCCTGAAGGCGACGCTCTTCTTCGAGGCGCTGGCGTTCTTCGTCCTCGGCGCGACGACGAGCTTCTTGTTCAGCCGCCCACCGCGCCTGTTCGGCGGCGAGCCGTTCAGCCTCTTCCTGTGCGCGACGGCGGGCGTCCGCTTCAGCTCGCTTTTGCGCTTCCTCTTCGACTTTTCTTTTCGCCTCAGCTTCAGCCCGCATCTGCGCCTCAATCTCAGCACGCAGCCGAACCTCTGCTTCGGCACGCCGTTGAGCTTCGGCCTCAGCTTGCCGTCGAGCTTCTTCTTCAGCGCGGCGGCGTTGAGTTTCTTGCGCGAGCAGAAGGGCCTCTTCGGCTGATTTCACGCGCGCATCTTCGCGAAGGCGCAACCGTAGGATCTCTTCTTCGACGGCGGCGATGCGCGTCTGTGCGCGACGACGCAGCTCGTCTTCCTGTGCTCGTTTGCGCGCTTCGCCTTCCAGAAACCGGCGCTCTTCCTCACCGCGAATGCGGGACTGCTCGGCTTCAACATTGCGCGCTTGTTCGAGTTCTCTCTGGCGCGCCGCCTCAGCAGAGGTAAATTGCGCCTCGACTTCTGCGCGCCGCGCGTCTTCCATGGCACGCATGCGTTTCAATTCTTCTTCGACGCGAGCCAGTTCGCTCTCAGCGACGCGACGGCGGGTCTCTTCAGCCGCACGTTCGCGTGCTTCCGCTTCGATCCGCAGCTTCTCGTGCTCAGCGCGCCGGCGCGCAGCCGCTTCCTGTTCCTGCCGCCATTCGTGCGCAGTCTGATTAAAAGCATGCTCCGCAGCAAGACGGGCCGTTTCGAATTCAGCACGGCGTGCGTCTTCCTCCGTGCGCAGCCGGAGCAGTTCAACTTCGAGCTGGTTGGTCTCTTCAATGACCGAAGATCTCTCGGGAGAGATTGCTTGCGGCTCCGGCGATCGTGATGGCGTATCGCGTTGTACTGCTACAGGCCCAGGTGCCTCCACCGGTGCCTGAATGAGCACGGGCGCGGGCTTGGGCACTGCTCTTTCGATTGGTGGCGCGGTCAGGATTTGCAGAAGCTCGGCTTTGTTTGCCGACAAAGCGTCGCGCAGGTCGGGCGTAATCGCGCCTCGCGGCGCATCGATTACGAGACGGTCGCCGTTGGCTTTCACCTCGACGCCTTTTTCCCGAAGTTGGACGAGTAGCTCGCGCGCACTCATATCTCAATCACCTCACGTTCATTTTCGGCCGTTTGCGAAATCGGAGTGGATGCCTGCTCGGGCAGGGAACTCCTGGAATCTGAGATCTGAGATCTGAGATCTTCTGCTGCCGTGGGCTCCGACCCACTGGTGGCGCAAGCTTCGACTGCGTGCTTAAGTAAGCTGCGTGGCACTCTTCGATCTGTTTCTGTTTGCATGAGCGAGTTCAGCGGAGCGATCGCCGCCGGATCACGCAAGTCCATCAGGGCTTCGACGGACGCCCGGCGCACGTCAGGCGAAGGGTCTTCAAGCGCCGCAATCAGATGGGGCGTCGCTTCGCGATCATGAACAAAGCTGAGCCGGCGTGCGGCCGCAGCCCGCTCGTTCGGTGACTCCGCAATTCGCAAGTCGCGAGTGGCGTCGTCAAAGTAGCCGTGATTCATGAACGCGACGCGGGCGCGCTCGCGACGTTGAAGATTCCGGCCGACGAGCGCGGACAGTAATTCAGCTCCCACCAGTTGGCGCGTGTAGCGATCGTCCGAAGCGATAATACTCTTGTCATAATCGCCACCTGCCATCAGTGTCTTCACTTCTTCAGAAGCACGCGTCACTCGTTCATGTTGGGCGTCAGTCGCCAGAGGCGCGGGTGGTGGCGGCGGTTCAGTTGTCACGGCCGCGACGGCAGTCGTGGCTCCAGCCAATTCAGCTCCGGTTTGTAGAGGTTCAACCGGCTGAGGCTCGACCGCGACGGGTGAAACTTTCTCAACGGTGAGTGCGGCAGATTTCATCGGCGACTTGCGCAGCCGGCTTCGTCTCAGTGCTTTTGCACGGCGCCGCTGCATGATCAGCAAGCCGATCAGCAGCAGAAGTACCGCGACACCGATCCCGACTGGGATCGGATTTAGTTGCGCCAAAAGGATCCAATAGCGCGCCCTCTGCTTCATGCTGCCCCAAGTCAAGCTCCGACCTGTCGGGATTGTCTGCGACGAAGCCGTGGCAGCAGTTGGGGATGGCGAACTCCTTTGCTGCGCGACGAACGGTGAAACTCTCGGCGTGGCTGTTGGGCTCGCACTGGGCTTAGCTGAAGGAGTCGGTGAAGGCTTGGGCGATGGAGTCGCGCGAGGCGCCGGCGTCGCTCGGGGCGCGGCAGCAGAGGATCGATCATTCGAATTGCGATTGCCCGCGCGATCCGCCAGACCTAACCTGATTGAATTTGTATTTCCGCGTCGTTGCGAATCGGCCGGAGGCGGCGCCGGGCCGGCGTCGTTGCGCACCACATCCCGACCCGATGATGTCGTATTAGCTGAACGCGAACCGGGCATTGTGAAAACAACATCCAGCTTATTCCCGCGCTGCTCGACCCGAGCTGTTGCGCCGGGCTGCATGCGGAAAGAAACGACGGTGTCACTGGCGCCGCGTTGCACCTTGACGTCCCCAAACGCGCGACCACGCACAGCTTCCGGTCGCGGCACATCAGCCGCCGGAATCCGCACGTAGAAACGATCGCCCCGGCGATACGCTTCGTAGTCGTTTAAAGACTGATTGGAGGTCAGAGCAACACGTGAGCCGCTGGTTGAATCGCTCGCGCGTAACGTGGCCACGGGCGGTCGTTTGGTTGAGTTGTTGGTGTTGGTTGAACGTTGTGGCGCGATGATGCGACTCTGCGTCAACGCGATCGGCGAAGCAGTAAACACCACGGCTGTGGCGCAGCAGACGAATGCCGTGATCAGGCCCAGGACGCGCGGTAATGAGGATTGGTTGGCAGTGCTCATGAATTGGGGCGGCGTCAAATGAAAAACGCGAACGACTTCGCAGAGGGAATTATGCAACGTCCGTGGGAACGTTGTCACTTGGGTTTAGACTGCGGTGGGTTCTTTGTCGAACTTGTAGAGGAGTTCGAGAATGCTGGTGCGAACATCTTCCGGCATGCCTTCCGTGGCCACTAATTCCCGGAGTTTTGGCGCCGCATCCGAACTGCCCGCCACGCTCAACACACGCACGGCGGCGAGCTTCACTTGAACGTCGGGATGCGTCGCGATGATCTCAAGGATGGGCTCCACTTCACCGGCTTTGGCCAGCACCGAGAAGAGCGCGAATGCTTCCTGCGCGTGTCTCCGGTCTTCGCTGGCCAGGCGGTCAACCGCCTGCGCCGCGATACCGGTCTTCACACACGCTTGCGCAAAGGTTTGAAGAGTTTGCAGGTCGGCGGATTTCATTACACGGGCGTAGGCTTGCGCGCGATCAAAGTGCAGACTCGACAAACTGCGGGCCGCGGCGGCACGCACTTCACGCGTGTCGTCGGCCAGAGAGATCAGCACCGGAGCGAAAACTGATTCGTGATCAATGTTGCCCAGACCCGCCACCGCAGCCGCCCGAACACTTGCATCGGGATCGTGCATGGCGGTAGAGCATAAAGCCGACACCGAGCGTTGCGCCCGGTGAGAAGCCAGTTCGCGGGCGACCTGCGCGCGTTCGCCGGTGTCCGAGCTTTCCAGCCTGGTCAACAAGCCCAGCAACGCGTCGTCTTCGTCACCCATGGGCAACTGTTCCGAGGAGAGCATCGCATCAACCTCCTGCGGGTCGCCGTCCACATTCGGCTGAGGTTCGTTGAAATCGAACGGCGCTGAGTCCAGGAAGCTAAGGTCATCAACCGAGCATGCACTCAGGCTCTCGCTCAAGAGGGCTGGAGGAATGTCTGAGTGACGGCGCGCGATATCGAGCAGCGCGCCGATCGCGACCGGCTGTTTCGATTGACCTAAGCTTGTGACAGCCTGGTTTCTGACGACCGAGTCTGCGTCGTGCAAAGCCTCAATCAGCGCCGGCAACGACGCAGCAGAACTGATCTGGCCCAGTACGCGAGCCGCCGACGAACGCTCCCACGCATCGCGGCCTTGCAGCATGAGCGCGCATTGGCGGGCGACAAAACCGTAGTCCTCCAAAGCGCGGCGCGCGCGTTCGCGACCGGCCTCGTCAACGTCGGACGCGGATAACGCTTTGATTAATGAAGCCTCGATGGCGCGGCGATCGTCGGACACGCGCGACGCCATTACGTCCATACGGTGCGGCTTCCCAAGCACGAGCTTGCCGACTTCCTGATCGATGCGGTACGCGCCGAATGCTGATTGTGAAGAATCTGCCGCCGCTATCTCTTTGGCCGCGCGTGTGCGCGGCTGCGGCTGAGGTGATTCTTGCGTAGGGGATGAAGGGGCAGGGGACTTTCGGCTTTCTTGCGCCGGCATTTCTCGAGGTAGTTGAACGGGACGCGGCTCGGATGTTCTCGCCAATACCTCTGATGTTCTCGATTTCCGGACCTTGTACACGATCAACGCAACAAACCCCGCGACGAGCACGAGGGTGAAGATATAGTTGTCCACCACCCACCCTAGTACACCACGGTCAGGCGGTGGCGCAGTGCCGGCTTGCGCAGCGACAACCGTGCAGGACAATAGGAAGGACAGCGCTACGCTCAGAGAGCGAAATGCCGTGCGATGCCAGGTGGAATGTTCTGTGGATTTCATTGTGCGGGTCTTTCTGCTTGCGTCAGGATTGAAAGAGCGCGGTGGATTCGGCTCAATTCGCGGGCAAGACTTTGAAGTGGAGAACGGACCGGGCTATTCGGCGTCCGTGAACTTGTAACCAATACCCCAGACGGTCAGCACGAGCTGAGGATTGTCCGGGTTCTGCTCGACTTTTGCGCGGAGCCGGTTGATGTGAGAATCAATCGTCCGATCGTAGCCTTCGTAGGAGTAATCCCAAATCTTTTCGAGCAGGTACTTACGCGGGAAGACGCGGCCGGGGTTCGAAGCGAACAATCGCAGCAGGTCAAACTCTTTTGGGGTGAGTTCAACGTGCCGATCACCAATTGTCACCTCGCGCCGGACTGGATCGATCCGCAAATTCCCACGGAGGATGGGCACTTCGTCTTCGCCCTCAATCGCCGTTCCCGCGCGCGACCGCCGTAGCACGGACTTAATTCGTGCTTCCAGTTCACGCAGGCTGAACGGCTTAGTGATGTAATCATCGGCGCCCATTTCGAGGCCCAGCACCTTGTCGACCACATCGTCCTTTGCCGTCAGCATAAGAATCGGCATCTGCGGACTTTTGAGACGAAGCTCTTTGCAGACGGCCAGACCGTCCATCTTTGGCAACATCAAATCGAGCACGACCACGTCAGGTCTGTCCTTACCGGCTACTTCAACTCCGGCCAAACCATCGGCCGCGGTTGTAACACTGTAACCAGCGCGAGTGAAATATTCCTGAATCGCGCTCGAAATGTTTTCGTCGTCTTCAATGATCAGAAGTGAGGTTGCTTGCGCGGCGGCCACGGCAGCACCTGTGGCTTCGGTTGAATGAGGTTGACCCAACTTCCCGTTATCTCTTTCTGTCATTTCCCAAGTTTCCCGAAGGCGAGAAGGGGTTCGGCAAGTCCGCGCCTGGGGGCGCGCCCAACCGAATATAGCAGGCAGATACTCCCCGACTCAAGCTCTAATTTAGCAGGCTGACACAAATTGGTACTGTGCGGTAGTGCACGCGGCGTTCGGATGTCCTTTTGCGGAGAATAGATTATAGGACCGCAAGATTACCTGGGTTGGGCGGCCATGCGTTGGCGCTCCACGTCAGTCCAGTGGCAAAGCACCTTTTTGTCCGTCGCTGACAAGCGGGCCTGTGGATGCATCGGCAAATACGACGGCAGGGGCATTTTGTCGTCAAGAACCTCGTCGCAGATTTCCTGCAAGCTGTTCTCCTGGTCCGGGCGCGGGAGCTTTCCCCACTCAGAATAGTTTAGATGAGATCGACCGTGATTTACGTGATCGATCGTCCACCACGAAACTGGCGCCACATTTGTATACCAGGGCCACGTCGTTTTGTTTGAGTGGCAGTCGTTACACGATCGCTCAAAGATCTTTGCGACTTCCGGAGTCATCTGCGTGTGCGCCTCAAGTGTCTGGGATGGCTCAAGCGGGGGATTCGTACGCGCCGGACGCACAAATTGAATTCCCACTGCCGCGAGCGCCAGGACAATCACGACCCATTTCAGAATTCGAAGCAATGTTGTTTTCATGCGCGTTGAGTTCCATGCCGGCGCCGGCGCCAAACGAGGGTAGCCGCGGTAATGAGAACTCCGACTATTCCTAAGACGAAGAACCAACCGCGCGTGTTAACAAATCCGAGGATGTTTGCAAAGCGCGCTCGGGGAAGCGAGCCTGGCGGCGCAACATTAGAGTTAGTTCCTGCCGGGCCTGTAGTAATCAGTTTGTTTTCTCCGTCCGAAGAGATCTTGCGGACGCGCGGATTGTTGGTTGTGCCCGGAGGCGTGTAGCTAAACTCAAGCACATAAACATCGCCGCTACGGGTTGCGAAGACGCCAGTAGGAAAGTACGGCGGGTCCACGCGATAAACAACACTGGCCTTCCCACCAATCTTCAGCAGGCGGCGATTGCCGGCATCCGCCACATAGACTTGCCCGTCATACCCGACTGCCAAACCCATGATGCTTGCATCCACGCCGCCGAACAGCGTGGGTTTGTCTTCTGAAGTTCTCGCGGCGAGGTTTGTCGCAACAGTGGTTACGGTACCATCCAGCGAGATTCGGCGCACCGAAAGGGCATCGGTCAAGTAAATGCTTCCATCGGACGCAATCGTCATCGCGCTGACGCTTCCGAATTTTGCGGCGGTACCTTTGCCGTCCTTATGCCCGTAAGCTCCACCCGCCAACGTTGAAACTATGCCGCTTGGCGTGCGCCGCAAAAGCAGTGTTCGTTTTTTTTTGTGATTGTTCTGGTCGACCGAGTACATGTTGCCGGCGCGATCTCGCCAAATACTCACACCGGACATAACAATATCGATTGGATGTTGAAGCTGAGTTTCTTTGCCGTCCGGCGTCATTCTCCAGACGCCGATAAGGTATTTTTCCGTGCTGGCTTCATACACTTCAACAGGACCGTAAAGATTGTCCTGGTCATCGATTGACAGCTCGTGGACGTGACGGCCACCGGCGCCGGCGCGGAAGACGCTTGTCTTTCCATCCCGATCGATTTTCCAGACGGTTTCGAGGTCGCTGAAATAAACGATTCCCGTTGAGCTAACCACAATTCCCCAAGGCGGGTGGGCCAGAGCCGTCGACGCGCCCACGGCCAGGAACGCCATGATTAAGCCGAAACGCAGAACACATTGGAAAGTAGATGCGAGCATTTTAAGGAAGCCTAACGGAACTCCTGGCAACAAAGACCGACCTACCGCCCCGTACAATTCCTGGAGCAGCGTTCGACGCGAATGTCGCGCACCGCGCGAAGAATACCATCTGCTCCGCGTTTCGGACTTAGGATCGGAGAGAACGTTCCCTGACCGCTCGCTCTTTGTTTGTCTCCATCGCTAATGAACGGATCGTCGCTGAAGTGATATTCATCGATCCAGTATTCCGGATAACCCGGGCCGGAAACATAGGCGTGAATGTGTGCCGGGTTGCGGCTGTTCGGGTAAGAGCCGGGTTTAACGGTCCGGAACTCGTATTTGCCCTGCGCATTTGTGCGCATGACGCCGTGAATGCGCGTGGCCCGATTATCGCCGCCGCTGGTCGTATAAACTCCAGTCGCGTCGGTTTGATAAACGAAAAGCGTGACTCCTTCCAGCGGCTGTTTACCGTCCGGAGAGTAGATCGTGCCGGATACAATCAAAGGCTCGCCCGGTTCGTTGTCGGCGACTATCTTCGCGTTCCACGACGGCGGATCAGCGACTTTGTCAGCGGCCGCCGGCCGGTTGCATGCGATGAGGCTGAGGCTGGCGGCGAAAACAAAAACAAGTACCCGTGAAAAGTTTTTGCCTGGTTCAGTCACACTCGTGTCCCCCTGATGGCGTTCTCTGTCTGATAGAGCTTACGCCTCAGACGGGTGTGCTGTTCGCCGTGGTTCGCCGACGGACGCAGATTTTACAAACTTTGACAATCTATCGGGTGGACCCGCCGTCGGCTCTCGGCAAAACGACGATGTCACCGACTCACCGCTTTTCTTTACGCTGCTTCGTCGGAAACTGGGAGGTTTTCTTTCGTTTCCCTCTCCCAAGGGAGAGGGAGATCCAAATCAAATCGGATCCCGAACAGTCGCGTTCGCACGCGAATCTTTTAACGCGTGACGTGCACCAGCATCTCGATGCCGGCTTCAAGCTTGAGTTCTTTGCTGCCTCCGACTGCCAGTGACCCGGCGCCGGCCGCGCCGCCAACGATCAAACCGATCGCGGCGCCTTTTCCGCCTCCGGCAATCGCGCCAATGATCGCGCCCGCTGTCGCGCCAATCCCGCCTCGCTTAATCGTCTGCTTGCCGCGCCCTTCAGATTGGACGCCGCCTTCTTCGTCGCTGCGCGCGTTGCTGTCGTAAATACGCGTCACGTATCCATGCAAGGTTCCAGTGCGACCGTCCGCCAGCGTGATCGAATCGAACGCGAGGTTCATCGTCGTGCGGCCTTTGATTTTGCCAGACTTCACGATTGAGCGAATGTGACCGCGCACCGTTGCTTCGTTGAAGCGAACCGGATCGAGCACTGTCGCAGTAAATTTGTCACCAGCGCGCGACTCTTTACTGGACAAGGTGTCTTCGAGGCGAACTTTAAGGGTCGTGCCCACGGGCACCAACGCCACAACACGCCGCGGAGTTGTTGCTCGCCGGATCCGCGGTTTAGTCGTTTGCGCGGAAGCGATCGCCGGCAAGCTCATGAATGTCACCAGCGCGACCAGGCCCAACCTTGGGTATGTAGATTTCATAGAAAACTCCTCCTCGAACGTGAATGCACGCTCGGTCAAACAAAACAATTTAAGAGAGTAATGTAGGGGCTATGATACCGGGTCAGGGGAGCGCTTGCCACTAAGCGGCGGCTTCTGATTTCTCGGGAGCTGGGGCAAGCTTTGGCGGCTCAATTTCATCGAATGTTCGGCGACGCCGGACTGCGCCGTCTGATTCGAAGATGTAAGCGGAAGGAGCTTCGCGCATGATGATGTCTTGCAGGCGCATCAAGCCGTAGAGCAGGGCCTCGGGCCGCGGTGGGCAGCCGGGAATATAAACGTCCACCGGAATTGTTCGATCGACCCCCTGCATCGTCGAGTACGAGTCGAACGGCCCACCCGTCGACGCACACGCGCCCATCGCAATCGCCCACTTCGGTTCCGGCATCTGGTCGTAAACACGACGCACGACCGGCCCCATCTTCAGAGTTACTGTGCCGGCGATGATAATCAGATCGCTTTGGCGCGGACTGGGACGGAACACTCCCGCGCCGAACCGATCGATATCGAAGCGACCCGCGCCGGTGGCCATCATCTCGATCGCGCAGCAGGCCAAGCCAAACGTCATCGGCCATAGTGCAGACTTGCGTGCCCAGTTCACGACCGGCGCGCCGATATCGATGGCCTTCGCTGCGATTGAGCGCCGGACGTAATTCGTTATCGAATCAACTGTGGTAAGGACGAATCCTTCGTCGTGTTCAGCCATGGCTCTTAAGGGATGAGGGCGGAGGGATGAGGGATGACGCCTTTTTTCTTCAGCATTCTTGTCTTCTCCTTCACACCCTTCACCATCGTTACAAACATTGCGACGAGTTCTTCGGTCTCGTCTCTTAGCGCGATCAATCGTTCAGACTTTATGACATTCGCTTCTGCGATGAGATCGATCCAGTAAAGCGTCTCATCTAACTCTTGTAGTGCCCCTTCGATTTTGTTAATGAAATCAGCATTCGATTTGGCGCGACACGCTTCTCGATAGTGAGCGCCGACGAGGTTCCTGAACGAAGGAGTTGCTTTCCGAGGACCTGTGCGACCTGACTGTTTGGCAAAGCTGCATATAGCTTAATGATTCTCAACGCGTAATCCTTAGTCCTCTTGCGCAGATCTTGGCGGCTGTTCATCCCTCATCCCTCCGCCTTCATCGATTACGCCCATTCCAAGGCCCCTTTGCGCCACGCGTAGTAATAACCGACTACCAGAATTCCGATGAAGACGAACATCTCGATTAACGCGAACTTAGTGAACGAGAAGTCGTCGCCCATGAAGATGATCGCCCAGGGCAGCAAAAAGATCGTCTCAACGTCGAAAATCAGAAACAACATCGCGATGATATAGAACCGCACGGTGAAGCGATCGTGCGCGCCGGTTTCCGGATCGATGCCGCACTCGTACGGCCGCATCTTGTTTTTTTCATACTTGAACGGCCGCAGGAACCGGCCGAGGACGATGGGCAGCACCGGAAAGATGATCGCGATAACGAAAAAGACCATCACCGGCAGATACGCTGTCGATGGCCCGCCAATGGTTTTCGTTGTCGTCGCTGCCTGTAGAAGGATGTGGCTGATCATGTTCAGCTTTGCTTCGGCTGCCGAGCGATCCTGCTAAGTTAATTCGCCGTGATATTAAGTGGCGCGTTGGATCAAAGTCAATCCACTTTTGGAGTGTGCCATTTGGAGTGCGCCGGCTTAACGCCGCTTTATTTTTTATCTTGCGTGGCATTAGGAGAAGAAAAGCGGCGTCAAGCCGCCGCACTCCAAACTACGTCCAACTCTTCGCCGCTGCTCTTGCGTCAGCAAGTTCTTCGTCGCGACGATGATAACCACAATCTCTTATGAGTTTCTCGGCCGCATCGAGATCATCCTTCGGCACTCGCCCCTCCCTGCCGTCTGGAAACCTGTTCCACGGATAAGGCTTCACCGCTTACTGGAGCACAAAGTTGTAAGTAATCACGCCCGTGACTTTCACCGGTTGGCCGCTGAGAAGCGTCGGCGAGAACCGGGCTTGACGCGCCGCTTGAACGGCCGATTGTTGTAACAACGGATGACCGCTGACGGCATTCGCTGAAACTACTTTTCCTTGTTCGTCGACCAGCACCTGCACCGTAACTGTGCCTGACGCTCTTGCTGCCTTCGCAATTGCTGGGTAAGCGGGCTGGGGCTTGCTTATAGCTTTGCCGTTGAGCACGCCGCCGGAAATTGTTTTCACCGGACCCGGCTTGAGAGGTGGCGGCACGCTCGCCGCCGAGTTGTGATTTACCGCGGGCAGGGAAGACGGCGGGGCGGCTGTTCGGGGCGCGCTTTGAGTTATTGGAGGCGGCGGTGCGTCGATCGTTCTATTAGAACTTTGTTCTGCCGGGCTCGTCGCGGGCGATGATTCGGCAATCTCTCCTGAAGAGCGCGAGTTACTATTCGTATTTGTGTTTCCGCGCTTGCCGATGAGATTGCAGAGGGACAACGTTAGCGCGAGAAGAGCAATGGCGAGTGTGGTCTTCATTTCGGATTACTCCTTCGTGTGACAGCGGCAGATCCAAAGCGCCGTCAAGCCGGCGCACTCCAAATGCGGGCAAGTGGCACAGACTTCAGTCTGTGATTCGACTCTTGAAACCACAGACTAAAGTCTGTGCCACTCAGTGACGATCTCGCTCTCCAGCGAGCAGAGCAACGGCATGTGACAGCACCGGCCTAATTATCTCGAAGCTCTCTAACACAGCCTTGGGCGAACCGGGGAGGTTTATGATGAGCGCGCCGGAGCGAATGCCACTGACGCCACGCGAGATCATCGCCATCGGCGTGTTCTTCAAAGTTTGCATGCGCATCGCTTCCGATAGCCCGGGGGCCTCGCGCTCGATCACGCGCAGAGTTGCTTCCGGCGTGTTGTCGCGCGGGCCGAAACCTGTGCCGCCGGTGGTGACAACCAGATTCACATCAGGACGATCGGCGTAGTGGCGCAGTTTGTCGGTCAGCGGGTCCAGATCATCGGCCAGAATCTCCTTGGCGATGATGCGCGCCCCAATCCCAGTCAGTAGTCCAACAAGCAGCTCGCCGGATTTGTCCTCACGCTCGCCGCGTGAGCAGGCATCACTGGCAGTGATGACGACAGCGTGAATTTCAGTAGGCATAGAGCGCGAGGGCTTTGGCTTTCCTGAGCCGAGGCTGGGCGTTTTTTCGCTCCGTTAGGAGCGACATGTTTATAGTTCAGCCTCGGAATCGATCCAGCTCCGTTAGGAGTGACATTGAATGCCGCTCCTAACGGAGCTTTGAAAGAAAATGTGTCGTTCGATCTATAAATATTCCGCCCCTAGCGGGGCGCAAACCTACTTATCATCTCGCAGAGGCCGTTACCGCGTGCAACTCCTGCAACGCACGCACGTTGATTTCCGCGCCGGACCCGCTCGCTGCGACTGCGAGGGCCTCCACCAACGCCTGTGCGCCGGTCATGGTCGTGACGCACGGCACGTTGTATTGCAGGGCCGCCCGGCGAATCGCCTGTTCGTCGTAATGCGAAGCGCGCCCGAGTGGCGTGTTGATGATCAACGCGACTTCGTTCTGCTTGATCTGATCGACGATGTTCGGTCGGCCCTCATTTACTTTGAAAACGTTCTCAATCTCCAGACCGACCTCGCGCAAACGTTCCGCAGTTCCAAGCGTCGCTATCAACCCAAAACCTAGGCGCACAAGACGGCGGGCCAGCAGAACAGCCTGACCCTTGTCGTTGTCGTTCACGCTAATGAACGCCGTTCCACTCGCCGGTAGTTTCAATCCAGCGGCGATCATCGCTTTGCCGTACGCTTCGCCGAAAGTTTCGCCGATGCCCATTACTTCACCGGTCGAATGCATCTCCGGACTCAGCACCGGATCGACGCCGGGAAACTTCGCAAAGGGAAACACCGGCGACTTGACGTAGAAGCGATCGACGGTCAAATCATTCGGTAAACCAAAGTCTTTCAACTTCTGGCCCGCCATTACGAGCGCGCCGATGCGAGCCAGCGGAACCCCGGTAGCTTTCGAAACGAAAGGCACCGTGCGCGATGCGCGCGGGTTCACCTCGAGCACGTAGACGCGGTCGTGCTTGATCGCGAACTGAATATTCATCAGCCCCTTGACTGACAAAGCTGTCGCCAGCCGGCGCGTGTAGTGCCGCATCGTTTCCAGATGTTCTTCGGCGATGCGCACCGGCGGCAGCACGCACGATGAGTCGCCCGAGTGAATGCCGGCCTCTTCAATGTGTTCCTGAATGGCCGCGACGATACATGCTGTCTCATCAGCGACAGCGTCAACGTCGAACTCCGCCGCCTGCTCGAGAAACTTGTCGATCAACACCGGCCGCGCATGCGAGAAATCGACGGCCGTGCGCATGTAGCGTTCAAGCGCCTCGTCGTCGTAAACAATCGCCATCGCGCGGCCGCCGAGAACGTAACTCGGTCGCACCAGCACCGGATAGCCGATCCGCTCGGCAATTACGAGGGCTTCTTCGATTGAAGTTGCCGTGCCGTTTTCCGGCTGGGGAACCCCAAGTTCACGCAGCAGCGCCCCGAAACGTTTGCGGTCCTCGGCGAGATCGATCGAATCAGGCGACGTGCCTATGATGGGAACGCCTGCCTCATGCAGACGCATCGCGAGGTTCAAAGGTGTCTGGCCGCCGAACTGCACGAGGATCCCGTTCGGTTTTTCCACATCGACGATGTTCATGACGTCTTCGAACGTGAGCGGTTCGAAGTACAGCCGATCCGACGTGTCATAGTCAGTCGAAACAGTTTCCGGATTGCAGTTGACCATGATCGTTTCATAACCCGCTTCGTGCAGGGCGTATGACGCGTGCACGCAGCAGTAGTCGAACTCGATGCCCTGGCCGATGCGGTTTGGACCTGAGCCGAGAATCATGATCTTCGGTTTGTTGGTCGGTTGAGATTCGTCTTCCTCTTCGTACGTCGAGTAAAGATAAGGAGTGTACGATTCGAACTCGGCGCCGCACGTGTCGACGCGTTTGTAAACCGGAACCAGGCCGCGTGACTTGCGATATGCGCGCACCTCGTCTTCACTGCGTTGGGTTAGATAAGCGAGCCGGCGATCGGAAAGCGCGGCTTCCTTGAAGGCGCGGAGAAGATCGAAAGGAATGTTTTCCAACCTGGGCACGCTCTCGTCCCGAGAGCTAACCTGATCATCACTAGCTGTCGGGACGACAGCGTACCCAGGCACAGCTTCGACCTCACGCTGAATTTCCATCACCTGTTGAACCTGATCCAAAAACCACGGATCGATTCGCGATAGGCGATAGATTTCATCAATAGTCCAGCCATGCTCAAGCGCGTACGTGATGTACGAGAAGCGCTGCGAATTCGGCCGCGCAAGCTTCCGTTGCAACTCATCATTCGGCACGTCTTCGAGGCGCAGAGGCTTCACGGCTTCCAACGAACGCAGGCCTTTAAAGAGTGATTCCTTGAAAGTCCGGCCGATGGCCATGACTTCGCCAACCGATTTCATCTGCGTGCCGAGCACGTCTTCCGCTTCCTGAAACTTTTCGAAATTCCATTTAGGAATCTTCGTAACCACGTAGTCAATCGTCGGCTCGAATGACGCCGGCGTCTTCTTAGTGATGTCGTTCGGAATTTCGTCGAGCGTGTAGCCGACGGCCAGCTTGGCGGCGATTTTGGCAATCGGAAAACCAGTCGCTTTCGAAGCCAGCGCCGAAGAACGCGACACGCGCGGATTCATCTCGATGATCCGAATCTCGCCGTCCTCAGGATTGACGGCGAACTGAATGTTAGAGCCGCCAGTTTCGACCCCGACCTTGCGAATGATCTTAATCGCCATGTCGCGCATCGACTGATATTCGCGATCGGTAAGCGTTTGCGCCGGCGCTACTGTGATCGAATCTCCGGTGTGCACACCCATCGGATCGAAGTTCTCGATCGAGCAAATAATGACGACGTTGTCAGCCAGGTCGCGCATCACTTCCAGCTCGAATTCTTTCCAGCCGAGGATGGATTCTTCGATCAAAACTTCCTGGACCGGCGAAGCGGCGAGACCGGCGCGGACAATTTCTTCGTATTCTTCAGGGTTGAAAGCGATGCCGCCGCCCGTCCCGCCCATCGTGAATGACGGCCGAATGATCGCGGGATAGTCGGTAATTTTGACGAGGGCTTCAGCTTCGGTCCACGTCTTGGCAAAGCCTCCGCGCGGCATCAGCATGCCCGCTTCGTCCATCGCCTGTTTGAACAGCAGGCGATCCTCGGCGACCTTGATTGCTTCGCGTTTCGCGCCGATCATCTCAACGCCGAACTCGTCGAGCACGCCGGCGTCGTCCAATGCGATCGCCAAATTCAAAGCAGTCTGCCCACCGACGGTCGGCAACAATGCGTCCGGTCTTTCTTTCTTGATAATTGCGGCAACTGATTCGACGGTGAGTGGCTCGATATAAGTGCTGTCGGCCATGCCGGGATCGGTCATGATTGTCGCGGGATTCGAATTGACGAGGACGACCTTGTAGCCTTCCTGCCGCAGCGCCTTGCACGCTTGTGTGCCTGAATAATCAAATTCGCACGCCTGCCCGATGACGATGGGGCCTGAGCCAATGATCAGAATTTTGTGAATGTCAGTGCGCTTGGGCATTGCAGACGGTCAAACATTCTACACGCCGATCTGTTTGAAGCGAACCGTTAGCGAGTGTGACACGCGCATCTTGCGCGTGGTTCACGGGCGGGACGCCCGTGCCACACCCGCCATTTGACTTGCGCCCCTTAACGTCATAGAAACTTTCTGCTTAGAATCCAATTCAATTGAGGTGCTTGAAATGATCAAGAGACTCGCTCTGTTTGCCGGTTCGCTTTCGGCGATTGGGTTGCTTGCGTTCGCCTGTACGCCGGCGCCGACGGAAACGCGCCCATCGGAAACTGCCGCCACGTGGACGATGCCGGCGGATTTAAAACCGGGGCTCGACACAATAACTACGGCGGACCTGATGCAGCACACAAAAGCTCTTTCGGCCGATGAATACGAGGGGCGCGGCCCGGGGACGAAAGGCGAGGAGTTAACCGTCAAATATCTCAGCGATCAATTTCAACGTCTGGGACTCAAGCCCGGCAATCCCGACGGCACTTACGTGCAGAAAGTCCCGCTCGCAGGTTTCACCGCGCAGCCGACCGCGTCATTCACTGCCGGCGACAAGAAGATCGATTTGAAATTTCCGGAAGACTACGTGGCCGTCTCGCGCCGTTTTGTGGCGCAGTCTAAAGTTGAAAACTCTGACATGGTGTTCGTTGGATACGGCGTCGTCGCGCCCGAATACGGTTGGGACGATTACAAAGGTCTGGACGTGCGTGGGAAGACCATCGTCATGCTCATCAACGATCCGGCCGTGCCCGACGCAAATGATGCTTCAAAGCTCGACGATAAAATCTTCAAAGGAAAGGCGATGACCTACTACGGTCGCTGGACTTACAAATACGAGATCGCGAGTGAGAAGGGCGCCGCCGCCGCCATCATCATTCACGAGACGGGTCCGGCGGGGTATCCGTACGAAGTGGTTTCCGGAAGCTGGTCGCGCGAGAACTTTGACATTGTGCGGCCGGACAAGAACATGGGCCGCGTCGCCGTTGAATCATGGATCACAACGGATCGCGCGAAAGAGTTGTTCACCGCGTCGGGTCAGGATTTCGACGCTTTGAAGAAAGCTGCCGTCAGCAAAGACTTCAAGCCGGTGGAGTTGAAAGCCAAGGCCAACATCACGGTCCAGAACACTCTGCGCGAGATTCAGTCAAACAATGTGATCGGCAAGATCGAAGGCGCAGAGAAGAAAGACGAGTACGTGGTGTATTCGGCGCATTGGGACCACCTGGGCCTCGATCCAAAGCTTCAGGGCGATCAGATTTTCAACGGGGCGCTGGATAATGCTTCGGGCATCGCAGCAATGCTGGAAATCGCTGAAGCCTTCACGAAATTGGGAACGCCGCCAAAGCGCTCGATACTTTTCCTGGCCGTGACCGCGGAAGAGAAGGGCTTGTTGGGCGCGAAGTACTATGGCGAGAACCCGCTCTATCCGCTCAATAAAACGTTGGCGAACATCAACATGGACGGTGTCAATCAATGGGGCCGCACCAAAGACATCACGATGGTTGGGGACGACAACAGCACCCTGATTGACCTCTTGCGCGAGGTTTCGAAGATGCAAAACCGAGGCGTCAATCCCGACCCTGAACCCGAGAAGGGCCTCTACTATCGCTCCGATCATTTCGAATTCGCGAAGCAGGGGGTGCCCGCGCTCTACACCAAGTCAGGCACTGACTATATCGGCAAGGACCCGGGATTCAGCAAGCAGAAGCGCGACGAATACACGGCGAGGGACTATCACAAAGTTTCGGACGAGATTAAGCCGGAGTGGGATTTGGCCGGCGCCGTCGATGACGCGCAGTTGCTGATGATCATCGGCCATCGCATCTCGCAGACAGACACGTTTCCCACCTGGAAGTCGGGTAGCGAATTCAAAGCGAAGCGTGATGCGATGATGGGTGGGTAACCACCCAATCGAACGTTTAATCAACTCAAGTACACTGCCTTCTGTTGGATCCCGGAGCGCCCGGGCATCCAATGCAATTGAGCCGTCAACTAACTTCATTCCGTCCTGCCGAGTTTTTGCCTTTGTTGGCAGCCACGGCGGCAGGAAATCAAAGTCATGAAGCGAACTTCCACCCTTCTTTCCTTATTATTTCTGATTAATCTTCCGACAGTTGCTCAGTCGCTGAAGACCGCCGAGGCCTATAACAACCGCGGTCTGGAGCGCCAGGCCAAAGGCGATCTCGATGGCGCGATCGATGACTACACAAAAGCGGTCGAGCTGAAAGCGAAGGCGAACATACTGGCTACGGCCTACAACAATCGCGCCAATGCGCGAATGGCGAAGAACGACCTGGACGGCGCGATAGCCGATTACGGGAAGGCTGGCGAGCTCGAACCGTCGAACGACGAGCACCCTTACAATCGTGGGATAGCCCGGCTAATGAAAGGTGAGAATGACGGTGCGGTCGCAGATTTTTCGCGGGTCATTACACTATTGCCCGACCACGCGCCGGCATATAACCATCGCGGGAACGCACGCCAGTCCAAAGGCGACCTCGACGACGCGATCGCTGACTACACGAAAGCCCTCCAATACAATCCGCGTTACTCTCTCGCGTTCTACAACCGCGGCACGGCCCATCAGGCAAAGAGTGATTTCGACCGGGCTATCGAAGATTATTCGAAAGCGATCGAGTTGGCGCCACAGTTCAGCGACGCGTGGGTGAATCGCGGCTTGGCTAAGCAAAGTAAAAAGGATTTCGAAGGTGCAATCGCCGACTTCACTGAAGCTTTAAGAATCAAACCTGATGAGGCCGGCACCTACTTCGCGCGCGCGACGGCGCGCCATGAAGCAAAGCAGTTGGAAGGCGCCATTGCGGATTATTCAAAGGTGATTGAACTCGATCCATCCAACGCCCAAGCCTTTGCGAACCGCGGAGTAATCCAAAT
>DATEPC010000022.1:0-1295 GCA_035273405.1 Pyrinomonadaceae bacterium | reverse complement strand
ATAACCCCGCGCACGCGGCTGATCCAGATGTCTCATCAGGTCAACATCACCGGCCAGATTACGCCGGTGAAAGCGGTCTGCAAGATGGCCCGTGCCCGCGGCATCGAAACGATCGTCGACGGCGCGCATTCGTTCGCCCAGTTTTATTTCAAGCAGGCGGATTTGAACTGCGATTACTTCGGGACTTCGCTTCACAAATGGCTGTACGCGCCGAAAGGAACCGGCATGCTCTACGTGAAGCGCGATAAGATCGCGAAAATCTGGCCCCTGTTTGCTGCCGAAGAAAAAAATAAGGCCGACATACGCAAGTTCGAAGAGGTCGGCACGCATTCAGCCGCGCCGCGTCTGGCTATCGGTGAAGCGATGCTGTTTCACCACGGCGTCGGCGGCAAACGCAAAGAAGCACGCCTGCGCTATCTTTCCCGCTACTGGATGGATCAACTTAAGGGAATTCCGAAGGTCCGCTTCAACACATCATTCGATCCGGCGCAAATGTGCGCCATCGCAAACGTGCAGGTTGAAGGATTGGATCCCGTGAAGATTGGAAGTTATCTATTCGACAAGCATCGCATCTTTACGACGCCGATTGTCCACGAAGAGTTTCAGGGCCTGCGCATCACGCCGAACCTTTACACGACGCTGAACGAGCTCGATCGCTTCTGCGAAGTGATGTCGAACATCGCGCGCAAAGGCCTGCCCGCTTAACTCGCCGCCGATTTAGTTCTGCGGCTTCTCAGCCGCAATTCTTTCTTCAGTTTTCTTTTTCAGCGCGGCGGAACTCTTTCTTCTCACGCGTGTCCTCTTCCGCGCCTTCTTCTCGCCCTCAGCCATTCCTCGATTGATGATGATGACGCGAGGCGTCGGCGCGTTCCTTACCGTTCCGGACGTCGTTGCGTTGCTGGCCGGCGCGGTCAAACGGCCGGGACTTGCCGCCATTGGCGTTATCACCGGAGTTTGCTGTTTTGGTTTCGCGGTGCGCAACCGAGACACGCTCGCAAACTTGCGCGGCGCCGTGGCCTGAGATGGAACGCGTCCGGGACGCGCGCCTAGTTCAGGTGCGCTGGGAATCGCAGCGCGTACGGGACCAGCCTCGACGTATATGTAAAACCGGTAGAAACCGGTCTTGATCACATTGAGCAGGAATTGAACATCTACTGTCTGACCGGGCTCCAGAATAAACTGTGGAGCATTAGCGAAGACCGTGCTGTTAAGCCCGCCGCCGTTGGGTTGCTGCGGTTGGGGACAGTCGCATGAGCCATCGTATTCGAGCACCGTGCCATTAATCGTGATTGAGC
>DATEPC010000021.1:0-1633 GCA_035273405.1 Pyrinomonadaceae bacterium | reverse complement strand
GTGCGTGTATTGGAAATTCGTTAGCTGGATATCCGTCGCGCCGGCCGATCCCCTGAACAATCACAACTGAATCGGCAGTGACGAAGCGATCGGCCAGAACATTGTTGAGTTGCTGCGTGATTGGCCGATCGGCAGCGCCTGTGGTGAAACCGGAGGCAGCTTCCCAGGTGATCGTGTTGTCGATTTGCGAAAAGCTGACGACCGACGTCGTGTCCGCGTGCGTGATGCGCCGAACCAGGTCGACGATGGTACCTAGCGTGGTTGCGCTTTCCGGTTGCGAGGTCTCGCGGTGAGTTGCGTCAATTGCTACGGCCATTAAATCGGATCCACCCCGACTCGTCGGGGTTCAAATCCGCAAATTGTCGAGCGTTGCCAAAACTTTGTACGCGGAATTTGAATGCCGGTCAAGTGCTGCATCGGCAACGTGGGCCGATGTCCGCGAATGCCGCTCGTTGTGATAACTTCGATGCAAATGGCGGAAGTAAGTATCACCTCGCGCGGAGCGAAACGCATCCGCAACGGTCACTTGTGGGTCTATCGCAGCGACGTGGTAAACCCTGAAGGTGTTGAAGGCGGCGCCATCGTGCGGGTGGTCGATCAGGCACACAACTTTGTAGGCCAGGCTTTCTACAGCGACGCGTCCGAGATCGCGCTTCGGTTTTTGACAACCCGCGTAGAAACGATCGATCGCGAATGGTGGCGTCTGCATTTGCGCGCATGTGCAGTGCGACGTTCGCGAATCGCCGCGGACACAAGCGCCTACCGCCTGGTTTACTCCGAAGGCGATCTATTGCCGTCTCTGATTATCGACAAGTACGACGACGTCTTCGTCATTCAGACCCTGTCGCAAGGCAGCGAGCAGGTTAAGACGACAATCGCTGAACTGCTGGTCGAAGAATTTAAGCCAGACGCGATTGTTGAGCGTAATGACGCGCGCGTGCGGCAGTTGGAAGGACTCGAATCAATAAGCGGCACTATTTGGAGTCCCGACTTGTCGGGAGAGTCCCGACCAGTCGGGAACGGCGCTTTGGATGTTCAGCGTGACGTTGAGATCAACCAGCACGGCGTGCGCTTTCTTGTTTCGCCGCTCGGCTCACAAAAAACCGGGGCGTTTCTCGATCAGCGTGAGAATTATCTCGCGGCAAAGCGCGTCGCGCACGGTCGCGCCCTCGACTGCTTCACATTCAACGGCGGGTTCGCATTGCACATCGCGAATGAATGCGACACCGTCCTTGCCATCGACATTTCCGAGGACGCAATCACCGGCGCGCGTCGCAATGCTGAGCTTAACGAAACTTCGAACGTTGAGTTTCGCCCGGCCAATGTCTTCGATGCGTTACGAGAGTTCGAAGCCGCGGGCGAAAAGTTCGACACGATCGTTCTCGACCCACCCGCATTTGCGAAAAACCGCGCGAGCGTTAGGTCGGCCGCGCGCGGCTACAAGGAAATCAATCTCCGCGCATTGAAACTCCTAAATCCCGGCGGCGTGCTGGTGACGTGCACGTGTTCGTATCACATGCCTGAGGAAATGTTTTTGGAGGTGATTGCAGCGGCGACGCTGGATGCGCGCCGCCGCCTGCAGATTGTCGAAGTGCGCGGTCAATCAAGCGATCATCCGGTGCTTCTGGGAGTG
>DATEPC010000020.1:0-12611 GCA_035273405.1 Pyrinomonadaceae bacterium | reverse complement strand
GATGTCTTCAATGATTTCGAGCATGACCGGTTTTTCTTCGCCGACACTCAGACCGCCTATCGCGTAGCCGTCAAATCCGATTTCAACTGTCCGTACCAAACTTTCGCGTCGCAGATCCAAATGAGACGCCCCCTGGATGATGCCGAAGAGTGCTTGCCGTTTCTCCCCCTCTCCCCCTGGGAGAGGGGGCAGGGGTGAGGCTTTAGCGCGCCGTAAGCCCTCACCCCAACCCTCCCCCAGGGAGGGACGGAGCATTCCAGCCTGCAGTGCTACATGCGCTTCTTTCGATCTCTGCGCCCAGCGCAACGTCAGCTCCATGCTGCGTCGGGCCGCGTCATGATCGATTTGTCCCGGCGGACACTCGTCGAACGCCATGGCGATCTCGGAGCCGAGCGCGGTTTGCACTTCCATCGAAATTTCGGGCGAGAGAAAGCAAAGCGCGCCGTCGATGTGAGAGCGAAACTCAGTTCCCTCTTCAGTAATTTTGCGGATTTCTGTGAGACTCCAAACTTGAAAGCCGCCAGAGTCGGTGAGCATCGCGCGCTCCCAGCCGATGAACTTGTGCAGGCCGCCGCAGGCCTTGATCACGTCAATGCCGGGCCGCAGCCAAAGGTGATACGTGTTGCCAAGGATTATCCGGGCGTCGAGGTCGGCCGCTTCCAGTTCTTCGAAGCGAATCCCCTTCACCGTGCCGGCAGTCCCGACCGGCATGAAGACGGGCGTTTCGATTTGGCCGCGCCGCGTAGTGATAACTCCAGCGCGTGCCTCACCTTCGCGGGCCTGAACCTCAAAGGCGAGGCTTGAGGCTTGAAGCTCAAGACTAGAGGCTGGAGGCTTGAGGCTAGGCATGGCGTCGGTCGTTCGATAGAAAGAAGGTGTGGTAGGTTGAGTTTGAAATCCAACCTCCTGTCTCTAACCTCTCGTCCTTCTCTTTTTTGACTTGTGCCTTTCAATGATTCGGATTGGAGTCGCATAGAAGTCGAACTCATCCCGCATGCGATTTTCTAAATGCCGCAGAAAGGAAAAGTGCAAACCTGCTTTACCACCCGAGGTGAAGACTACAAACGTCGGCGGACGCACGCCGATTTGCGTGATGTACTGGACGTGCAGGCGCGAGCCGCCAAACGTTCTGGCCGGCGTCACACCTGAGCGCTGGCGCACTTCACGTTCGAAGAAATCGTTAAGCCGCGATGTGGGAATGCGCACGCCGCGAACAGCATTCGCGCGAATAGCCAGCGGCAAAAGCTTCTGCACGCGCTGGCCCGACAGAGCAGAGGTTGTAATTACAGGCGCCCAACTCAGAAACTTCATCTCCTGGCGAACTTTTTGTTCGAACTTCGTGCCGCTGGCTGTGTCCTTGCCTTCCAGCAAGTCCCATTTGTTCAAAACCAGAATAATTGAACAGCCCTTCTCGAGCGCATAACCGGCAATCGCGGAATCCAACGCCGTTACCCCTTCTTCCGCATCAAGCAGAACAATCGCAACGTCGGCCCGTTCCAAACTCTTGCGCGCCATCACGACTGAGAGTTTCTCAGCCATCGCAGTTGTTTTTCCTTTGCGGCGAATGCCGGCGGTGTCGATGATGCGAAAAGTCTGTTCGTCAGTTTTGAGCAGAGTATCAACGCTGTCTCGCGTCGTGCCGGCAACGGGCGAGACGATTGCTCGCTCTTCACCGAGCAGGCGATTGAGCACAGATGACTTGCCAACATTTGGACGGCCAATAATGGCGAGACGCAATTCACGTGACTCCCTCTTTGCGTCGCTTTGCGTCTTTGCGTCTTGGCGTGAATCAGCTTCCGCGCCCTCCCTCACGGTCGGGCTACTGCCCCCGGTCTCCGCGTCGCCCCCTCCCCGCGTCCCCGCGTCTTGTATTTCTTCAACCAGGACGTTCAGCAGCTCGCCGAGCCCATTTCCTTGTTCAGCCGAAACGGGCATCACATGCTCGAATCCAAAACGATGAAAATCGCCCGCGTCATCTTCCAGCCGCGCTGAGTCAACTTTATTGGCCGCAACCAGCACCGGCTTTCCAGTTTCACGTAACAACAGCGCCAGCTCTTCATCCAGCGGCGTCACGCCTTTGCGCGCATCGACTACCCACACCAACGCCGCTGCCTGGTCGATGGCGACTCCTGCCTGCTTGAAAATGTTCGCGGGAATTACCGCCTCGTCGTCGGGCACGATGCCGCCGGTGTCGACCAGCGAAAAGCTTTTTCCCTTCCAGTCGCCTTTACCGTAAATGCGATCGCGCGTGATGCCCGGCTCGTCGCCGACGATCGCGCGCCGCTCGCCGATCAGTCGATTGAACAGCGTCGACTTGCCGACGTTCGGCCGGCCGACAATCGCGACCAGGGGTAACTCGTGTTTAGATTTGGTCATCGAGACTTCCGGCCTGATAATACCCTGCCAAAGCTAATCACTCGAACCGGCCGTCCAACATGGAACGATCTTCAGCGCTTACCAAATCCGCGGTTGACCCGAATCCCATTCGTCAATTCGAACGCTGGTTTGCCGACGCAAACGCGACTGGCATGTCCGAACAGGACGCCACGTCAATGACGCTCGCGACCGCCGACAAAGATGGTCGCCCCTCGGCGCGAATAGTTCTGCTGAAGAACTTCGACGAGCAGGGTTTCGTCTTCTACACGAATTACAACAGCCGCAAAGGTGAAGACTTAGCCGGGAATCCGCGCGCGTGTCTGCTGTTCTATTGGTCTCCACTGTGGCGGCAGGTTCGGATTGAGGGCGCAGTCGAGAAGGTTTCTGAAGCTGAATCTGACGAGTACTTCCATTCGCGCCCGCTCGGCAGCAAACTCGGCGCCTGGGCTTCCGATCAAAGCCAGCCGGTCGAAAGCCGCGAGCAACTAGAAAGACTTTTCGAAGAATTCAATTGGAAGTTTGCCGACAGCGTCCCGCGTCCGCCGCATTGGGGTGGCTATCGCCTCAAACCTGAGGCCATCGAGTTCTGGCAAGGCCGCGACAATCGCCTGCACGACCGACTCCGATACAACTTGCAGCCGGATGGTGGTTGGGTAATCGAGCGATTGGCGCCTTGATCATTTTCCAACTGTCAGTTTCCATTTCTCATTTTTCATCTTGTTTTTGACCGACCAGTTGTTGCTTGCACTCCAAAAGAGAGGTTGGAGGACAGGTCTGCGATGAAAGCGATGACAAAATGAAAATGGAAAATGACAAATGGAAAATGGTTTTGAAAGGTAGTTTGCCCTCAAAGCGCCGGTTGCTCCTCTACATACTTCACTAACGCGCCCACGTAATCAGGGAACGCTGGACACTTAATTCCATGCGGCTCGAGCAACTCGCTCACTCGACTGGTGTCGTATGTCTGTTCGAGAAAGAAGTACGGCACGGCTGAATGAGGCAGACCCGTGATCTTCGGCGCGCCCGGCGCCATCAGCATCGGATAGACGATGCGCCGCGGAATAGTCATCCATGATTCGCGTCCGCCGACCGTTTTCGCAATCTCGTCAAATAACTGTTCGGTCGTGAGCGGCGCCGGATCCGCGATTTGCACGGTCGTCCCGATCGCGCGTTCATCTTTTGCCAGCGCAGACATCGCTTTAATCACATAATCGATGGGCACAAGGTTCAGACTCACTCGGGGGTTTCCGATGTTCAGCAACGTCAATCCGCCCGGCCATCTGCGCAGGTAGTGAATCAGATAATAAATGCCGTCGTACTTCGCAGTCTCACCGGTGCGCGAATCGCCCACAACCACTGCGGGCCGGTGAATCGTAACCGGCAATTCCGATTTCAACGCTTCGACCGAAAGCTCGGCTAGGTACTTTGACCCTTCATAGTGATTCCGAAAGCCTGCGGCGTGCTCCAGCTCGTCTTCCCGGATTAGTCCCGAGCGCCGGCCGGCGACGTAGCAGGTCGAGACATAGTGATAACGCCGCAGACTCGTAATCGATTTCGCGAACTCGTTCACGTTTTGCGTGCCCTGAACGTTGACGAGTTGTCCCACCTCATGTGCGACCGCCAAATCGTAAGCCGCTGCCAGGTGAAACACGGTTTGAGTTTCCGCGCGTGCGCGTTCCAAATCCATCTGCGTCAGACCTAAGTCCGGTTTCGTTATGTCACCGTCAACGATTGAGAAATACTCGGCGGGCGCGCCCGTTTCGGCGACAATCTGCGCAACGTCCTCGTAAGCACGCTTCAGCAGGGCCGGCTGCACCAGCAAAGTGAAACGAGCCCCTTCGCGCGCCAGCCGCTCAACCAAACGTCCCGCGATGAAACCGGGAAAGCCGGTGATGAAAACTGTTTTTTCAGCAAACATTGGGAATCCCATTCACACCTCGCTTCAGCGAGGTGTCTGAGGAGTCGTGCCCCCGGCCGTTTCAACGGCTTTGCGAAACCGTTAAAACGGCTCTTCACGTTGTACCAACCGCTACTCACCTCGCTGAAGCGAGGTGCGACTTAGATGCTTAGATGAATGACATGCCCGACTAACGGCTCCTCAAGTATAATCCAACGCGTTTTCAATCAGCCCCGAACTTCCGATGAAAGGGTCGAACATGCTTTCGAGACGAACCTCCACCCAATTTCACTCCCGCCTACTTGCGCTTCTCGTTGTCCTTGCGCTCACGGCTGTAACCTTTCGCGTTGAATACGCTGCCGCGCAAACACAAACAGACTGTCCGGTCCGCGTCACACTCTTGCAAGTCAACGACGTCTATCAGTTCGCGCCTGTCGATGGCGGCGCCCGAGGTGGCCTGGCGCGCGTGGCAACGTTGAGAAAGAAAATTCTTGCTGAGTCGCCGCACACTTTGTTGCTGATGGCGGGCGACACGATTTCCCCGTCGATCGAGTCGAACACCTATAAAGGCGCGCAGATGATCGAAGCGTGGAACGCGGCGGGTTTGGATTACGCCACGCTCGGCAATCACGAGTTTGATTTCGGCCCGGATGTTCTGCTTCAGCGGATGGGCGAGTCGAAATTCAAATGGCTGTCGGCCAATGTGTTCGACAAGAAAACCGGAAAGCTTTTTGGCGATACGCCGGAGTTTATCGTGCGTGAATTCGACGGCGTGAAAATTGGAATGTTCGGAATTCTGTTACCTGAAACTATTTCAACATCTCGTCCCGGCCCGAACGTCGACATCCTCGATCCCTGCGCGACGGCTGGCCGAGTCATTCCCAAGATTCGCGCGGCGGGCGCACAGGTCATCGTCGCGCTGACGCATCTTTCGATGGCTGAAGACAAACAACTCGCCCGCTGTTCAGGCGTCGATGTGATCATCGGCGGGCACGAACACACTTTGCTCGAGTCGATGGCCGGTCGCGCGCCCATCTTCAAAATGACCGCGGACGCGCGCGAGATGGGTCGCATCGATCTCAACATCGATAAGAAGACTGGCAAGCTCGAGAGTATCGATTGGAAAGTCATCCCGGTCACCAGTGAGTATGAAGATGATCCGAGCTTCGCCGCGCTCAACGAAAAGTACGGCCCTCTTTTGAAGAGTCTGGAGCAGACGGTTGGCCGCACGGACGTCCCGCTGGACATGAAAAGCGAGAGTGTCCGCACCCGTGAGACGAACATGGGCAACTTCATTGCTGACGCTTACCGGCAGGCGACCGGCGCGGACGTGGCGCTCGTCAACGGCGGATCGATTCGCGCCGACGCCCTGATCCAGCCGGGAGTTTTAACCAAGCGCGACGTGCTTTCGATTCTTCCTTTCAATAACAAAGTTTTGAAGATCGAATTGACCGGAGCCACGCTGCGAGCGGCACTGGAACACGGCGTGGGATCAATCGGCGTCGAAGCCCAACCGGGCCGCTTTCCACAGGTGTCCGGCCTTCGCTTCACCTACGACGCCTCACGCAAACCGGGAGAACGCGTCACAAACGTGACCGTGAATGGCCGGCCGTTGCTCGATCGACAAAGGTACACTTTGGCCGCGACCAATTATGTGATTAAGGACGGCGGCGACGGCTACACAATGTTCCGCGAAGCAAAGGTTTTGGTCGGGGCCGAGCAAGCGCCGAGCGAATCAGACATTTTGCAGAAGGCGATCACAGCCGTGCGTCCGATCGCACCGAAGGTCGAGGGACGCGTAACGCGCGCCGATACGCCAAAGGATAAGCGTTCGTGCCCTGAAGGTTAGCTATGCTTACTAAGAACCGGTTCAAATCTTTGGCGGCATTGCTGGCGTTTACGCTGGTGTTTGGCGGCGTCAGCTCGCGCGGACAATCCGGTAGGCGCGGTGCGAAGCCCAACACAAGTCGGCCGGTCGCTACTCCATCGCCGGCAAATTCAACCGCGGAGACTTCTGATCGAACAGCGCGCCTGAAGTTGGATTTGTTGGTTGCTGTTGACTACTCTCAAAAGAATCTTCCGACAGAAGCGCAGGTTTATGGGGGCACTGCGATTCGCTTGCGAGACCTTATTGACGGGTCGATCACCGACATCGGCAAATTGAGGACGAGCGAAGTCATCCAACGGGCGAAACAGGAAGAGACGGCTTACGTTGCGCTGTTAAAGTTCGAAATCGATGCCGTTCAAAACGGGCGGCTAATCCTGAACTCGCAAAATCTCGAGGTCCAGTGTTACGTCTTTGAACCGAAGACAGGGAAACGGATCGTCAAGGATAAAACCTACTATCAACCGGTCGGCCCCTTTGGATCGAGAACGCCCGGTGAAATAGGATCGGGAGCTCCACCCGTCAAGCTGACCATTGAGGCCGCCGGCGCTTCAGTCGCTGAACAGATACGAAATGGATTATTGTTGGCTCTGCGCGAGCGATCCTCCCTCGAGTAGCTAGCCGCCGAGAGCATCACCGCAACTCAACTTCGACCGGCGTTGCGCCTTTCGAGTCGTAACCTTCGGGCCAATTCGAGATGTTCACGCCGTAGAGCCAATCGGCGTCGGGCTTTACTTCAAAGCGAACTGTAAACGGAAGGCCGCGGGCGGCGCGCAGGCGCGGGCCTAACGAATCAATCTTCCATTCCTGAGTCAAAGGCGCCTTGGGATCTTCCCAGGTGATTAGCCGCGAATCGATTTCTGTTCCGTTCACAACCAACGTGACGCGGGTGCGAATCCAATCCGTTTTCGCATCAGTCGGCAGTACGGGCTGAATGTGCGCCCGGACAACGATCTCGCCCACGCGGCGGCGGGTGTCGCGACCCGGCACGATGAATTCGAAATAGCCGACGCCTCCGCCCCAGATGTAGCCCGGCCCGCCGCCCAGCTTTTCGAACCGTCCACTAACCACAGCCTCCGGCGCGAAGCGATAAAGAATGCGGCCGTCCGGCTCGTATATTGTTTTCTGTTGTTCGGGGCCAACGGCATCTGATCGAGTGAAAGCAAACTGCCTTGGCAGGAGATGCTTGCCGGCGTCGAGCAGACTCGGCGGCGGCGTTGCGTTCATCAAAGAGGAAAACACGTGCGAAGCGCCGCGAATTTCTGCCAGCAATGCCGCGTCTCGATTAGTCGTGTAGGTCACGCCGTAACCGCGCGCCGGGTCGGGCGTGAGAATCCAGAACATTGCGCCGCCGGCGCCATCGCGAGCCGCATGGTCAAAAAACGCCCGGTACCATTCGAGTTGCGTCACGCCTTTGAACCCATCCGTGGACATGCCGAACTCGCCCAACACCAGAGGCTTGTTTACCGTCGCAGACGCCGCGACCCGATTGGCGATGAACTCGCCGAGCGCTTGCTGAGAATGCACGACGGTGTCGTGGTCATCTCGCGGATAGTTGTGCACGTCTGTGTAATCAATGGTCGACAGCGCGTGGTCCTTCAACCATTCGCGCCGCTCGGTCGCGGTGCGAAAACCCCAAATGCCCGGCGTAATCATGTGATGGGGATCCAGTGACTTCAAATACGCGCTCATTTCGGCGACCCACGCGCGCCGCTCGTGCCAACGTCCGGTCAGGCACTCACCTTCATTAATCAGCTCGTATCCGAAGATTGCCGGATCTTCGCGGTAGAGGACACCGGTGATGCTGTTTCGCCGCGTCGCAATTTTCTCGATGTGTTCACGATACAGCCGACGAGTAGTCTCGTTCGTATAGAACTGCATCGCGATCTCTTTATTGATGCCGAAGGGATGTTTGTCATCGTCCGCGCCCTGAACACCGGCCCAACGGAGGTACTGGGTAATGCCGCCTGTGTCACGCCACCAGTTCGTCAGGCAGAGCTGCACGCGAATTCCGTTGCGCGCAGCTTCGGCGATTACCTGATCGAGAAAAACGAATTCAGCTTCGTTCCATTCGCCGGGCCTTGTCCGAAACGAGTGCGTCCGAGGCCAGTCGTTGAAATCGCCGATCGGCTTCACGTCACCTGGTCCGCCTTCCCCGAAAGCCCAGACGCGGACGACTTTGATTCCCATTTGCGACGCCTGTCGCAAAGTCTCAGGCATCCGGGCGCGATCTTCGTCGCGGTACATGACCGATACGTTCGCGCCGACGAAACGAAAAGGCTTGCCGTCCGCCACGAAGCGGACGCCGTTGGCGCGCACAAATCCGGGGCGCGCGGAACCTGCTCCGCCGCGCCAACTTGAAAACGCAAACACAATCGCCGCGACTGCCAGCAAAGCAGACGCGGCGAGAAATAATCGCTTACTCATCAAATTCGGTACGCAGGCCTCCTGGCTTGCTGCACGCCGCAGCCGGTACGCACTCGTCTCGCGTGCTTTGCACGCCGGAGGCGTGCGTACCCACTACCGCGGATTCGTAAGCCGCACGAATCCTAAAATCGCGCAGATGGCGCCTATCACCACAAAGACATTCAAAAACGCGCCGGCCACCAGCACCGAATCGAAGTCATTCTGCTGCGCGCCAAGAATCGCGATGAACCCTACGACGATCCAATAGATGTGATACAGCAGCAGAGAGACGGCGGCAAAGCTGAACCAACGCGTTGAGGCGCCGAACGCACGCGCGCGGGCGAAGCCAAGTACCGAGGCGATCAACCAGGCGATGCCCCCGGCTACTAACAAGCCGACGAACACCGGTGCGAAGTACGTCGGCCGCGTGGCCCGCATCCCTTCTTGAAACATCAGAAACGCCAAAGGTGTCAGCATAGGTATCGTCCTTTCAACCGCTAGAGACTAGAGGCTAGAGACTGGAGGCTAGAACGCAAATCGATTGGAACATTTCAAGCCCGACACGAGGACGCAGAGATTTCATCCTGTCCAGCTAGCCTCCCGCCTCTAACCACCAGTCTCTAGCCTCTCGTCTTCACAAAACGACCGCTTGCGCCGAGCGATCGCTGCGTTCGCAAACGGTCGTCCTAGTTCCTGGAACCGCGTTCGCCGATTGAACTCAGGGTTCGGTGAAATCCACACCAACCATTCGCCGCCGAATGTTCGTGATAATGCCGAACCGTCGGCACTCTCGAGGGGGCACTTAAATCTTGCAAGCTATTACTGGGTGATGTGAATCTCTTCTTCCTTATTCACGTGGCGCAGGAAGAGCAAAAGGGCGCAGGCGCAGAAAACAATCGCTAACGCCAGCGATGCCCAACCCATCATCTTGCCGCCGCTGGGCGTAGTGTCGGTGACGAACTTGTAGAACGTGAAAATCGCGCCACCCAGCGAGCCCAGACCTGCAACTGACAGGAGAAGATCAACCATAAGGAAACCTCCGCGTTAAGGTCTTTCGGATAAAAAGCTACCAGAAAAAGCCGCTGCCGTAATCGCCTGCATTGGCCCGGCGAGTTGTTTTATGAACGTCTGTCGGTTCGACGGCGGGAATGTTAACGCTGGCGCTGTTCTAAAGGCAAGCCCCAGGGCTGAAAAATCGCGCCTGCGAAACGCGATTAGGGGCCTTCGATGGTGACCGCGCCGGGCAGAAAGGCGAGTTCCCCGCTGCGCGATTGTATGCGAATAGTGTAGTCGCCCGGCTGAATACCGGCATCGACAGTGGCCTCAAACGCGATCACTGGGTAAGTCACGTCGAAGGCAGTCTCGCGTAATGACTCACGGATAATATGGATAAAAGACGAACTGAACGAAATTCCTTCGAGTGAAACATCGTCCACACCTTCACCCGCGATGTAAATCGTGAATGTCTGACCGGGGCGCAGAGGCAAAGGCGCCGTGGACAATTCGCCGTTCATTCCGAGCAGTCGCGGCGTCAACGCCGGTGGGGCTGAAAAAACTGCGAAGCCTAACTTCAGATTTGAATTAGAACTGACGTTAAGCGATTGCGACGGCGTCGAGTAGCTCGCGACAAAACTGCGAAACGCCGGCGTGGTCTCTGTCAAACCGGCAGTTCTGCCGCTCGCGCCTATGTCCGTCGCCGTGACGGGCCCTACCAGCGGCTGTGCGAAGACACGGTAGACGCCGGCGCGCAAACCTTCGATACGATACTGACCCGAAGCCGAGCTGACGCTGCTCGCCACGACGCGGCCGCTGGCCACATCTTCGGCGAAAAAGTGCGCGCCGAAGATTGCGCGCGCCCGCCCTGATATGTTCGTCATCGCTCGACCGGCAATCGATGCGCCCGTCGGGCCATAGCGAGAGCGAGCTTGCGTTACGTCGTCGTCCGACAATGTGCGCTGGCTGAACGCCGGCCGATCATATGTGCCGTTCTTCGCCTGGCGCGGCTGCATTGTCGCGCCGATGACCGCTGAGTGTTCAAGGCCAAGCAAGTGTCCAATCTCATGGGCGAACGTCGATTCCAAGTCGTAAGTGCCCACTGTTCCGTCGGTCGAAAACTGCGTTGCCGGATTCAAAGCGATGTCGGCTTCAACGATCGCGCCTCCGGAATCATGAAACACGCGCGTTCGTGCGGGCGCGTCTGATGATTCAAACAGCGATGCGTTCGCGTTCGAGATAGAAATCAGATTGATTCCGTCCCCTTCAGCCGGAGGACTAATCGTTTCGGCACTCGAGGCAGTTTCGAAGAATTGTACGCCGGCAACCGTACCCCAGCTTTGGAAAGCTCGCCGCAGTGCACCCACGACGTCGCTGCGCGGCTTAATGTTCGGCGGCGGCGAACTCAACGAACTGGAAAACGAAACGATCAGCGGGTTGCGCACCCAGCGATGCGCCGCGGATCCCACAGCTTCCCGGGATTCGCGCGAAGCTTCCCGGGATTCGAATGCAGAGGACGCAGGCGCAGGAACTAGCGCCGCGGTGACTGCGACCAGGAGGATGACGATGCCGGGTGCTTTTCGGATCATCGGATGCTGATTGAAGCGAGGCAGGTAACGCCGGGGGAGCCGCGGCATCTTATCACGTCAAGCCAGGGCGGTCTGCGGAAATCTTGCGCCGGCAATGGTATTGTCTCGGAGCCGGAAATTCCCTGCGCAACCTTGGCAGCTGCGTCACCTGAAAGCATGCAGATTGGATTGGATGGATTCCCTCTGGTTTCGCCGAAGACCGGCGTCGGTCATTACACGTTCGAATTAGCGACGGAACTGGCGCGGCTTGCGCCCGAGCACGCTTTCGAATTGATCGCGCCGGCCGATTTTCCCGCTGAAGTGCTCAAGCACGTTAGCTCTTATCCAAACCTGCGTGCCGTCAGGGTGACTACGAATCTCATCACCCGCCGCTGGTGGGCCGTCGGTCTGCCCCGTTACGTGCGGTGGGCCGGGCTGGATCTGTTCCACGGCACGAATTACGAAGTGCCCTTGCGAAGCTACCGGCGCAACGTGTTGACGGTGCATGACCTGTCTCTTTTTACTCATCCCGAAACACACGACCGGCGAATTGCGCGCAGGTCGCGCCGAAGATTGCCCATCATGGTGCGTTCAGCAGCCCGCATCATCACGCCTATCGAAGCGATCAAACGCGAAGTGATCGATCGATTCAAGCTGGATTCAAACATTGTTACCGTCACGCCGTACGCTCCGCGTAAAACATTTCGGCCAATGCCCGCAGGTCAAACGGCAGAGGTAAAACAACGGCTGGGCATCGCTGATGACTTCATCCTGTCTGTCGGAACAATTGAGCCGCGTAAAAATCTCCCCACGCTGGTGCGAGCATTCGCTGAGTTGCTGCGACACACCGAGCACAGGCCTCAGTTAATCATTGCCGGGCCAAAGGGTTGGCTAACGGCTGAATTCGATCGTGCTGTGGCTGAAGCAGACTTCGGCGACCGGTTGCGTATGATTGGGTACGTCTCTGATGAGGATCTTCGCTCGCTTTATTCATCCTGCAAAGCGTTCGTTTATCCTTCTTTGTACGAAGGATTCGGCCTCCCGCCGCTCGAGGCCATGGTTTGCGGCGCGCCCGTCATCGCCAGTCGGATCGCCGCGCATGTCGAAACTCTCGGCGCACACGCTCATCTGGTCGAACCGACGGATGAACGCGCGTTGGCGCAGGTCATCACAACGCTGCTTGAGAACCAAAATGAGCGCAACCGGATGTCCCAATCGGGCATCGAACACGCGGCGCAGTTCTCCTGGGAAAAGACGGCGAAATTAACCCTGCAAGTTTATGAGGGGCTGCTCACAAAAAACACTGATCCAGCGGTTGACTTGTCCGCGACCGACCGCTAAAGTTTCTAACGCAAATGCTTTCCGGTTCAGCGTCGCATCAGCGGTCGTCTGATTGTTCGAGCTGGCCTTTGCTTTCCTGTTTGTCCCGGCTTTACTTGTTGTGAAATTACCCTTCCCCCGTCGTTTTAAAGCGTGGCTAGTCGCC